>CAYZVQ010000197.1:0-9276 GCA_964481925.1 uncultured Acidimicrobiaceae bacterium
GACAGCTGCTGGAGAGAGCCCGGGGCCGAGTTGACCGATTTGGTGACCTCGCTCACGACGTCCTGCTGGGAGCTGCCGACCTGGGTGTAGCTCGGCACGGTGGTCACCGCCGCTCCCGTCGACGACGCCACTGTCGTGATCGTCTTCGCCGGTCCCGTTTTGGCCGACTTGGCCAGTGTCGTCGTGGTGGTGGCCGCGGCCGGGACGTTGGAGGCCCCCACCCCGGCGGCCTGGCTGGCGCCGGCCCCCACGTAAGTCTCCTTGGAGGTCGCCTGCTGGACGGGGATGGGCCCTTGCTTGTCGGGGTCGTACATCTGGCTCGTGACCTGGGTCTGGTCGAAATCGAGCTCGGCGCTGGCATGCACGACGGCGTTGCCCGCTCCGAGCACGGTGGCCAGCATGTCCTGCAGCGAATCGTCCAAGCTCTGGTCGTAAGTCTCGGTCTGTTGTTGCTCGATGGTGCCGGCGGCCACGTTGCCGGCGTCGGTGCCCGGAGCGTTCAGGACGTCGCCATTGCTGTCGGCGACGGTCACGTTGTCGGGCGTGAGCCCTTCGATGCTCGAAGCCACGAGGTGGACGATGGCTTCGACCTGCTCGGCCGTCAGGGTTATGCCCGCTTCGAGAGAGACCAGGACAGACGCCGAGGGTTGGTCCGAGCTGGAAGTGAAAAGGGACTCCTGGGGGATCACGACGTTTACCACGGCGGAGCTCACACCGTTTATGGACTCGATGGTCTGCTCGAGCTCGTCGGCGACGGCCTGCTGGTACTCGACTTGTTGCTGGAACTGCGAAGTCGTCACCCCCGAGCTGTCGAGCAGGCTGTAGCCCTGGTCTCCCGAGGAGGGGAGACCGGCGGCCGCCATGTCCAGGCGCTGCTGGTAGACGTCGCTGCTCGGGACCAACACCTGCTGGCCACCCTCGGACAGCTCGTAGGGGACCTTATTAGCCGCAAGTTTCTGGGTTATCGTCGCCGCGTCGGAGGAGCTCAGGTTGGAGAACAGGGGCACATAGGAAGGCTGGGACGCCCACGACATAAAGAGGTACCCGCCGACCACCACGGCCAGGACAGCCACTACCACAACCGTTTTCTGGCCGCTCGAAAAACCGGCGACGATCTCTTTGGACCGGTCGCGCAGGCGCAGCACGAAGCCGTTGGACGCGTTGGCCCCGCCGCCGGAAGTTGGGCCCGGACGTACCGGTGCCGTCATAGTTGCATCCCCATGATCTGCTGGAAGGCCTGAAGGGCGTTATTGCGCACGGCCGCCGTGAGCTGGGTCTGGATGTTCGCTTCTTCGGCGGCCACCATGTAATCGGAAACGTTGGTCAGGCTTCCTGTGGCCGCCTGGGTGGCGAGGTTGTCGGCGTTGGCCTGGGTCGACTGCACGCCGTCGATGGCGTTGCCGAGGACGTTGGCAAAGCTGTCCCCGGTGCCGCCCGCGGCGGTGGTGCCCTCGGCGCCGAACGCCGCCGTAGGCGACGTGGGCGTGGTGGGGCCGGCCAAGCCCACTTGGGAGGTCTCGGTCGTCGGGAACAGGGCCGCACTGGAGGCCGAAACCGGGATGATGCTCATACCTGGAGCCCCAACGCCGCCTGATAGGCGCTCTCGGCCTGAGTGATGGTGGCCAGGTTGGCTTCATAGCCCCTTTGCGCCAGCATCATGTTCGTCATCTGCTGGCCGAGGTCGATGTTGGCTGCCCGGACCATGCCGTTCTTGTCGGCCAGGGGATTGGTCGGGTCGTGCTCCTCCACGCCTTGCGGGCTGCCGAGGGCGATACCGGTCACGGCGACACCGCTGCCGATGGCACCGTCGCTGCCGGTGCCGCTCCCCGTGCCTCCCGCTTGTCCTGGCACCGCCTGCATTTCCACGTACCGCACTTGATAGGCACCCTGCGAGGTCGAGGTGACATCGTTCATGTTGGCGATGTTGTCGGAAACGGCGTTCAACCAGGTTTCGGACGCGTCGACACCCGTGATGGCGGTGCTGATCGGGTCGAAAAGCCCCATTTCTCGTCCCCCGTTCCTTAGCCGGCGCTCGAGGGCCCGTTGATGGCCGTGGAAAGAAGCTGGAACTTGGCGTTCATGGCGTCGACCATGGTCTGGAACTGCATACCCGCCTTCTGGCTGTCGATCATTTCCGAAGCCAGGTCGACGTTATTGCCGATCTGGTCGGCGGGAGCGGTCGACGGGGTGGTGGTGACCTGCATTTGCGAGGGGTCGCCGTTGGCGATGGCTTGGGCCAGACTGGACTCGAAATCGACGTCCTGGGCCTTGAAATTGGGAGTGTTGATGTTGGCGATGTTGTTGGCCGCCGACTGCTGCTCGGCCCACAGCCCCTGCATGGCCTGGTATATGGCAGAAGTGGCGACGTCGCCGAAGACGTCGCTCATGACTGCAGCTCCGCCGGCCGGTTGGCACGCGCGCTATACACCGTGGACCTCCGAAAAACGTTCGGTTCGCCAGTCCCTGGCGTACGAGGCGCTGCTTCCTTGCTCCGGATCCCCAATCGGCCGAGCTCGGGCCAATGTGAGCCCTGGGCCACCTATTGTGGCAATTGCCGGTTTTTCCGCCGCCTAAGGCGACGCCAGGTCTGACTGGGCGTCAGCGACAACGATGTAATTCCACTCGCAGTGCCACTCGCGGCGGTGCCAGAGACCTCGGCAAGCTACCCGAGGCACCAGCTCGTGGGGCCGCTTGGTCGAGTTTTTGGATAAGGTCCGCCACGATGCTATGGTCGGGCGAGCACGCGCCTCAGATCGTCGGCGCTCGGTTCGTCGCAACCGCCTGTAGGTAGCCCACCGATCTCCCAGCAACCTTCAGGAGCGGGGGTGGCGCTCCTGGCCGTTTCGGCCTTGAGCGTCTCGCGTAGCGTACCGAGGATCCTTGAGGCACTGCCGCTGTCCCCGAACAACCGCTGCATGAGCTGGCGCTGGGTCGAGCGCAGCGGATCGGGGCCGGAGAGCAAGTCTGCCACGCAAGCTCGAAGCTCGGGCAGCGTGGTTACCGCATGCACACCCAAGCGGACCAAGTCGCCGATCTCGTTGAACGGGCGGTGCTCAGCGCGCTCGAAGAACACTACCGGACGCTCGAGCAGCTGGTACTCGACGAGCAGGCTCAAGCCATCGGTTACGAGAAGGTCGGAAGCCGCCAATATCGACATGTACTGGCCGTCATCGGAAAAGCCGGTGTTCGGGAGGCTGTTCCAGGCGGACAACCAATACTCAAGAGCCGCCGCGGCGATGGGGGACGATGGCGAACGGCTGAGAGGGATGAGCGCGGGGTGGGGCAGGAAAACGAAGTCTGTGCCCCGCTCCTCGCGGGCCCAGGCCAGCATGCCATCTGCCATTAGGTGGAACGCGCCGAAGTTCGTCCAGCCGTTGCCGATGCTGTGGTGGGCCGACCACACGACCCGCCGGGCCCGTGGCCTGGGACCGGCGCTCGTGATTGGCCACGATGGCGTGGCGGCGCGTACCCGGTCGGCTTTTGGATGGCCTACTACACGGAACTGTGATCCTCCAAGGGCTCCGTCTTTGCGGGCCATATCGAGAACGAGGTCATTGGCGCAGAACACAATCCAGGCGTTGCGATGGCACGGGCAGTCGATAGCACTGTTGGCCGTTACGTCTAAGGGATTGTTGCGAATAATGTTCATCGTCTCGTAGGGGATGAGGCATGTCCGGGCAAAGCCGAGATGCTCGGTACCTAGCTCAGGTGCAATGTCAGGGTCCCACTGTGACTGGCGGAAGATGATGTCGGGCGCGAGGCTCTTTATAATCTGCAAGCACTCAGCACCGGGGCCCGTCATTCGCAGGTGCGCGACTCCGGCGCGCTCAAGTCCTAGGTGAACTTCCTCCTCGTGACCGAGGCCTGCGTCGCCGGGGAAATGTCGAGGTATTGACATGACCATGGGTTCGAAATCATCGGATGCCAACATCGCGCTCACCACGTCATGGCAACTATCCCAGGCCTCGATGAGATGGACTAGGAACAGGACGCGGATCTTGGAACGCGTGGGCGGCGTACGCCGAGCGACGACGTGCACGGAGTCGCGCAGCTCGCGAAGCAAACTGAACTGCTCGGCCAGAAGAGCCCCCAGGGGTAGTGGCGAGGTCGGGGATGGCGCAGGTGGCGCTAGCTCCAGCGAACTGCTCAAGCAGGAAGCCAAGATCGGAACACCGTCTGGTCCCGCGAGCCGAAGGGTTTCGCGAACAAGTCGTACCTGCGACGGGTAACACTTGACGGCCCGGAACCAGGCCTCGCCGTCGCCGGTAATGAGCTGTCGGTTAGCTAAACGAGGGACATCCTGGCGGATGCCGTAGGGCATCTCGCTGTAGAAGACTAAAGGGAGTTCGCGCCGTTGGGCGAATTCCTTGGTCGCGTCGCGCACGGCGACGTGGTCGACGTGGTGCCCGAGGCCGGCGGGGGCGAAGACTAGCGTGCTAGGGGAGACGTCGAGGCTGAGCAAGGCGTCCAGGACCATGGCTGTTGCGTCCACGGGGGCCGAGGTGCACGTGTCTACAGGCAGCCCCGTACGCAACGGAAAGTCGGCGAAGTCAAGGTCCACCCGGGTCATCCTGAACGCCTCAGCGAAGGCGATGTCCTCTGCTTTACGCAGCTTGGTAGCCGTCCTCTCGTCGCGTGGGACCTCGGGAGCCACGAAGTCCGTGCGAGAGAACACCGTCACGAGGCGGCATGACCTGCCGGTTTCCCGGACCCCACACATGGCGCCGAGTGACAAGGCTATGTCGTCGGGGTGCGGTGAGACGAAGAGAAAATCTTTCGCGGCTGTTGTACCCATGAGACACACACCTCGTGTTCCATCTCGCGGCCTGCTGATGCTGGTCCTTAGGGTTATCGGCCACGAAGGTGGGCACGTGAGCTGTCGTCCGCGGAAGTTCGTTGGAGCGATGGAGGGCTGGGACTTCAACTCCACGCGACGCTAGCCGATGGGAGGCTTATGGCCCTCACGGAGTCTCCCGCGCAGCCTTCTGTAGCGCCTGTCCCTAGCTTTGACGGTCCAGCCGCCCGGCTCGACTGGCCCGCCGTAGCCGCCGAGCATGCCCGCGCGCTCGCGTTGGCCAAGATGGGCCAGGTACGTGAGGCCGTCGACGTCCTTCGCGAGGCGCTCCGTGGAGGGATCGACCCGGAGCCCCTTAACGACCTGGCCGTCTTACAGAACAGCACCGGAAGCTCCGACGAGGCGAGGGACCTCCTGCGCGCGCTCGTGCGGTTATATCCGGAGTACCTGCTGTCAGCGCGGAACCTGGCTGCGCTCGCCCCCGCCGTCCCGAGTGCTGGTCCCGCGGCACCGTTCGATGTTGCGGCACACGCTCGGGAGGGCGGCCAAGGCGGCTTGGTCTGCTACGGCAAAATCTACGACAACGTGCGCGATTGTCCGGCCGACCGTGATATTGCCACCTATCTCGATCTCCATGAGCCCCGCGATGGCGGGCTCACCGTATTTCATTTCGGCACCGGCGGTCACCACCACATCGGATTGGCCAACCACCGGCGCGAGCATCCCAACCGCGTCATCGGCATTACCGCCAGCCCCGGCGAGTACGACCGCTACATGCAGCTTTGTGTCGAGGACGGCTCACTGGGCAGCAACTACCTCGTGTACTTCGGCGACATCTACAACCTCCGGCCCGAGTACCTTCCGACCCTCGACGTCGCCTCGATGCCCCACATCGGCGAATACTACGACGCGTCCCAGGTCAAGGAGGCAGGCGTCCACGTGGGCGGGACCACCGACCGGTCCTACGCGCCGCTAAACGACCGGTCCCTGGTCGAACTGATCGTCGACAAGCTGGTGGTCGGCGGTCGCCTGCTGATCTACGTTCGCAGTCACGGCGCCGACACCACCCGTGCGATCCTTGACGACCTCGTGACCGGGACGCGCCTGAGCTACCGGATGATGTACGAGAGCATCGCGGTGTTCACGAAGGGCCCATGCTGAGTAGTTCGGGGCTAAGTAGCTGCTGTCAGCTCCGGTAATCGACTAGGTGCGCGGCGGGGCCGGCCCGGCGAGCGGCATTCACGGTCATGAGACGCCCACCCAGCTCTCGTCGACGGAGGCTTACGTTCTCAATGAGAGCCTGAAGTTGGTCGATCAGGGCGACCAGGCGCGGGCGGCACCGGGGGGGCAGGTGTAGTAGGTCGAGCTCGCCGGGGGCCGTGGCCAGGAGAGCGATGACGTCTTCGGGGACGCGCAGGTTGAGGGGTACCCGCGCCAGCGCTTGCGCCTGAGCGGCCACCCGTCTTTCCAAGAGGTCCAGGCGGGCCTCCGCTCCTGGCGCAGGTCCGCCTACCTCAGCTCGGCCCACTTCTGGTTCGTCCACACCAGTCACGCGCTCAGCCCGGCGGGCGCCCCTTGAGGGGTGGCGGCCCGCTCGGCCAAGACCTGGTCGGCGGCGACATGCCATGCGGCCTGGAGCGGTTCCAGGATCTTGCGGGCGTCGGACAAAGCGCCGGCGTCCTTGTGGACGTTGCCCCGCACCAGCAACTTGTACACGTAGGCGTAGATCGACATGAGCGCCGGCCCGCCGGACCATATCTCTGGCTTCAACGAGCCTCGCAGCACCAGGACCATCTCCTCGGCCCGTAGTAACCGCTCGTTGAGGGTGTAGAAGTCCTTGCGTTCCAAGGCATCTTCGGCCACCACGATGTTGTTGACGAGGGCGTCGTAGAGCATCGTCAAGAGCCGTTCCGGGGGGGCGCCAGCGACGGCGGTGGCGAGATAGGTGCTGCGGGCGCGCGAGGCGGGCATGGGGTGTCTCCTAGTCGTCGGGTGTGTCAGCCTGAGCTGCTCGAGCTTGTGGCTTGGTTGAAATACTCTGTCAGAGCGGTCTGCGTCGTCTTCAGGGCTGCCAGGCTCGTCTCCATGGCGTCGTACTGGTTCTGGAGCTGGGTCTGCTGCTCCTGGAGTATCGGGTTCCAGTTCGTGATCTGCGTGTTGATGTTGCTCATCTCACTTTGTTCCCCGGTGATGGCGTTGGCGACTGTCCCGGTGCCGGGGTTGGCGGCGCCATAGGCCACGGTGGCCAGCGCCTGTGCGATCCCGGGCTGGTAGTTGATGGTGCCGTTGACCGTGCCTTCGTTTGCCGCCAGCTGGGTGGGCGTGGCGTTCACCAGCACGAGCAGGCCCTGGGCCGAAGTATTGGCCGCTCCCAACAGGAGCTGGCCCGTCCCGGTGGCTGCCTGGCCGTTGATCGTGCCCTGGACATCGGTGCCGGTGAAGGTCTGGGGCGTGTTCGTGGCCGAGGCGAGGCCGGTGGTGCCGGCGCCGGACGCCGTCGAGGTCACAGTGAAGGACGAGGCCGATCCATAAGCCATGCTGTTGAGCACCAGGGCGCCGTCTACCACCGAAGCGTTCATCGCCAGGTTCTGGGCGGCGAAGGCCTGGTTGAGACCGGTAACAATGTCCTCGAGGGACTCGCCCGCCGTAGTCGTATAGTTGGCACTGGTGCCGCCCGAGCCCACAGTGAGCGTCTCGGCCGTGGTCACCGCGCCGCCGGTCACCGCCGCCCCCGTGTCGGCGGCCTGGCTGGCCGCCTGGGTCACGTTCACCTGGTAGTTGCCAACCGCGGTGGCGTCGGTGGACTCGTAGAAGGACATTAGCGAGCTGGAGCTGGAGCCGCCCGTGAGGAAGGTGTTGGCGACTTGGGTGGGGTTGGTGTCGTAAGCCTGGGCGAAGGTGTTGGCGTTGAAGCTCAACGTCCCGTTCTCGTTCATGCTGATGCCTACCAGGCCCGACGAGCCGCTGCTACTGACGCCGGCCTGGTCGCCGATGGCTGAGAGCACCGAGGCGAGCAGGCTTTGGGCTGTCGGGTCCCCGAGCAAGGGGCCAGCCGTGCCCGCCGTGGACGAACTGCCCGACGAGGTACTGGACGGGGTGTACGCGGTAGCGGTGTTGAGGTCGGTGATCAATTGGTTGGCCGCGGTGACCAGGCTCTGCACCGTGTCGGCCATGGTCTGGCCATCGGGTTGGAGCGAGATCGTCGTCTGGATGCCGGGGTCGGCCTGGAGCAGGTTCAGGGTGACCCCGGGCATCAACCCGGTGATGCTGTTGGAGCTGTTGGTAACCTCGAAGGAGCCGGGGCCGTTGCCCACCGTAATAGCGGCGTCGGCGGCCGCCGTGACCGTGGTCAGGGCACCCAGTCCCGAGAACGCGTTGGTGGCGATGTTCAACGTGTTGGCGGCCCCCGACGAGGTCGACTGGACGGAAAGGCGGTACTCGTTGGTGCCGGTGGTGACGGCGCTAGCCGATATGCCCAGCCCGGCACCGTTTATGGCGCTGACGACCGATTGCAGGCTGCCATTGCCGGTGTTCACCTCGGCCGCGGACAGCGAGCCGACCGTCAGGGGGCCGGTGAAGGTGGCGGACACCGTGGCGCCGTCTGCTCCGTTAAGGGTCACGGCCTGGCCGGGGGAAAAGTTGGTGAGGTCATTGGCGACCCCGTCGACTGTCACGATCCCGTCGGTCCCCGTAGCGGTGGCGCTCGGGGTAGCCGAAAACCCGAGCGCGGTGGCCGCGTCGCCCCCGGTGATCTGCAGTGAGGTACCGCTGCCCTGTGCCGTGGTGCCGACCACGAGGTCACCCGCTGAGTTGACCGCTGCTGTGAGCTGGCCTCCCGAGGCGGTCTGCACGGCCGCGGCCAGGGTGGCCGGCGTGTAAGTCCCGGCCGGGATGGTAAGAGACTCGGCGGTGCCGTCCAGGTCGTAGGTCAGGGTGTCGCTGCTGCCCGTCGTTATGGTGGTGGACGCGCCCGGTGCCGACGGCGCCGTGAGAGAGGCGCCCGCCGAGGCCTGCGTAACTGCGATCGTGTGGTTGCCTACCGCCAGGTTCGAAGAGGCAAGGGTGCCGATCCCCAATGCTCCGCCACCCACGGCCACCAAGAGGGGGCCGCTGGTGACCTGCGCTGTTTGCGAGCTCACGCTGCCGGCCGAGATCTCCGAGTCGGCCTGGGCCAGCGAGTCCACACTGAAGGTGATCGACCCCCCGATGGCGCCCGGGCTCACCGTCGCCGTGGCGTCGTCGGTGGAGGAGTTGGGGATCCAGGCCTGCCATCCGGACGGGGACTCCAGCGTGTCGGCGGTCGACTGGAGCGTGGTCACGTCGGAAGAGACGTTCTGGTAGGCGGCTAAGACCGTCGACGCCTGGTTGAGCTGGCTTACGAGCTTTTCCTGTGGTTGCTCGTTGGCCTGCATGAGGTCGGCGACTATTTCAGCGGTGTTCAGGCCTGAAGCCAGGCCGCTCAGGGTGAGCGGGGCGCTAAC
>CAYZVQ010000198.1:0-9258 GCA_964481925.1 uncultured Acidimicrobiaceae bacterium
CGACGGCCACAGCCACGCTTTCGGACCATGTGACCAGCCAGGCCAAGCCGTCCGGCCCGTGCTCAGCCTGGACGACAAGGTCAAGGGCGGCATAGGCGGCCGGGGCGCTGGAGTCGGCCACGACCACGACCTCGGACGGCCCGGCGAAGGCGGAGGGCACTCCGACCGCTCCCTCCTCGGCCACCAGACGCTGAGCCGTAGCCACATAGAAGTTGCCCGGGCCCACGATGACGTCCACGGGACGGACCGTCTGGGTGCCGTAGGCCATGGCCGCGATGGCCTGGGCGCCGCCGATGGCGTAGACCTCGTCCACCCCGGCTACGGCCGCGGCGGCCAGGACGGCGGTAGGAACCCGGCCGTCGGGGCCCGGAGGCGAGCACACCGCCACCTCGGCCACGCCCGCCACCTGGGCGGGCAGGACCGTCATGAGCACCGTCGACGCCAGAGGGGCACGACCACCCGGTGCGTAGCAGCCGGCCCTGCCCACCGGGACCAGCCGTTCCCGGGTGATCACCCCGTGCTCACTGGTGTGCTCGAAGCCACGGTGAGCGTCCCGCTCGGCCTCGTGAAAGCTCCTGATGGCGCCGGCCGCCTCTTCTAACGCCCGCCGCAACGCGGTGTCGACGTTGTCCAAAGCCGCCCGCACCTCCGCTGGCGGCACCCGCAACGAGACCGGGGCCACGCCGTCAAAACGGCTCGTCAGCTCCTCCAGCGCGCTATCGCCGGTCTTGGCTACCGCGGCCAGGATCTCGCGCACGGCCTCGACAGGGCCCTCGCCCCCGGCCTTGGGGCCGGGCAGACGCGGCCCGAGATCTCCCGGCACACCGCGCAAATCGAGACGCGTCAACAAGGTCACGGCCTCGATGCTAGCGAGGGCGGGTACCGGCCCCCGGCGCGGCCGCGGCACCCGTTAGCACCCGGGCACCTGCCAAGCTGGGGCACCATGAGCGTCGGCGCCGAACTCACCGCCCTGTCGAGCACCCTCGAAGAGCTGACCCGGCGGGTGACCCGCATGCTGGCCGAGCTCAACCCAGCCGACGAAGAGCGCTACGGGACGGACCTGCGCGAAGTCGAGCGCACCCTCGGCGCGGCGAACAGGCGTCTTGACCGCCTGGTCGGCGCCCCCCGCCGATAAGGCGCACTACCTCAGGGCACCAGTGCCGCCCGGCCGGGAGCGGGCGGGGCCGCCATCGGGGGCAGGGGGGCGCAGCGGTACCGCCGCCGATGGGCAGAAATCAGCCAGGACGCACTCGGCACAACGGGGCCGCCGGGCCACGCACACTCGCCGGCCGTGAAGGATCATGCGCAAGCTCATAGCCCCCCATTCGCGACTCGGCAGTGCCGCGCAAAGGTCTGCTTCCACCTTTTCGGGGTCGGCGTGAGCCGTGAGGGCGAGCAATCGGCTCAAGCGGCCGACGTGGGTGTCGACGGGCAGGCCGGGCAGGCCGAAAGCCACGCTGCGCACGACATTGGCTGTCTTGCGGCCCACGCCGGGCAACGTGACGAGGTCCTCTAGGCGGGTCGGCACCTGGCAGTCGAAGTGCTCGCACAGGGCACGGGCCAGGCCGATGATGTTCCTGGCTTTCACCCGGAAAAAGCCCGTCGGCCGTACGAGGGCCTCGACCGCCGCCGGGTCGGCTAGAGCGAGATCCTCGGGCGTGGGGAACTGGCGGAACAAAGCCGGCGTGACGGCGTTGACCCGCTCATCGGTCGTCTGGGCCGAGAGCACCGTGGCCACCAACAACTGCCACGGCGTCGAAAAATCAAGTTCGCACAGCTCCTGGGCGCTCCCCGGGTACTCCTGAGCCAGCCGGGCGGCGGCCAACCTGGCCCGGCCCGCAGGCGTGCGGGGCCGGGCCGTCGGCCGTGCCCCCCCCACACCTGCCATCGCTTTCGCCACCGCTACGGAGGCTACCCAAGTCGTCGGGACCAAGCGGCCAGGCCCAAGCGGCCAGGCCCAAGCGGCCGCACGCTTACCCATGGACGCTGGGCTCCGCCGATAGCGCCGCGCCCCACTAGCTTCGACCAGGTGCACCAAATAGTCCTGAAGCGGGCCCTCGACGGCAAGGACCTGGCCGCGGTCACCGAGCTCCTGGAGGCCGCCAGCGAGGCCGATGCCCATCCCGCTCTGGGCGAACACGCCTGGCTGGACCTGGTACAAGGCGGGCGCGCCGGGTTTGCCGGACTGGTGGCGTGGGAGCCCGATCATCCCCACCCCGTGGGCTACGCCCAGGTGAGCCTGGGTGAGAACGGCGGGTACGGCCACCCCAGCTGGGCCCTGGAGGTGGTCGTCGACCCCCACCACCGCACGCCGGGCAACACCGTGGCCATCGACCTGGTGAACGCGGCCATCGACCTCATCGCCTCCGAGGGCGGTGGGCACCTGCACCTCTGGGTCAGCCAGCCCGCCCCGTACCACGAAAGGATGGCTAAAGCCGTCGGGCTTTCCGCTGGGCGGGCTCTCTACCAGATGCGCCGGCCCCTGCCGGCGTCCGAGCACGCATCGGTGCAGACCCGACCGTTCCGCCCCGGTCAGGACGAACGGGCGTGGCTGGAGGTCAACAACCTGGCCTTTCGCCGCCATCCCGAACAGGGCGGCTGGACCGAGGAGACCATCAAAGCCCGGGAGGCCCAGCCCTGGTTCGACCCCGAGGGCTTCCTGCTCCACTTCCGCGACGAGCGCCTGGCCGGCTTCTGTTGGACCAAGGTCCACCCCGGGGAAGGGACCTCATCCTTAGGGGAGATATACGTGGTGGCGGTGAGCCCCGATTTTTCCGGCCACGGGCTCGGCCGCCAGCTGACCCTGGCCGGCCTCGACTATCTCTCGTCGAAGGGTTTGGCGGAGGCCATGTTGTACGTGGACTCCACGAACGTCCCCGCCCTCAAGCTTTACGTCGGGCTGGGCTTCACGGTCAACCACATCGACCGCGCGTACACGGGCGACGTGGCCGCCCGTGATGGCGCCACGGACCAGAAGGCGGGTGACGGGGCCTACTAAGAGCCGATGCTCTCGATGTCGTCGGCCACCCCGAGGTCGCGGGCCTCGTCGGCCACGCTACCGAGGGGGACGACTTGGAGGTCAGGCGACACAGCCATGCCCTTGCGCCAGACCGAGCGGGCCACGATCTTGGAGGGGTCGACACGATCGGGGTACTTGCTGGCAATGAGGCGCACCTCTTCGAGCAGGCCCTCCGACAGCGTGGTGGGGCTGAGGCCCAGAGCGAGGAAACGGTCGTTGCGCACGACGAGGTCGTTTTCCGCCGCCTCCTGTCGAGGGTTGGGCAGCATCACCACGGCCGCCCCGGTCAACTTGGACACCAGGGCAGCCAGGTCACGCACTTTGTGGACCTCGGTCGTCTGGTTGAACACCGACACCCTCTGGCCGGCCGCGGGCGGGTTGTCGATGGCGATCTCGATGCACCTAACCGTGTCACGGATATGGATGAAGGCCCGGGTCTGGCCGCCCGTACCGTGCACCGTCAAGGGATGGCCGATGGCGGCCTGCATAAGGAACCGGTTGAGGACGGTGCCGTAGTCGCCGTCGTAGTCGAAGCGGTTTACCAGGCGGTCGTCCAAGGACGTCTGGTCCGTCTGGGTCCCCCACACGATGCCCTGGTGAAGGTCGGTGATGCGGACCCCGTCGTTCTTGGCATAAAAGGCGAAGAGCAGCTGGTCCAGGGTCTTGGTCATGTGGTAGACGGAGCCCGGGTTGGCCGGGTGCAGGATCTCGCGCACCAGCTCTCCGTCGGGGGTCGGCACTTTCACGGCGAGGTAGCCCTCGGGGATGGGGGCCGATCCCGACCAGCCGTACCCGTAAACGCCCATGGTCCCCAGGTGCACGACGGCCGCGTCCACCCCGGAGTCGACCAGCGCGCACAGCAGGTTGTGGGTGCCGCGCACGTTGTTGTCCACCGTGTAGCGCTTGGCCTTGGGCGAGCGCATCGAGTACGGGGCGGCCCGCTGCTCGGCGAAATGGACGATGGCGTCCGGGCGGAACTCCTCCAGGGTGCTGACGAGCCGGCTGTACTGGAGGGCGAGGTCCATGTTGACAAAGCCGATCTCCTTGCCGGAGACCGCCTTCCAGGTCCGCAACCGCTCTCCGATGGGCCGGATGGGGGTGAGAGACTCGACTTCGAGCTCGATGTCGATGCACCGGCGCGAGAGGTTGTCGACAATCAGGATGTCGTGGCCCTTCGCTGACAAGTGGAGGGAGGTCGGCCAGCCACAAAAGCCGTCCCCGCCCAGGATCATGATTTTCATCGGACTCCTACAATAGTGGGCGAGCCACCGCAACCCTAATTCCTGGTACTTATCTCAACAAGCATTAAGGTGCTACCGTTCCTAGACAGTGAGCAGGAGTGAGCCCTGCGCACCGGGTGGCCCCGAACGGTCTTGGGCCACCTGGCCTGTGCTTGGTCCCGGGCCCCTATTTGTTGGGTCATCGCCCAGAGAACGGTTTGCACCGTCTATGGCCCCTCCGGCGGAGGAACGCACAGTGGCTCGTGGCCCATCCTCTGGTGAGCGTCGAGTGCTCACTGTTCGAGCAGCAGTTGCCAACCCCTACGCTGGCACCGTGCCGGGTGCGTTCGATGTAAGCCGTGACGAGCTGGCCGGCCTCTTGGCCGGGGAGCCACGCTTCCGCACCGATCAGGTTTGGCGCGGCATCTGGGAAAGGGGCGACCTGCCCCGGGACATGACCGACCTGCCCAAAAGCCTGCGGGAGCGGCTCGGGACGGTGCTGGTCCCCACCCTCGAGGAGGTCTCCCGCTCGACCTCGTCTGACCGGCGGACCACGAAGTGGCTGTGGCGCCTGGCCGACGACGCCCGGGTCGAGACGGTCCTCATGCTCTACCCGGACCGGGCCACCGCCTGCATCTCCAGCCAGGCGGGCTGCGCCATGGCGTGCAGCTTCTGCGCCACCGGCCAAGCCGGCTTCACCCGCCAGCTGTCGGTGGGCGAGATCGTCGAACAGGTGGCCAGGGCCAGACGGGAGGCTCTGCCCCGCCGCCTTTCCAACGTGGTCTTCATGGGCATGGGCGAACCCTTGGCCAACTACGACCGGATGTGGGGCGCCGTCGAGCTCATCCACTCCAACCTCGGCATTTCCGCCCGCCACATCACCGTCTCAACCGTGGGGGTCGTCCCGGGTATCCGCCGGTTGGCCGCCGAAGCCCTACCCGTCAACCTGGCCGTCTCGCTGCACGCGGCGCGCGACGAGCTCCGCAGCCGCATCGTCCCCCTCAACCGCCGCTACCCCCTGTCGGTACTGATGGGCGCCTGCGCGGAGTACCTGGCGGCCAAAAACCGGCGGCTGTCGTTCGAATGGGCGCTCATCGCCGGGGTCAACGACACGGCCCAGGACGCCGCCGAACTGGCCGAGCTCGCCCTGCCGTTGCGGGCGCACGTCAACCTCATACCGCTCAACCCGACCCCGGGTTACGCCGGCCAGGGCACGCCCGCGGCCGGGGCCGCTTGGTTTGGGGCCGAGCTGGCGGCCCGGGGGGTCAAAGCCACGGTCCGGTCCAACCGGGGCACCGACATCGACGCCGCCTGCGGGCAACTGGCGGCGGGGCAGGTCCCCGCGGCGGCACGCCCCCGCCGGGCCCCGGCGGCTGCCGACGCTGTCGGAGTGGCACACTGAAGCTGATGGCCAATACCCGATGGATCGACCAGAGCCAGCCGCAGACGCTTTACATGGCTACCATCCTGCTCTACATAAACGCGGGGTTCTGGCTGCTCGACGTGCTGCTCGGCGCCGGGATCCTCGGAGTGTTCGCCATTGCCGCCATCTTCGCCGGCCTCGGCATAGCCAATGAGAAGAAGGCCGGGTACTGGGGCGGGGTGGTGGTGGCCGGGCTCGACGTCCTGTGGCTGCTGGACCTGTTCCGCAGCGCCCCGTCGTCGATCAGTATTGTCATCAACCTGGTCTTCGCCGCCGTCCTGCTCGCCCTCCTGCTTCACCCCATGAGCCGCAGCTACCAGCGCATCTGGTTCAAAAAACTAAGCAGGAGACGCTAGTCGGAGGGCCTCCGTCCCAGTTAAGTCGTCCCAGTTAAGTCGTCCCAGTTCAGTCGTCGCACCAGCTCCGCTCGCCGGGTCAAGGCGCCCGGTCAATCGTCGGGCAGCAGCGCGTCCACGAACTCTCGGGCGTCAAAGGTCACCAGGTCTTCGGGCCCTTCACCCAGGCCGACGAGCTTGATGGGCACACCGAGCTCGCTGGCAATGGCCACGGCGATACCGCCTTTGGCGGTGCCGTCGAGCTTCGTGAGCACTATGCCCGTGACCCCTACCGCCTCGGTGAACTGACGGGCCTGCACCAGGCCGTTCTGGCCGGTGGTGGCGTCTATCACGAGCAGGACCTCGGTCACCGAACCGGGCGGGCGGTCGGCCACACGACGTACCTTTTTCAGCTCTTCCATCAGGTTGACCTTGGTGTGCAGCCGGCCCGCAGTGTCGGCCAGCACGAGGGGGATGCCCCGGGCGCCGGCGTGTTGGACGGCATCGAAGACGACGGCGCCGGGGTCCCCGCCCTCGCTACCGCGGATGAAGCCGGCACCCACCCGTTCTGCCCATAACTGCAGCTGGTCGGCTGCTGCAGCCCGGAACGTGTCGCCGGCGGCCACCACCACGCGACGACCTTCCTCGGTCTCGCGCATCGCCACCTTGCCGATCGTGGTGGTCTTGCCGACGCCGTTCACGCCCACAAAGAGCCAAACGGTGGCCAGGTCAGGACCGGCCCGGTGCAGTTCGCGGTCCCCCTCCAGGCGGCTCACCAGCTCCTCTTTTAGGGCCGAGACCACTTGCTCGGGACTGCTCAGGCCCTCGGTCCGGGCTCTCTGCTTGAGGTCCTGGAGGAGCGCTTCGGTTGTGAGGATGCCGACGTCGGCCAGGACGAGTGCCTCTTCCAGCTCGTCCCAAGCCTCCCGGTCGAGCTTGCTCCGGCCCCGTAGCCCGGCCAACTGGCTGGCCAGCAGCGACCGGGCCTTGCCCAACCGGTCCCGGAAACGGGGCTTCTCCAGGACCTCGGGCTCGGGCGGCGCTACCGGTACGGGTACCGGGGCGGGGGCCAGGGTCCCTGGCTGTCCCCCGCCTTCGTCTTGGAGGTCGGCGGGCGCCACCTCGGCCGTAGACGGTCCCGCCGCCGCGGGCCCAGCGGACGGTTCCGGGCGGGGAGGCGCGGGGCGGGCGGGTGGGCGCGCCGGGGACGGTCGCAGGGCCGGCGGGGCCGGGCGCCCCCCCGGCAGGGCCCGGCGCTCGCGGCGGTGGGAGACCACGGTGTAGCCGCCGAAGCCGGTGAGGGCGACGAACGCGGCGCAGGCGACGACGATCAGGGTGAGCAACATGACCGGTCGAGACTACCGGGGGCGCCCGGGACGGGCACGCTGACTGAGGCGGGGCCATTGCCTGAGCCCTGGCCTGCGAGGGGACGGCGAGGGACACGAGAGTGCGGCTTCGGGCGGTGCGCCGCTTTGGCCGCTACGTTCGGTCTGGTGAGATCGGCTGCCCGTTGACCCTGGTGAGACCTGTCCGGTGAGATCGGCGCTCGGGTGAGGGCGAGGCGGGGGGACGTCATCGGCCTGGCCTGGGTCGTCCTGTGCATGGGTTGCTACCTGGCACCGGCCCTGAAGGACGGGCCGTCTTTTGGCCCCGCCGACATAGGCGCCCAGCTCTCCTATCTCACGTACGTGCCCAACCTGGTCTTCCACAACCACCTGAACGGCGACATCATCACCCAGTCCGTGGCCTGGGACCAGCTGGACTGGTTGGCCGTCCACCACGGCCAATGGCCGTTGTGGAACAACTTCTCGGCCAACGGCATGCCCCTGATGCTCAACTTCGAGTCGGCGCCGTTCTCGCTCCCCGTGCTCGTCGGCTACCTTTTCCCGCTCTCGGCCTCCTACCTCGTCGTCGTGGCGGTGAAGCTCCTCGTCGCCGGCACCGGCGCCTATGTGGCGGCCCGAGTGGCCGGGGCCCGGTCCGTCGGCGCGGCCATGACCGCCACCACCTTCATGCTTTCCGGCTCTCTCACGGGCTGGGCCGGTTGGGCCGTCAGCGGCCCGCTTGTCTGGTCCGGCTGGCTGGTGGCAGGGGCGTTGCTGTGTTGGCGTCCCGGGCGCCGCCGGACGACCGGCGTGGCCGTCCTGGCCCTGTCCAGCGCCTTCGCCATGTACGGCGGCTTCCCCGAAACCCTCGTCCTCATGGCCATCGCCCTCGGCGCCCTGGTCCTCATCGGCGCCGCCGTGGCCGCCTGGCGCCACCAGCTCCGCCCGGGCGCCGTCGCCCGCTGCCTGGGGGGCCTCGCCGCCGGGGCAGCTCTGTCCGCTCCCCTGTGGCTCCCGGGCCTCCCCGTGCTGCGCCAGTCCTCCCGGTTCGACGAGAACGCCACCGGAGGGGTGGCGCTCCACGGTCTCGCCTTGCTGTTCGCGCAAGGCTACGACGGCCTGCCCACGGCGGGCAGCACTTGGACCGGCCCCGCCAACTACTACGAGGCGACGGCGTACGTGGGGATCGTCGCCCTCGTCCTGGCCCTGTTCGCTGTGCTCGTCGCCTGGCGCCGGCCCCTGGTGGCGACGTTGAGCGCGACCAGCGTCCTGTGCCTGGTGATCATCTACGGCGCTCCCACGCAACGCTTGTTCACGGTCCTCGGGGGCGGTGACATCGCCACCCAGCGCATGCTCCCGGTGCTGGCCTTTTGCATCGCCATGTTGGCCGGCCTGGGCACCGAGGCCCTGCGCCGGCGCTGGCACGAGGCCGGCACGCAACGCAGGCTCCTGGCCAGCCTGGTGGCGTGCGGGGGCGTGCTGGTCTACCTCCTGGCGATCTCCGACGGCACCGCCATGACGTCCGCCGAGGTGTCCGCCCGGCGGCTGGCACTGCTGTGGCCCCTGCTGACGGTCGTCGGGGCCGCCGCCGTCCTCGCCCTGGCCATCAAGGCCCAGTCACGGGCCCGGCGTACAGGGGGGAACGCGACGGGCGCCTGGATCCCCGCCGCCTGCATCGTCCTTGTCGCCGCCCAGTCCGCCTACCTGGTCCTGTCCGGGGTCGGCCTCAACAGCTACTCGTCGCGGGCCTACCCCCTGGACGCCAGCGTGGCCATGCTCAAGCACCTCGTCGGCAATGGCCTGGTGGCCCTGGACGGGCCCAATACAGGCGACGTGACGCAGTGGACAGGCACCGGGATCTACCCTGAGGTCAACGCCGGCTACGGGGTCCGGGAGCTGGCGATCCACGACCCGGTCCTTCCGCCCTCCTACCTGC
>CAYZVQ010000199.1:0-9235 GCA_964481925.1 uncultured Acidimicrobiaceae bacterium
GTGGTCGTGGTCGGCCTGGTCGTGGTCGTGGTCGGCCTGGTCGTGGTCGTGGTCGTCGCCGCAGTGGTCGGGGCCGTCGTCGGCGCCGGCCTTGTGGTGCTCGGCGCCGGCCTTGTGGTGGTCGAGCCGACTACCGCCGCCTTCGCCGCCTTCGTCGACGTGGTCAACGCTGGTTTGGTGGTGGTGAGAGGGGGCCTCGTGGTGGTCGGCAGCGGTCGGGTTGTGGTCGGAGCCGGCTTAGTCGTGGTGGGCGCCAACGTGGTTGTCGTACTAGAGGTTGTCGTACTAGAGGAGGGAGCGGCGCTGGGGACCGACGTCGGTGGCACGGGCCTCGTGGTGCCGGGAGCCGGTACCGTACTGGCCGTTGTGCTGCTGGGCCCGTTAGCCGGCACGGGCGGGCTGGTGGGGGCCCCGGGGGGCGGAGGCAGTGTCGTGGTCGGCAACGTGGTGACGGTCGTGGTGAGCTGGGTGACGGTGGCCGGCGTCCAGCTCACTGTCGAAGCGTCGAACGACCAGTCCATGACGCCGTGGTCGCCCTGTGCGGGTGACCGCGGACCGTCAACTACCTGGATGACGTCACCGACCCGGCTGAAATGGAAGAAGGTCTCGGCTCGGGCCGGGCTCAGGTTGACGCAACCGTGCGAGACGTTTTCGACGCCCTGCTCGGAGATGTCCCAGGGAGCCGCGTGCACGTACTCCCCGCTGTCGGAGATGTGGACGTCCCAGTAAACGAACTCGTTGTACCCCTCGGGGGAGCTGAGGGGTATGCCCACGGTCGATGAGATCATGTGGACTACGGAGTCCCGGTCCAGGACGATGTGAGTGCCGTCCATGGTCGGCCACACTTCAGAGCCGGCGCTTATAGGCCAGTCGTAGAGGACCTGGCCGTTGTCGGTGACCGTCATCTCATGGGTGAGGAGGTTCACGGTCGAGATGTGGCTGTCGCCGATGACGAAGGCGGTGGAGACGCTGCCCTGCCCCCATTCGCCCCCGCCGATGTCCCAGCCGTTGAGGTCGCCCGAAACCTCCACCTGCTCGCCGACGGGCCAGTAGGAGGTGGGACGAAAGTGCAGCTCCACGGCGCTGAACCAGTGCCAACCGCCGGGCACCGGCTGGCTCATGGCGATGTGCAGGCGCGAAAGTGCGGCCTGCTGGGCGGCATAGGTGCCCACGGGCTGAGAGAAGGTGAAAACGATGGGCTGGCCCACGCCGACGGAAATGCCCGGGCTCGGGAACACACTGGCTGTCACGGGCTCTGGCGCGGCGGCAGTCGCGAAACTTTCCCAACCTTGCGCCCTCAGCCCGGTACCGTCGCTCACCACGTAGCTGACGGTGTACGTGGTCCCGGGCCAGAGCGGGCCCGTCGACCGCCACTCCTCGGCGGCGGAGTTGAACTTGCCCCGCAGCACGGTGTCGTCCGTGCTCGCCGAGACGCGCACGTCTGCCAGCCGGCCGGTGCGGGCAAGAAGTGTCACCACGGTGCTGAGCTTCTGGCGTGTGGCCCCGTCCGCCGGCGAAACGACCACCTCGGACAGTAAGTGGTCGATGGCCATCTGGTGCGTCGTGGTACTGGTCGTACTCGCCGCGGCCTTGGCCGGACCGGTGATGTGCTGGACGACGGGACTAGCCCCGTGCGTGCCAGGGTGCGACGCCGTCGAGAAGCCGCCGACGATCGCCACCGCCAGGAGGGCGCCCACGACCGCGACCCCGCCCACAAGTACCGCGGTCCCGCCCGCGCTGAAGCCTTCTTGGCGGCTAGGGCGCCGCCCGACCTTTCTGCCCACACCTAGCAGGCTAGAGGCAAACGCCCCCACGATGGCCGCATAGATGCCCCTAGCCCCTAGGGAGGGCTACCTCGTCCTCCCTAGCCCGGTGCCCCGGCCCATTGTCCCTAGCCCGGTGCCCCGCCCGTTATTTGATCAGGGTAACGGGGCCAGCCATACCACGCCGAGCGGGGGAAGGACCACCTCTGCCGAATTGGGTTGGCCATGCCATGGCGTGCCCGAGGCCCAGACCTCGCCCATGTTGCCGAGCCCGCTCCCGCCCCAATCGTGGGCATCAGTGTTCAACAGCTCGGCCCAGCGCCCGGGCCTAGGCAACCCGACCCGGTACCTTATCTGGGGTACGGGCGACAGGTTGGCCAAGCAGACGACGATGTCGCTCCCCGGCGCGACGGGCCCGCCTCCGGGCTGGCCCTGGTCGGCCTGGCCATCCGAGAGGTACCGGCGCGAACGGTAGAAGCAGAACACGTTGTGGTCGGAATCGCTGGCGTCGATCCAGCGGAACCCCAGCGGGCTGAAGTCCCTCTCCCACAGGGCCGGCTGGGCCCGGTAAAGCTTGTTCAGCTCGGACACCATATTGTGCAGCCGGGCGTGGTCGGCCCATTCGTCCAAGACCCACCAGTCCAGTGACCGCTCGTTGGACCACTCACGTTCCTGAGCCAGCTCCCCCCCCATGAAGAGCAGCTTCTTGCCTGGGTGGGCCCACATCCAGGCGTACAGGGCACGCAGGTTGGCGAGCTGGGACCAACGGTCCCCGGGCATCTTGTTGAGCATCGAACGCTTGCCGTGCACGACCTCGTCATGAGAGAGCGGGAGCACGAAGTTCTCGTGCCAGGCGTAAAGAAGACCGAAAGTCAGTTCGTTTTGGTGGTAGCGGCGGAAAAGGGGGTCGACTTCGAAGTACTGGAGCGTGTCGTGCATCCAGCCCATGTTCCATTTGAACCCGAAACCAAGCCCTCCAAGATAGGTGGGCCGGGAAACTCCCGGCCATGACGTCGATTCTTCCGCGATCGTCGTGGCCCCCGGGTAAAGGGAGAACATCGTTTCGTTCAACTCCTTTAAGAACGAAACGGCTTCGAGGTTCTCATTTCCCCCGAACTCGTTAGGCACCCATTCGCCGGCCTGGCGCGAATAGTCGAGATAGAGCATCGAAGCCACGGCATCGACCCTTAGGGCGTCCACGTGGTACTGGTCCACCCAGAAAAGGGCGTTGGCAATGAGGAAATTCTTTACCTCGTGGCGGCCCAGGTTGAAGACCAGCGTGCCCCAGTCAGGTTGGGAGCCCATGGGGCCGGAGTGCTCGTAAAGGTGCGTCCCGTCGAAGGTCGCCAAAGCGAAGTCGTCCCGCGGGAAATGGGCGGGCACTCAGTCCACGATGACGCCGATGTCCCTACGGTGCAACGCCTCGACCAGGGCGCGGAAGTCGTCGGGGCTACCGAAGCGGGCCGTCGGGGCGTAGTACGCGCTCACCTGGTAACCCCACGAACCCCCGAAAGGGTGCTCGGCTATAGGCAGGAACTCGACGTGGGTAAAGCCCATTTCCTCCACGTAGGCGGGCAACTGTTCGGCGAGCTCGAGGTAGGTGAGGGGACGGGCGCCTCCGGCACCATCGTCAGTCCAGCGCCAGGAGCCGACATGGACCTCGTACACCGACATCGGCCGCTCGAGAGGATCTCCCTCCAACTTCTTGGCTGCCCAGCCGGCATCTTCCCAGCGGTGGTGGGAGGGCTCCGCCACGACTGACGCCGTGCCGGGCGGCACCTCGGTGGCAAAGGCGAACGGATCAGCCTTGAGCGTCAGCCGTTCGTCGGCGGCCACGATCTCGTACTTGTAGCGCGCACCGGCCTCGACGCCGGGGATAAAGAGCTCCCACACGCCCGAGCTGCCGAGAGAGCGCATGGGATGGACGCGGCCGTCCCAGAAGTTCCAGTCCCCGACGACCCTGACCGCCTTGGCGTTGGGCGCCCAAACGGCAAACGCCGTCCCGGCCACTCCCTCGTGCGCCCGGGGGTGCGCACCGAGCACTTCCCAGAGGCGCCGGTGGCGTCCCTCGTTGAAGAGGTGCAGGTCAAGGTCCCCAAGGGTGGGCCAGTGGCGGTAGGGGTCATCGAAGACGAAGGAGGGCGAACCCGGCCCGCCATAGAGCGCTTCCAAACGGTACCCGGGCGCCGTCGGGTCGAGGGGCGCTTCCCACAGACCTCCTGGGTGCACCAGGACCATCGGGGCCCTGGCCACAGCGTCGCTGTCGGCACCCGGGCCCTTTACCAGCAGGTACATCTCGCTCGCTCCGGGCCGCAGCGCCCGTACCAGCCCGGCATGGCGGCCGAGGAGCGAATGCGGGTCATGGTGGCGGCCCTGGACCAGCACCTCGAACTCAGGGATGCTGGCCGGACCTTGCTCGGGCGGGCCGCTCGTCTGAAGCCCGGGGCCCGGCTTCTTGGGCCCTTGGATGGCGGTGGTAGTCATAGCGGTTGTAATACCCTCCTAGACCTCGCGGTCCTCATCACCGGCTTCAGCCGGGTCGGGCGGCTCGACCGGCCCGGCGATCAGTTCGGCCACCGGTGCGGACAACAGGCGTTGTAGCGCCGCACGGGGTATGCGCGCCCAATCCGGTCGGAAGTCCTGTTCATAGGCCAGCTCGTACAAGGCCTTGTCTACCTCAAAGGCCACGCTCACTGCGCCGCGGTCGTCGGGTACCGGTGGCAACAGGTCCTCTGTGCCCTTGCAGTCCTTGTAGCCGCGCACGAAAGCGGACCGGTTGCGGTCCTCCCAGGCCTGGGCAAAAGGTTGCAACAGCTCGGGGTCGCTCTCGGCCCGGTCCCCCACGGCGAACTGGGAGGCGTAGTTCAGCGAGCGCAGCATCCCGGCTACGTCTTTCAACACCGAAGTGTGACGCTGGCGCTCCTCCAAGGGCCGGCTGGGCTCGCCCTCGAAATCAAGGACGTACCAGCCCAGGTCCGTGCGCATCACCTGGCCCAGGTGATAGTCACCGTGAGCCCGCACGGCGGGCCCGAGGTCCTGAACAGCACGCAACCGCTCGAGGAGGGGCGCGGCCGCCTCCACTAGTTCGGGGACGAGGTGACGGGCCCTGGCTTCGATCGAAGCGACCAGGGCGCTCCACTGCTCACCCAGGCCTTGCTCGGACACCCCGAAGGCTTCGGCCATGGCCAGGTGCATCTCACCGGTCACCTGTCCCAGGCGGCACACCTCGGCGGCGAAGTCCCCGCCCGAGAGGGCCGGATGGACCGGAGCATGGGAAGTGGCCGCCCCGTAATAATCCCGCAGCGAGGTGAGCGCCAGGGCCCAGCCGTCGGTCCCGCCAGCCAGGTACTGCTGGCCGAAAGCCAGGTCCCGGCCGTCGCGTTGCCACCGCAACACCGGCAGCGCCACATGCTTGAAGCCGGTGGCAGCCAGGGCGGCGGTCACGTCGGCGTCCGGGTTCGGGCCCACTGAGAGGCGGCGGAACAACTTGAGAATCAAGCGGTCGTCGTACACCAAGGAGGTATTGGACTGCTCGACACCGAGCGGCCGGGCACGTTCAGCGTGCTCGGCACCGCCACTGGCCACGCCCAGGAGCTCAAGGGCCATCTCCGAGTCCACGGTGGCGTCGTAGTAAACGCGGTCCCCGAACCCGGCTATGAAAGCCTCCTCGTGGCCTCGCAGCCGGTCGCCGGCGACCGGCCTCTCCGCCATGACGAGCTGGTAATCAGCGCCTTCAGCCTCGACAACGGCCCACAGCAGCCGGCTCGGGCCGTCCTTCAGCTCGGCCAGCAGGCCGGCCTCGACCACGTTGATCGACACCGGCGGGCCCTCGCCCGCGTACCACCTTTGGCGGGCCAGGTACGGCCCTACGGCCTCGAAAAGTTCGCCGGGCAGCTCCATCGGTTCGGTCAGCCCCTTGTCCATGTCAACCTCCAGTCGGGCTCGGGTGACGGTCGACCAACCCGAACCAGTAGAAGCCGTAAGGCGGGAGCGTTATGAAATAAGGCAGCTCGCCTATAGGGGGGAAAGGGATGCGGCCCAGAAGCTCCACCGGGGTCAGGCCATCCCACCGCTGGAGGGGGAGCTGGGCGGGCTGGGCGAAACGTGAGAGGTTGCTCACGCACAGCACACAGTCGCCGTGGGCCGCCCCTTGGTCCGGCGCGCCGGCGGCGACGGGAGCGGCGGGCGCCTCGAGACTGGCCGGGCCGGCGCCCGGCGCGGGCACCGGAGCGCCCGAAGAGCGTACGTAGGCGAGGACCGAAGGGTTGTCGGTCGAGACGACTTCCATGCTCCCCGTACCGAACACCGGGTGCGCCCGGCGTACCTCGAGCATGCTGCGCATCCAGTGCAAAAGAGAGCTCGGGTTGCGCATCTGGGCTTCGACATTGACGGCCTGGTAGCCGTACACCGGGTCCATGAGGGGCGGGAGGTAAAGCTGGGCGAAGTCGGCCCGAGAAAAACCTCCGTTACGGTCGGGGGCCCACTGCATGGGGGTCCGCACACCGTCGCGGTCCCCGAGATAGATATTGTCCCCCATCCCGATCTCGTCCCCGTAATAGAGCACGGGGGACCCGGGCAGGCTGAACAACAACGAGTGCAGGAGCTCGGCCACCCGGCGGTCGTTGTCGACCAAGGTGGCCAGGCGACGCCCGATCCCGATGTTGCGCTTCATGCGCGGGTCCTTGGCATACTCCGACCACATGTAGTCCCGCTCTTCGTCGGTCACCATCTCCAGCGTGAGCTCGTCGTGGTTGCGCAGGAATATGCCCCAACTGCAGCCGTCGGGGATGGCCGGGGTCCGGGCCAGTATTTCGGTTATGGGAAAACGCTGTTCGCGCCGGACAGCCATGAACATGCGGGGCATCAGAGGGAAGTGGAAGCACATGTGGCATTCCTCGCCCCCGCCGAAGTACTCGACGACGTCCTCAGGCCATTGGTTTGCCTCGGCCAGCAGGACTTTACCGGGGTAAAGGGAGTCGACTTCCTTGCGCAGCCTCCTCAGGTAAGCATGAGTTTCAGGCAAGTTCTCGCCCTCGGTGCCGTCGCGTTCGAACATGTACGGCACGGCGTCGAGGCGGAAACCGTCGAGGCCGATGTCGAGCCAATAGCGGACCACGTCCAGCATCGTGTCGGCGACGTCGGGGTTGTCAAAATTGAGGTCCGGTTGATGCGAGAAGAAGCGGTGCCAGTAGTACTGGCCCCGCTGAGGGTCCCACTCCCAGTTCGACTTCTCGGTGTCAACGAAAATTATGCGAGCTTCCCCGTAACGCTGGTCGTCGTCGTTCCAGACGTACCAGTCGGCCTTGGGGTTGGTCCGGTCCTGGCGGGACTCCCGGAACCATGGGTGCTGGTCGCTCGTATGGTTCATTACTAGGTCAGCGATGACCCGGATCCCCCGACGGTGGGCGGCATCGACCAACTGCGCCACGTCAGCCACCTGCCCGTACTCGGGCAGCACGGTCCAGTAGTCCGATATGTCGTAACCGCCGTCCCGCAAGGGCGACTGGTAGAAAGGCAACAGCCACAGACAGTCGACCCCCAGCCACTGCAGATAGTCCAACTTGTCCATGATGCCCGGGATATCGCCCGTCCCGTCGTTGTTGGCATCGTAGAAACCGCGTACCAGGACCTCGTAGAAGACCGCCCGCTGGTACCAGCGGACGTCCTGGCTGGCTGTACCCGAGACAGGCGCGACCCCTCCTCCGGGGGGCCTGGGCATGCTCATCTTCAGACCTGGTTGCGCACGTGAAGGATATGGGCCACACGGTATAGAGGGTCGAGCCTCACATAAGGACCGGCGCTCCACATATAACGTTCCCCGGATAGCTCGTCGTACACCTCGAAAGAAGTCGCCGAGCCCAGCCCTAGGGCCTCCATGTCGAGGTGCAGGGTAGCCTCCCCGACCGCGTACGGGTTGAGGGTCACGACGACCACCACAACATCTCCGCCGTCGTCCGAGGTCCTCGAGTAGGCCATGATGTCGGGGTTGTCCGAAGCATGGAAGCGCACGCCGCGGAGATTGGCAAAGGCGCGGTGGCGACACCGGGCGTCGTTGACCGCCTTTATGAGCGGGGTCAGGCCGGCTTGGGAGAAGTCCCTCTGTTTCAGCTCGAACTTCTCCGAGGCCAGGTACTCCTCATTGTCCGCAGATGCGGGCAGGTTCTCGAACAACTCGTACCCGCTGTAGATGCCGTAGGACGGCGACAAGGTGGCGGCCAGGACGAAACGCAGGGCGAAAGCGCTCGGAGGGCCTCCCCGCAGCGGGCCCGACAGGATGTCCGGTGTGGTGGGCCAGAAGTTGGGCCTCATGTAGTCGGCCAGCGGGCCGTGGGCGAGCTCTTCCACGTAGGTACGCAAACCTTCGGGCCCGTACTGGACGGTCCGCCAGGTGAAGTACGTATAGCCCTGGGAAAAGCCCACCTCGGCCAGGCGGGCCATCACTTTGGGGCGGGTAAAGGCTTCGGCCAGCAGGACGATGTCAGGGCGCTCCCGGCGCAGGGCGCTCACCAGCCATTCCCAGAAGGCGAACGGTTTGGTATGGGGGTTGTCCACCCTGAAAACGCGTACGCCCCGGTCGGCCCAGAAGTCGATGATCCCCTTGCATGCTTCCCAGAGCGCCAACCGGGCCGTCTCGGGCCGCGGCCAAAAATTGAGCGGGTAGATGTCCTGGTACTTCTTGGGCGGGTTCTCGGCATAGGCGATCGAACCGTCCGGGCGGTGATGGAACCACTCGGGGTGCTCCTTGACCCAGGGATGGTCCGGCGTGCAGTTGAGCGCGTAGTCCAGGGCCACTTCCATGCCGTGAGCGGCCGCTGTCCGGACCAGGTGGTCGAAGTCGTCGAACGTGCCGAGGTCAGGGTGCAGGGCGGTGTGGCCTCCCTCTTCCGACCCGATGGCCCAGGGGCTCCCGGGGTCCCCTGGCCCGGCGGTGAGGGCATTGTCCCTTCCCTTGCGGAAAGTGTGGCCGATCGGGTGGACGGGCGGAAGGTACAGGACGTCAAAACCCAGCCCGGCCAGCCGGGTGACCTGCCCGGCCGCACCCCGCAAGCCCCCGAAGCTGCGAGGGAACAGCTCGTACCAGGCCCCGACGGCGGCGAGGGGACGGTCGGCCCAGATGGAGCCGGGGGGCGCAATAGTCAAGTCGGTGGCAAACTTTTCGCCCGCCAGGGCCTCGGCCACGGGTGCGGACAGGGCACGGTTTATACGAGCGGCGTCGTCGAGGGCTTCGTCGCGCAATGCGGCCAGGGCCTGGGCGATCGGCCCGTCGGCACCCACTTCCCCATCGGGGCCCCACCATTCGGACAGGAGGGCTACGGCCTCCGCGATCTCGTTGTGCACATCCTGGCGCGCCGCCAATTTGACCGCCGCCCGATGGGCCCAAGTGGCGTAACGGTCCGTCCAGGCCTGCACGACCAGTTCGTGAAGGCCCATCTCGGCCGGCCGTACCGTGCCCGACCATTCGTCGTTGCCGG
>CAYZVQ010000200.1:0-9233 GCA_964481925.1 uncultured Acidimicrobiaceae bacterium
TATCCCGGAATGGCAGGGGGACTGGGCCGACTGGTGGGCGGACGGTCTCGGTTCAGGGGCCCGCATGATCGGCTGGGCCCGCCAGGCCCAGGGGTCGGTGCGTGTGGGCCGGGCTCTCAACGCGGTCGCCGACTTGATCTCCGGAAAACCACCGGCGCCGGTCGCCGGGACCAGCCAGGCCTATGAGGAGATCGGCTTGTTCGACGAGCACACCTGGGGGGCGCGTCATCCCTGGAAAGACGACGAGGAGAGTTGGGGTTCGGGCGACCTGCAATGGCAGCGAAAGGCCTCCTTTGCCCGCAATGCCCGGGAGGCGGCGGCGTCGCTCGTGGAGCTCGGCGCCCGCCGCGCCGCCGAGCTCGTGGGCGGCCACCGGGGCCTCGCCCACGTGGTCGTGTTCAACGCCGGCGGCCGGGCCCGCACCGATGTGGTCAAGGTCTTCCTCCCCTTCAGCACCGTGCCGGGGGACGTGGAAGTCGGGGTGCAGGACGACCGCGACGGGGCCAAGATCGCCACCCTGGCCCTGCCCCAGGAGCATGTCGCCCACCGGCCCGCCGGGCGTTTCCTTCAATTCCTGGCGCGGGACGTGCCCAGCCTCGGCTATGCCCGCTTCAACGTGGTGGAGGGGGCTCCCGCACCGGTCGAGGTGAGCCGTCCTGGTGACGCCGTGGTGGAAAACGAGTTCTACCGCGTCACCTACGCCGCCATGGACGCCTCCATCGCTTCGCTACTGGAACTGGCGACGGGTCGGGACCTGGTCAACACCCGGGCGCGCCTTGGCTTCAACGCCTACGTGTTCGATCGTTACGGGACCGCCCCCAAGGTGGACCACTTGTCGGGGCGGGTCTTCAGCCGCGCCCTCGACCTGATCGCTGACCGGGTCACCGGCGAGGCCGCCGTCATCGTCCGCCACGAGGTCAGTGACCTCGGGCAGAGCATGACCCTCGACGTCAGGGCCCCGGGCTGTTCCCGGCTCCTCACCACTATCACAGCCTGGCGCGGGGTGCCGCGCGTCGAGATCCACAACCGGATGTGGAAGGACCGTACGGTGGACAAGCAGAGCGTGTTCTTCTCCTTCCCCTTCGCCGCCAGCGCTCCCGATCTGGTGTACGAACTGCCGGGGTTGGGCACAAGCGCCAGCTCCCCCACCGTGCCAGGTTGCCCGCAGCACATGAGGGCGGTCCGCCACTGGGTGGCCCTGGCTGAAGAGACGGGGACGACCGCCTGGGCGACGGTGGACGCCCCCCTGGTCCAGTTCGGCGACATCCATTCGCCCTACTCGCCCTTCCCGGGGACCCTCAGCTTGGACGAGCCCGAGCCCGGGACCATTTACTCCTGGGCCCTCAACAACATCTGGGACACCAATTTCCCGACCGAGCAGGGCGGCGAGATGAGCTTTCGTTACGCCGTCACCTCGTCCGGCACCTCGTCCGGCACCTCGTCCGCCACCTCGTCCGGCACCTCGTCTGGGAACGGCAACGCCGTCTCACTCGGGACGCAGTTGGGAGATTCGGTCAGCACCCCGCTCGTCGCTACCATCGTCCCGTCGACCACCGGCGGGGGCCTGGCCGCCTCGGGGAGCTTGTGCCTGATCGAGCGAGGCGAGGTCAGGCTGGTCCAGGCCACGCCGTCCCGGGACGGGCGAGAACTCCTGCTCTGGCTCAACAACATGGCCGAGGAGGAGGTGGCGACCACCGTCCGCTTCCCCGACCTGGTGGTGACCACAGCGTCCTCGACCACCGTGTTCGAGGACGGCCGAACCGACCTGGTGGTCCAGGACAACTCGACCGTCGTCCGCCTCAAGGCCGGCGAGACCAGAGCACTCGCCGTCGGGGGTGACCTGAGCTTCGCCCCCACCCTCCAGACCTAACACGCTCGACGAGCCCAACACCGAAGAGCCGGGCAACACCGAGGACCAAGGAGCAAATATGAATTCGCGGGACCGCGTAATGTCCGCAATAAATCACCGCGAGACGGACCGGGTACCAGTCGACCTCGGTGGTCACCGTTCCTCCGGCATCTCTGCCATCGCCTACCCGCGCCTGCGGGCCTATCTCGGCCTGGCCCCCAAGCCAGTGAGGGTGTACGACATCCAGCAGCAGCTGGCCGTACTAGACGAGGATGTGCTCGACCGCTTCGGCGTGGACACCATAGAACTGGGCCGTGCCTTTGCCCTGGACGACGCGGACTGGACGGACTGGGCCCTCCCTGACGGGACCCCCTGCCAGGTGCCGGTATGGGCGGCCCCGGAGCGGACCGAGCGGGGATGGGTCGTACGTTCGGCTACCGGCCGGGCCATCGCCCAGATGCCGGACGGCGCCCTGTACTTCGAATCGACCTACTTTCCTTTCGCCGAGGGCGAGGCAGACCACGAACGGCTGGAGGAGGCGATTACCGAGTGCATGTGGAACATCGCCGCCCCGCCCGGCCCGCTGGTGGAAGGCCCGGGCGGCGACGACCGGATGATCGCAGGCGCCCGCCGCCTGCGGGAAAGCACCGACCGGGCGATAATCGGCCTCTTCGGCGGCAACCTCATGGAAAACGGGCAGTTCCTGTACCGGAACGACAACTTCCTGGCCCTCTTGGCCGCCGAACCGGAGCGGGCCCACGACCTTCTCGAGCGCCTGACCGAGCGGCACCTGAGAAACCTGGAAAAGTACCTCGGCCTGGTCGGTCCTTATATCGACATCATCCTTTTCGGCGACGACCTCGGTATGCAGAACGGCCCCCAGATCTCGCCCCGCATGTACCGCGAGTTCTTCAAACCCCGCCACGGGCGCATGTGGCAACGGGCCAAGGAGTTGGCCGACGTCAAGGTGATGCTCCATTGCTGCGGCGGTGTACGACCGTTGTTGGCCGACCTCATCGACGCCGGCCTGGATTGCATCAACCCGGTCCAGATCAGCTGCAAAGGGATGGACGCGACGGAACTGAAGCGCGATTTCGGCCGGGACATAACCTTTTGGGGCGGTGGTTGCGACACGCAGTGGCTGCTGGCTCACGGGACCCCCGATGCCATCCGCGAGCACGTCCGTCACCAGGTGGACATAATGAGCCCCGGGGGCGGCTTCGTCTTCCAACAGGTGCACAACGTCTTGGCCGACGTCCCTGCCGAAAACATCGTGGCCATGCTCGACGCGGCCGGTGGGCTCGTCGCCCGGGCGTAGCTGGCCGGGCAAAACCCAACTAAATTTAGGTTATCGGTGGGACTATCAGCTTATCGTGGCTTCGTCTTCGGACAGCCCTATCGCCTCTTTGGGTGAGAGGCCGTCGTGCACGACGTGCTTGTATGCCGATACTGCGGTACGGGCGTCGACATTCGGTCCCCAGACGTTCCGTCCGACCGTCAGGCCCGACGCACCGCAGGACAACACAACCCTGACTTGCTCGAGAGCCTCCATGAAGGTCTCGGTCCGCGGGCCGCCAGCCACGACGACGGGGACTGGGCAGGACTCAACGATCTCCCGGAACGCAGTTGGATCCCCTGGATAGATGACCTTAATCACGTCTGCGCCGCATTCGATGCCGCACCTAACAGCCCAGGCGATGCTCTCCACGTCCGAAACGATAACCGGCTCGCCTTCGTAGGACCGCGCGTATATGTGAGCTATAACGGGCATACCGTAGCGCTCAGCTTCGGTGACCGTGTTCGACAGGAGCCGGAGGTACTCACCTTCACGAGGGCCCCGCACACCGATTGCCATCGCTACGGCGTCCGCGCCCAGGCGAACAACTCCGGGGACACTCCCCAGCACCTCAAGAACACGGTCATCCGGTGTGAAACAGCCCATCTGGATAATGAGTGCAACCTTCCCTGCGTGGGGGGCCCAGCAGTTTTTGGCAGTTCCTTCTGTCATGGTCACCGCGTCCGGGCCCGCTCGGACGACCGCCGCCAGCGTCTTCGGAAGGTCCCGGAGGCCGTCGGTCATAGTTCTTGGGTACCCCACGAAATGATCGACCGCAACGGAAAATAGACGCTGCGAAGGGTGGCTGAATACTCGCGCCAAACGTATGTTTGTACCGAGGCTCATAAGGCTTTTCCTCCATCGTTCGTCAAGTTGAGGCCCGCAACCGAGGTAGCCCCCTCGGACAGCCGCCCCACGACGCTCTGGACATCACAATCATCTCATGGACATGCCGCGCCCGGGAGGTGCAGCCGGTCCTCCAACGCACAGCTAGAACATACCAGCTATTTCATATACTGTAACGTCGTGGCTACGGTCGCAAATACTTTGGGTAGTGCCTCGCGTAGTACTAGTGCTAGTGCTAGTGCTAGGCGGCACTGTTCAGGTAGCGCCCGCGGGCCGGTGCGGCGATGAGCGAGGCTAGTGGTGAGGCTCGTGTGCTCTGCGTGGGTGCGGTCGTGCTGGACCATGTGGTGGAAGTACCCACACTGCCTACCGGAGAAGGTAAGGACGTTGCTCGGGGCTCGAGGTGGGGTGGTGGCGGGAATGCTGCCACTGCCGCAGTCGCAGTCGCACAGTTGGGCGGCCACGCTGTTTGGACAGGCCTTGTGGGTGATGACCCGGCAGGCAGGACCGTCCTGGAGATGCTCCGGGACTGCGGCGTAGAGGTTGGCGAGGGATCGGTGCTAGATGGAGGGTCGACATCGGTCTCGTGCGTCCTCGTGGACGTAGAAGGGCATCGTTGGCTTGGGTATTACCGGGGGAAGAACCTGGATGAAGGCGCTGGCTCCTGGCGATTGCCATCCCTTGGTCGAGCAGGCGCGGTACTGGCTGATCAAGTGCACCCAAGCTGCACTGCCAGCGTTTTTCGGATTGCGAGCGAGAATGGGGTCCCCAGGGTACTGGACTTCGAGGACGCCGGAACGGAGGCCATAACTAACCTTGCCTGGCTTGCCGATCACGTGATCTTCTCGGCGGCCGGGCTGGGCGGTTTTACGGGGGTGGCTGAGCCAGACGCCGGGCTTTCTATCGCCCGGGACAAATTGGGCCAACTGGCGCTTGGGGTGACACTAGGGCCACAGGGGAGTGTGTGGCTCACCGACGAGGGCATCTGGAGAATGACGGCGCCGACCATCAGGGCGAGAGATACCACCGGGTGCGGGGACGTCTTCCATGGTGCGTATGCTTTTTCTTTGGCGCGAGGGCTTGGTGTTCAAGGCGCGGCACGGTTTGCGACGGCGGCGGCGGCGATCAAGGCGCAAAAAGGAGCAGGGTGGCTCGGGATGCCGAACAGAGACGAGACCGACGCGCTGATTGGACGGGGATGGTGAGGGCGTAGCTGCACAGGGAGGTTGCCGGCAATGATGACGACGCAACACAGCCGATTGCTTGAGGTGCTAGTGCAATGACAGGGGTAGGTGCTGCTTCGCTTGACCCGATTGTGCTCGGGGCAAATTACCCGGCACACGCCTATCCGGGCGGCGGGATGTCCGCACGTCTGCGAGGGGCCGACCCCGGGGCGGCGCCCGAGCCCGAGGACTGGGTCGCCTCAGTAACGACCCGGTGGCAAGAGGCGTCGAGCGGCCTCAGCCGGCTTCCCGACGGACGGCTGCTGCGAGATGCCATCGCGCGTGACCCGGAGGCCTATCTCGGGCCCGAGCACGTCGCCGCCTACGGCAGCGACCCAGGACTGCTCGTGAAGCTTCTTGACGCCGCCGAGCGATTAATTGTGCATTGCCATCCCAACCGAGAGTTTGCCCGAGCTCACCTTGGTTGCGCGCACGGCAAGACTGAGGCCTGGCTGGTCGTTGACGCAGAGCCGCGTGCGCAGGTGTACCTGGCCTTCCACCGCTCGGTAGAGAGGCACGAACTGGGCACCTGGGTAGCCGAGCGGCGACTGAGCGAGATGCTTTCGGCTCTTCACGTCGTCCCCGTGCAGACCGGTTCGGTCCTTCTCGTGCCCGCGGGCGTACCCCACGCGATCGGCCCGGGAATTCTTGTCATAGAGCTCCAGGAACCCTCTGACTTCACCATCGCCCTCGAGCGCCGAGCCTCGAACGGGGGGGACTTAGGGCTTGGGTTCGACCTTGCGCTTAGTTGCGTGGACCGGGAGGCCTGGAGCGTGGACCGGCTCGGACAGCTCAGGGGCCGACCGCTAGGTGCCGAAGGCTCTCTTCTGCCTGCGGCCGCGGGCCCCTTTTTTCGGGCTGATCGAGTGCTCGCACGTTCGGGCGGGAAGATCGGCGTGGGCTACGCGGTACTCGTGGTGGTTGCCGGTTCGGGCAATCTTGAGGGGCGCTTCCCCGCTAGGCGGGTGCCTGTCGAGCGCGGCACCACTGTGCTGATGCCCTATGCAGCCGGGCCGGCTCGAGCGAGCGGCGACCTCGAAATTGTGGTCTGCCGACCGCCTGCCCCCGATGCACCCCGTTTATCCAGACCTGAGCTGTGAGGGGACGAAGTCTTCTATTTTCACTGGCGTACCGGGCGGATCTAGTTGCGCGCCGCCTATACCCGCTCCCGTGACGTCATCAACGTTCAGCCCTCCTTGAGTCGCGGCTGAGCCCAGGCAAGTCTAAGAAGTGGTACTGGCCGCCCGGGGGCCCGTACTCCGCCACCCAGGTAGGCACGATCACCCGGCGGGCGGGCAGTTTGGCGCCGTCGGCATTGACCCGCTCGAGCAGTAGGCGGGCCGCCTGGCGGCCCAGGTCGACGGCGTCGTAGGAAACCACGATGAGGGGCAGGCCGAGCATGTCCGCCAGCTCGAAAGCGTCGAAACCGGCCAGGGCTATGGGCGGTCCGGCGTCGCTGGCCGCTCTCAGCGCCCCGATCATGTTGCGGTTGTTGGCCGCGAACAGAGCCGTGGGCGGCTTGGCCAAGGAGAGCAGGGAACGTACCGTACGCTCAGCCGCCACCACATCGCTCTGCTGGTAGCGGACATAACGCTTATTGAGGCGCAGCTGTGCGTCGGCCATGGCCGCCGCGAAGCCCCGGAAGCGCTCGGCGCCGGACCAAACCGTCGGCGGCAACCCGACAAAAGCGATGTTGGTATGCCCGCGGGCGATCAGCCGTCCGGTCGCGTCCTTGGTCCCGGCAAAGTCGTCCACCAGGACGCAGTCGGCGGATATCCCCGACGGCGGCCGGGCCACGAACACCACCGGCGTGCCGTGCATCGGCCCGGGGCCGAGGTGGCGGTGGTCATCGCCCTCTGGGGCAATGACGACACCCTCGACGCGCCGGCTCAACAGGTCGGCCACAAGGCGCACTTCCCGGTTGTGGTCGCCGGCGGCGTGGACCAGCATGACGGTCAAGCCATATTGCTCGACGACCTCCCCGATCCCTAGGGCCAGCTGCGAATAGAACGGGTTAGCCAGGTTGCCGATCACCAGGCCGACAGCTCCGGCTCCCCTACCGATGCGGAGGTTGCGGGCGGTGTCGTTCCTCACGTACCGGAGCTCGCTGAGGGCAGCCCGCACCCGTTGCTTGGTCTCGTCGGTTATGCGCGGGTCATCGTGCAGGGTCCGGGACACGGTCATGGTGCTGACGCCCGCCAGCGCGGCCACATCGCGCATCGTAGGTACGGCCCGCTTGGCCCGGAGCGGTGTTGCCGTCATGGGGCCCCAGGCGGCGTTGGCGAGCTAACCGTCCGCGCCGACATGGTCCGGGCTGCGCCCAACCGGCCGCCGGCGCAGGCCCCGGCGCCGAGAAGGGCGGCATGCTCGGGGTGGGCGGCCACCACTACCCTCAGTCCCTTGCCCCCGTCCGCCATGGTACCCCCGATCCCGCCGACGAGCGCCGGTCCTATGAGATCCCATGACCCGGTCATGGAGCCGCCGACCACCAGCGCCTCGGCCCCGAACTCTTCGAGCCACGGCGACAGCGCCTTTCCCAGGGCTTCGAACGCCGACTGCAGCACGCCGGCGGCAACCGCGTCCCCGCCCCGGGCGAGGCCGGCGACCTGGGCCGCACCTTGTGGGCTGGCACCGCTGATGCGCTCGTAGCCACGCTCGATCGCCCGGGTGGAAACGACGTCTTCCAGGGGCTGCCCGTCGATCCGGAGCAGGTCGACCCTCCCTTCAGGGGGCACGCCCGGGCCGTCCTGGCGGACCACGCCACCGGAGAGGAACGCCGACCCGACGCCAGTGCCCAGGGTGATGGCGGCACACGGGTCGTGCCCGGCGGCCGCCCCGAACAGCCACTCCCCCAACAAAAAGGCATCTGCATCATTGAGGAACCTTACCGACCCCGGCGGTCCCGGCAACCCGGTCCGCAGTGCCTGGCCGACATCAGTGCCGTAGAGCGATTCGAACTTGCCCACGCCGGCGAAAAGGGCAACCCCTCTGTCGTAATCGAACGGCCCGGGGACGGCTACGCCCCAGGACGCCCCAGCCGGCGCGGCGAGCGCCCGGCCGCAGCCCAAGATGCTCTCCAACAGTTCCCCCGCCGGAGCCAAGGGCCGCAGGGTACGCCGCCGCACGGTGCTGCCGATAACGGCGCCGGCGCCCAGGTCGACGAGCGCGGCCGTCACGTGCGTGCCACCGACGTCCATGACGGGCACCAGGGCCGCACCGGCGTCCCCGCCGCCCGTCACCGCACCAACGCCTTGACGATCTTCACCGACCTGGGGCCGAGAGGCCGTAGCCGGTAAGGGCCGACGGAGGCCGGGATTACGAGGGTTTCGGCGTAAACCAGGGAATGGGCATCCCCGTAAGCCGGTTCGACCAGCACGCCGTCGCCCTCGACCACGTTCAGCACATGGAACGACGAAGTGGTCGCGTCCTGCGCCGTCGTACCCGCATTGATCTCCAGCCGGCGGACTTCGAAAAACATCTCGGCCAGCTCCCCCAGCACGACCTCGTCCCATCCCTGGCCGTGGCGCAGCGCTCGGGGGCGGGGCATCAGGTCGCGCTGCACCGCCGCGCCTCTCCGGTCAGCATCCAGGTTCCTGAACGCGTGCTCTACGTGCACGGGCCGTAGCTCACCGTCGCCGTTGCGGCGCAGCCAATCATAAAAACGCAACGAGTAGAGGTAGGGCGTGGCGCTGATCTCCAGCACCACGTTGCCCTCGCCGCTGCCGTGGGGCGTCCCGCCGGGAATGAGGAAAAGCTGGTGCGGCGTGGCCGCGAACTTGGGCACGTATTGCTCGATGTCCATCGGCGAGCCGTCGTGATAAGCCTCATCCGCCTCCCGGTGGAACTTGTCGACGTCGGCGTCCTCGCGTAAGCCCAGGAAAACGTTGGCTTTTTCCCCTCCAACCATCACGTAGTACGACTCGTGCTGGGTATAGGGCCAGCCGAACACCTCGCGCATATAGCGCTCCCGGGGGTGGCA
>CAYZVQ010000201.1:0-9115 GCA_964481925.1 uncultured Acidimicrobiaceae bacterium
CGCCTGGCCTGATGAAGCCGATGCCGTGGGTTCCAACACGATCGACGTCCACATCGCCCGGCTTCGGGCCAAGTTGGCCCGATCGGACGCCCGCATAGAGACAGTGAGAGGAAGTGGTTACCGGCTGGTAGCCGCTTCCCAGTGAAAGAGGCGCGACCACGAGCGGACCGCTCGTCCCGGCGGGTCAGGGCGAACGTCCACCGGGTCGCCTTTGGTGCCACCATCATGGCCTTGGTCTTGTACGTTGTCGCCTGCTTCGTAGTGGACCTCGTCGTGGTCGACCGGCTGAACGCCAGCATCGACGCGCGGCTCACGACGCGGCTGCACCAGGTAGTGCCGACGTTTCCGGCGGGTGGTCCCAAGGGCACGATCGGCTCTTACAGCCCGCAGTTCTCGGGCGACTATGACGACGCCCCGATCGTGCTTTGGTGGGTGCCGGGCTCGCGCCTGGCCGCCGTCGGGCTCGACACCAATGGCCCCCGGCTACCGGTCAGCGCGGCCGCCACCGCCAGCCCTCGTAACGCTACCGTGGGCGGCCGCCCGTTCCGCTTGGCAGGCACCTTGTTGGGCGACGGCCGCCTGATCGCGGGGACAACGGCGCAGCAGGTCCGCACTGCGCTGTCCAGCCTCCTCGGAGCCGAGGCGGTCCTGGGCCCGGTGGCCCTTATCATGCTGTACGGCGCGGCCTGGGTGATCGGCCGCAGCGCTGCGGCCCCGGTGGAAAGAGCCCGCCTTCGCCAGCTCGAGTTCACCGCGGACGCGTCCCACGAGCTTCGCACCCCTCTCAGCGTCATCGAGGCCGAGGTCGGCCTGGCTCTCAATGCCAAGCGCTCGGCACCGGACTACCGGCGCGCCCTGGAGCGCGTGGCTGACGAAACCAAACGGCTGCGCGGCATCGTTGAGGACCTCCTGTGGCTGGCCCGCCTCGATTCGCTCCCCGCCGCGCCTCCGACCGAGGCCGTCGACATGACCAGTCTGGTCGAGGTCTGTGCCAGCCGGTTCGCGGCCGTAGCAGCTCACCGCGATGTAGCCATATCGGTCATGGAGAAGGGCAATCAACCGCCCATCGTGTTCGCTCCCGCAGAGTGGCTCGACCGGCTCGTCTCGGTACTGCTGGACAACGCCTGCCGCTACTCAAATGATGGTGGCCGAGTCGACGTCACCGTCTCGAGCCAGGGGGACCGAGTGGGGGTGTCCGTGGACGACACCGGCCCCGGGATCTCAGACGAGGACCGCGACCACATTTTTGAACGGTTCCATCGGGCGAGCAGCCTGCCCGGCGGCGCAGGGCTGGGCCTGTCGATTGCCGACGCCGTCGTGCGGGCCACGAACGGCACCTTTGAGGTAGGCCGAGCGCCCCTCGGCGGGGCCCGTCTCGCCGTTTCGTGGCCCCGGCACGGGCCCCAAGCGGCTTAAGCCGGCAGGCCGGACGCGCTCTCCAAACTGAAGCCGACCTAATAACCGGGCCCCACCCGCGCTGGCTTCACGCTGCCGTAAGGTCAGCCCCCTACCCTCGGCCTTCATAACAGGACTGATCAAGAGGGCCCAGTGACGCTTGCCGACACCCGCCAGCTCTCGGGCGACGACCTAACGGTGCCGGGACGAGCGCCGGCGTCATTGCGCCCGCGAGGCAGCGGCACCGGTCCCCGTAGCCGGCCCCGCCCAGGGCGCCGCCCCCGGCACTGGACAGCTGACCTGTTCCTGGCGCTGGTAGGGACGGGTTTCGGCGCGGTGGTGGGCGAGGTGGTCACCGCCGAGAGCCGGGGGGCGCTGGCCGCCCCGGGCGGGCTCCTCATCGCCGGGGGCCGCTTTGCCGGTTTTGCCGGCGCCTACCTAATGCTCGTCATGTTGTTGCTGATCGCCCGCATCGGTTGGTTGGAGCGAGCTGTCGGCCAGGACCGCCTCGTGCGTTGGCACCGTCGCGTGTCGCCCTGGGCACTCGGGTTGATCACCGCCCACGTGGTGCTGATAACGCTGGGCTACGCCCAGTCGGCAAAAACCGGGGCACTGAGACAATTTTGGACCTTCCTGTCCTCCTATCCCGATGTCTTGGCCGCCACCGTCGCGTTCGGCTTGCTCGTCATGGTCGCCGTCACGTCTGTTCGGATCGCCCGTCATCGGCTCAAGTACGAAACCTGGTGGGTGGTGCACCTCTACACCTACATGGCCCTCGCCCTTGCCTTCGCGCACCAGATAGCGACGGGGGCGTCGTTCGTCGGCCATCCCTTGGCTAGGGCTATTTGGGCTGTGGCGTGGGCGGCTACGGCGGGGCTGGTGGTCATGTACCGCTTCGTCGTCCCCTTGTTGAGGAGCGCTCGTCACCAATTGCGCACCGAGCGGGTCAAACAGGAGGCGCCGGGCGTGTACTCGGTCATTTGCCGGGGCCGCCGGGTCGACCGTTTGGCGGTATCCGGCGGGCAGTTTTTCCAATGGCGCTTCCTGGCCAAGGGGATGTGGTGGCAAGCGCACCCATATTCTCTGTCTGCCTTGCCCCGGCCACCCATGGTGCGGCTGACCATAAAGGCCACGGGGGACTACGGCAAGGCGGTGCGGGGGCTCCAGCCCGGGACCCGAGTCCTCGTCGAGGGACCGTACGGCGCGTTTACCCACCACGCCCGGTCGACCGACAGCGTCGCCCTTATCGCCGCTGGTGTTGGCGTTACCCCGGTCCGGGCCATGCTCGAAGACCTTCCCTCCCACGTCGACGTTGTCGTGATCCTGCGCGCCTCGTCATATCAAGATCTTGTGCTCCGGGACGAGGTCGCAGCCCTCGTCGAGAGGCGGGGGGGACAGGCGTACGCCGTTGTCGGCTCCCGCCAGGCTGCTCGTTTCGACGCAGACGCATTAGCCAAGTTCGTACCGGACTTGGCGCTGCGCGACGTCTTCGTGTGCGGTCCAGGGGCTTTTACCGAGCCGGTCATCGCCGCCGCCCTCGCCCTTGGCGTACCTAGGTCCCGCATCCACTACGAAGCTTTCGCCTTCTGACCCCGACCGTTGCCATAGCCGACATGTATGGACGAACCCCGTTAGCGACAGGTCACCAACCATGAACGAGCACAAGTGAAACGCGCCGGCATCGTGGCTGTTGCCTCGATGGTGGGCCTCGCCGGCGTCCTTTCCTTCCACACAAGGGCCACACCGCTCGGCCTCGGCGCGCGGTTGGTGGCACCTGGCGCGGGCCAGACAAGCCCGACGACGACGGCACCTTCGCCGGCGACCAGCGCCCCCTCTGCGACATCCTCGCAGGCCCGGACGGCCACCGGAGCAGCGGTGGACTACAACTACGGGGTCCTGTCGGTTTCCGCGACCGTCCAGGGGACGAAGCTGACGAACGTGACCATCGCCTCGATCGACGACGGGGGGAACTTCCGGTCCGAATCGATAGACCAACAGGCGGTCCCTGTGCTCGAGCAGGAGGCGCTCCAGGCACAGAGCGCCAATATTCAGGGGGTTTCCGGTGCCAGTTACACCAGCGCCGGTTTCGAGGATTCCCTGCAATCGGCTCTCACCCAGCTTGGTTTTCGGTGAGACAGCTTGGATTTCGGTGAGACAGCTGCGCCATCCCGGGGCAAACCCGGAGGTGCAGAGCTGGCACCTGCACAAACGGGAAGAGGTCATGGGTACGGTCGTGACCCTCGATGCTTATGGCGAAGGTGCCAAGCCTCCCCGAGAGGTGCACGTGCGAGCGGCCCGGGCGCGCGCCGTGCTGCAACGAGCCGACGCCGTGTTCAGCACCTGGAAAGAGCACAGCCCCCTCAACCAGCTCCGGCGGGGCGAGATCACCGCCGACCAAGCCCCGCCCGAGGTCAGGGAGGTATTGCAGGCATGTGAGCGGGCAAAGTTTATATCTGACGGCTACTTCGACCCGTGGGCACTGCCCGGGGGCCTCGACCCTACCGGATACGTGAAGGGCTGGGCGGCACAGCGAGCGGCAGAGATGCTCTACGGCCCCGGGGTGGGCGGCGCAGTTGTCAACGCCGCCGGCGATATCGCCACTTGCGGCAGCCCTGCACCGGGAAGGCCGTTCCGGTTGGGAGTCGCTGACCCTTCGGACCGCCGCCGTATCGCCTGCGTGGTCGAAACCTCGGGGGCCATCGCCACCTCCGGCACATCAGAGCGCGGTAACCACCTCGTCAACCCTAAGTCCGGCCAATGGGAAGCTCGGGCGGCATCTGCGAGCGTGACCGGGCCCGACCTGGGGCTGGCTGACGCCCTCGCAACAGCACTGGCCGTCGCGGGCGAGGAAGGACTGGCGTTCGTCGAGGTCACCCCCGCCTATGAGGGCTTCGTGATCGGCTACGACGGTTCGTGGCACGCCACCCCCGGCTTTCCCTTCCACCCGTTAGGCAACCCGAGTGGGCGAACACACCACCAGCCGGCTGAGGCCAAGCATGAGAACTAAGAGGCACGCGGTACGTAGGCCTTCCCGGCGGCGCCGGCGCTTGTTGCAGTTGCGTGCACTTCTGGTGGCTGTACCGGCCTTAGCCGCCGGCCTGTTGGCGGTCTCTCTCGTCGGTGCCGCCCTTAGCCCCGGCAACCAGGACTTTGAAGCCAAATGGGCCGATTGGCTGCGGGCGAACCACGCCGGGCTATTAGCCCAGAAATTCGAGGAGGTCTACTACTCGGCGACGGCACCGGTCAAGGGCGGCCGCCCGAAGGGCCTCAACCACGTGCCCGGTGTGGAAACTTCGGCGGCCGAGGCCACCACGACGGGCTCGGTGGGGACCACCACGACCACTCGCCCTCCAAGGCTGACCGCCCCGTCCCCGGTCCCCCTGGTCGCGACCCCGGCACTACCAGGCGAAGGACAATGGCAAGCGACCGGGCCGCTGGTCGACGGCCGTCCGGCCATGTACGTGGCGCAGTTCCGGGCCGACGACGTTTATACCAGCCAGATCACCTCGGCGGTCTGGATCGATACCAAACTGCTCCGCCTGGGGCTGGTCCCCGGCTCCACCGAGCCAGGCGGCAGCTGGTCCCATCCTCCTTACGTGACAAGCAGCGAGCTTCCTTATCTGGTGGCCGCCTTCAACGGCGGGTTCCGCTTCCAGGATGCCCGCGGCGGCATCTACCTCGAAGGCCGGTGGGGCGTGCCTCCGTCCCCGGGGGCGGCCTCCTTCGTCCTGTACAAGGGAGGCCAGGTCGCCATCGGGGCCTGGGGTATGGACGTCTCCATGACCCCCGACGTGGTCTCGGTCCTTCAAAACGTCGTCTTGTTGGTCGACCACGGGCAACTGGCACCGTCGGCCACCTACACCGACAACGCCATCTGGGGCTATGCTCTTGGCGGTGGTTATGTGGTGCCCCGCAGTGGCATCGGGGTCACAGCTGACGGAGCCCTGGTCTACGTCGCCGGCCCGGCGCTGACGGCCAAATCGCTGGCCGAGTCCCTGCAGCGAGCAGGGGCGGTCACCGCCATGACGCTCGACATCAACCCGGAGTGGGTCACCTTCAACTTCTATTCCCACCCCGCCGGGCAGCCCACCAACGTCTCGGGTACCAAGCTCTACCCCCAGATGCAACGCTCGGCTGACCGCTACCTGCCCCCCGGGTGGGAAGCCCGCGACTTTTACGAGGTGCTATTGCCAGGGGCACCGACCGCCTGAACTTGTCACCCGGATGCCAGCGTGCAGCCGCACGTAGGCCCACTGGCTCGGTGGTCCTACACAGGGACACCGCTGAGCGCGAGGACGACGCCGATGCTGCCCGCGATCAGCAAACCGCCGACAACGCCACGTCGAACGACGAACAACCAAAGAAGCGCAGCGACTAGGACTGGGACCTGCCACAGATGCTGAAGCGTGAGCCCGAGCGGCACCGCCGAACCCGCGATGGCACCGATCACGGCCGGTCCTGCCCCCGTAAGGAACGACTGGACCTGTTGGTTCGCCCGGAGCCGGTCGAAGCGACGGCCGCCGAAGATAACGAACAGGAACGACGGTGCGAAGGCGATGAGCGTGGCCAAGAGGCCTCCCAGGATGCCCTTGGCCGCGTAGCCGACCACGGCGGTCGTGAGCACCACCGGCCCCGGGGTCACTTGGCCGAGGGCGACCGCGTTCAGGAACTGGGCGCCCGTCATCCAGTGGTAGGCCGCCACGGCGTCGTGCTGCATGAGCGGGACGATCACGAAGCCCCCGCCGTAGGACAGGGCGCCGACCTTGAAGGCCACCCAGGCGAGGGCGCCGAAGCCTCCTAATGCCACGACGTGCGCAGGGACCGCCAAAAGGAGGAGCTGGGCCCGACGGGACCGCCCATGCGTAGCGTGGCGTCGGACCGCGACCTCGACAATCCCGCAGCCGAGCAAGACGAGCACGAGATAGGGGCCGATGGTGGCGGCTGCCACGCCTCCGACGAGGGCGTAGATGGACCAGCGGACGCGCTCAGGCGCAGAGGCGCCAATGCGTTTCCAGCTGGCGGGGACCAGGCCGTTTGCCGCGTTGAGGGCCACCGCGGGGACCGCCGCGCCGGCGCCCGCCGCCGCTCCTAGGACCCAGTCGGGCGGGTTGTGGGCGAGGAAGACCGCCGAGAGGGCCAGGATGAGGACCAGGCCCGGGATGATGAAGCAGGCTCCGCCGAGGACCGCACCGATCGTTCCCCGAAGCCTCCAGGCACAAAAGATCGCCAGTTGGGTCGACGCCGGCCCCGGCAGGAGGTTCACCGTGGCGACGGCGTCTTCGAACTCGCTCGGCGGGACCCACTTGCGCTCCACGACACAAATTCTCCGGAGCAGGGCGATATGGGCGGGTGGGCCCCCGAACCCGATGCAGCCGAGCCGGCCCCACTCGCGCGCTATGGCCCATAGCGGTACCCGCACCTGGCCCTGCGCCCCGTCGTCGGCCGTGCTCATGGGCCGCCCTCTCCCAATACTTCGTCGGCCAGTTCTCTGAGCTGGGCGATCATCTCCTCCAGGGCCCGCCGGCCGGCGGCGGTGATGGCATAGGACCGCAGCGACTTACTCTCGACCACCTGGGCACGGGAGGACAACAGGCCCTCCGCCTCCATCCGGTGAAGCGTCGGGTACAGCGAGCCCGGGCTGATGCGGTAGCCGTGACGGGCCAGCTCCTCTGACATCCAGGCCCCGTGGACCTCGCCATGGGCGGCGTGGTGGAGGATATGGAGCTTGACCGTTCCTCGCAGGAACTCGTGCACCCGGGCAACGCTACTGCTGGATATCTCTTTTCGATATCGATAAGCGATATCTTCGGGCCATGGTGGCCCGGGCGGTAGAGCGCGGTGAGCTCCCACCCGGCACCGATATCGAGCTCGTCGCCGACATCGCCCCCGCCCTGGCTCGGTACCGGTCCCAGACCACGGGCCAGCACCTGGACGAGGCCTTCATCGACCGGGTGGCCGACCAGTTCTTCCCACCGGTGGCAGTCGAGGCGCCCTCCGGGCCCGTGGCCGCCGGACCAGTTACAAGAGCGTAGTTAGGATCGAGACCATGGCCCTTGTCGAGGCGCTGGACCTCTTCTGCGGTGCCGGGGGTCTCTCCCTCGGTCTGGGCGCGGCTGGGATCTCCGTCGTTGCTGGAGTGGAGAGGGACGAGGACGCTGCTGCCACTTGGGCAAATGAGCACCCCGGCGCCTTGGTCCACCAGGGAGACGTCGGTCAGGTGGATTGGAGACGTTTTGACGGCGTAGCCCTGGTGGTCGGCGGACCTCCGTGCCAGCCGTGGAGCATCGGCGGCCTTCGCCAAGGGGAGGGCGACCTAAGGGACGGATGGCCCGCCTTCATAGGGGCGCTCAGGTGCCTGCGTCCGCGGGCGTTCTTGGCCGAGAACGTTGCCGGTCTGACCGAGGGCGTCATGCGGACGCGCTGGGTGCGCCTGGTGGGCAACCTGGTCGACTTGGGCTACAACGTCAGCGCCCAAGTGGTCAATGCGGCCGACTACGGTGTCCCCCAAAAGCGCCGGCGCTGCATCGTTGTCGGGTTTCGCGACCAGGGTGCCTTCGTGTTCCCGGGCGCCACCCATGGCCCGGGAAGACAACAGGCCTGGAAGACCGCGGGTAGCGTCGTCGGGCCGGAGCCGTGGGGCGAGCCGAACCGTGCCATTGTGACCTACGCCGCCAGGCCAGACATCCGTAGGGGCCCCTACGCAGGCCACGTGTTCAATGGCGGCGGACGCCCCATCGATATGGACGTGCCCGCCCCCACGCTCCTGGCTTCCATGGGCGGGAACAAAACGCCCTGGCTCGACACCGAAGGCATCGTCCCTCATTACCATGCTCACCTCCTCGCCGGCGGCGAGCCCCGCTCAGGCCTAGTGCCGGGAGCACGGCGTATCACGGTCGAGGAAGCTGCCCTTCTCCAGACGTTCCCGCGCGATATGAGGTTCGTCGGCAGGCGGTCAAGTCGCTACCGCCAGGTCGGCAACGCCGTGCCGCCCTTTCTGGCCGAAGCCATGGGACGGGCTCTGCTGCCCCAAATGGAAGGTCTGGGGGTCGCGGGGCCCGAGGCATCGGACCTCAGAGACGCGGCTGTCAGTGGGCGAGCCCGATCACGTCGCGGAGCTTGACCCGGCGACCCGTGCGGAGGATGGCTCGGCGGTAGATGGCGGTGGCCAGCCTGGCCACGCCCACAGTGCACACGATGCTGATGAGGGCCGAGGCGCAAAACTCCAACCAGTTCACTTGTCCGAGCCCGACCATGACGGGCATGGCGAACGGAGCCGTGGGCGGTAGATAGCTGAGGACCTTGAAGAGGAGGGAGGCGTTGCCTGATGCCACTGTGGTGATGGCCATGATGTAGCCGAAGACGATGGGGAGGCTCAGGGGAAAAGCGAGGCTCTGGACCTGGTCTTGGCGTTCCACCAGGGATCCGGCGGCGGCGTACACCCAGCAGTAGAAGGCGTAGCCCAGGAACAACCACACCAGGGTGCTCAGGAGCGTGACGGGCGCCGTCCCGTGCAACAGGTCTGAGCCGACCCCCTCGCCCAGTGCGAGGGCGAACACCACGATGGCGCCAGCCTGCGCCAAGGCCACCAAGCCGATCCCGAGCACCTTGCCTGTGAGCAACCGCATGGGCCGGACCGCGGCCAACAGCACTTCTATGACACGGCTCGACTTCTCCTCCATGACCCCGATCAGGATCCAGGTGTTGTACTGCGTGAGCATCA
>CAYZVQ010000202.1:0-9070 GCA_964481925.1 uncultured Acidimicrobiaceae bacterium
AGCGTCCGCCAGTTCAACGATTCGGTGCGCGCCATCTTCGCCCAGAGCCCGAGCGATCTCCGGCTGCGGGCACGCGGCCGGGAAGAAAGCACGGCGGTGCCGGCCCGCGTCCCGTCGTCTCAGACGGTGGTACTGCGCCTGCCGTTCCGGGCCCCGCTGTGCCCCGACAACCTTTTCGGGCACTTGGCCGCCACCGCAGTGCCCGGCGTAGAGGAAATCCGCGACGGTTGCTACCGGCGCACGCTCCGGCTGCCTCACGGCCCGGGGATCGTGGCGCTCGCGCCTGGCGACGACCACATACGCGCGGCCGTGACCTTGGTGGACCTGCGGGACCTCGGGACGGCCATCACCCGGTGCCGGCGGCTCCTCGACCTGGACGCCGATCCCCAGGCCGTCGGTGAGGTGCTCAGCGCCGAGCCCGCCCTGGCCCACCTGATCGAAGCCGCGCCCGGTCGGCGCGTCCCCCGGAGCGTGGACGAGGTGGAGATGGCGGTGCGCGCCGTGTTAGGCCAGCAAGTCTCGACCCAGTCCGCCCGTACCCACGCCGGCCGCCTGGCCGCCGCCTACGGGGCCCCGGTCGATGACCCGGGGGGCGGCCTCTCGCGTACCTTCCCCGACGCCGCCGCCCTGGCTGAAGCGATCTCCAGCACCGGCGCCATCTCCGGCACCGACGCCACGGCCGCCTCCGGCGCCGGCGGGCCTGTCCCGGCTCTAGCCGGGCCGCGGTCCCGCCTGGTGGCCCTCAACGGACTGGTCAACGCCGTGGCCGAGGGCAAGCTCGAGCTGGGCCCTGGCAGCGACTGGCAGAAAGCCCGGGCGCAGCTAGCCCAGCTGCCCGGTATAGGGCCGTGGACGGTCGAGATCACGGCCATGCGGGCGCTCGGGGACCCTGACGCCTTCCCCGTCGGTGACCTCGGCCTGCGACGGGGCGCCGCCCTGGCCCAGCTCCCGGCGGGCCCGGCTCAGCTTAAGGCCCGAGCCGAAGCCTGGAGGCCCTGGCGGGCCTACGCCACCCAGTACCTCTGGGCGGCTCTCGACCACCCGATCAACCGCTTCCCGCTCACCAGCGGGGGACCAACGAGAAGGGGGGCGGCATGACCGTCACCATTGCCAGGACTCTGACGACCACTATCGGCAGCCCGATCGGGCCTCTAACACTTACCGCCGTCGACGGCGAGCTCACGGGGCTCCACATGGCCAACGCCGCTCACCCGCCCAAGGGCACCGGCTCGTGGTCCCCTGACCCTGCCGCCTTCAAGGACGTGGTCGACCAGCTGGGGGCCTACTTCGCCGGAGAGCTGACGGATTTCGACGTGCCCCTGCGGGCGGAGGGCACCGACTTCCAGCGCCGCGTCTGGGATGGCCTGCGCCAGATCCCTTACGGGGAGACCTGGAGCTACGCCCGGCTGGCGGAGCAGGTCGGCAACGTCAAAGCCTGCCGGGCGGTAGGACTGGCCAACGGCCGTAACCCCATCGCCGTCATCGTGCCCTGCCACCGTGTCATAGGCGCCAACGGCACCCTGACCGGTTATGGCGGAGGGCTCGAGCGCAAAGCCTGGCTGCTCGACCACGAGCGCCGGGTACGGGCCGCGACCGCCTAACGCTCATTTCCCCGGCTGTTCCCCCGGCGTCGGTACGAAAGCCGCCGGGGTGCCAGATGCGGGCGTGGCTGGCGGCGCGGGCGTGGCTGGCGGCGCGGGCGTGGCTGGCGGCGCGGGCGTGGCTGGCGTAGAGGGCGGGCCGACGGTTGTGGGCGGGGCGACGGGGGCGGGCGGGAGTTGGCCGACGCCGGCGGCGAGCATGGCCGAATTGGGGACCTTCAGCGGCCCGTCGTCGGTCCGCAGGGTGACGTAGCTGAGGCTCATCTCGACGACCCAGGCTTCGAAGATCCCGCCCAGGGCGCCGGCCCGGATCCGCACGTGGTCACCGACGCCGAAGGGCCGGGCCATGAGCAACACGAGCCCGGCGAAGACATTGCCCAGGCTCTGCTGGGCAGCGATCCCGAGCACGACGCCGGCCAGCCCGGCGCCCACCAATAGGTGCTCGATAGAGACCTCTAGCACGGCCAGCACCGAAAAGGCCACGATGAGATAGCCAACGGCGGCGGAGAGCACCCCGATCGCCCCAGCCGCAGTCGGGATGGACTTGCGTCGTAGGAGGTGGCTGAGGGCAGCCGAAAGGCGGGCGGTGGCTATGATCCCGGCCACCAGGACGACCGCGGCACTGACCCAAGCGACCACCTTGGGGTGGAGCTGGTCCGTGTGCATCTCCCCGAACTCGGACCCGACGATCAGGGCGGCCAGGGCAATGGCGGCGGCGATGTTGCCGATCACCCAGTTGTGCCAGCGGTTGTGGCTGATGGAACTGATCGGGGGCCGAGCGGGCACCACGCCTCCTCCGGGCTATCGGGCACGGGACTTTAGCGGATACTTTCCGCCGAGCCTAACTTTCAACTCCTGGCGGGATCCCGGCCAGGCTGCTCGCCCTGGTCCTGTTCGCCCCTGGTCCTGGTCGCCCCAGTCCTGCTCGCCCTGGTCGTACTGGTCCACGCCCAGCGGCGGACGCGGCCCGGCCACGAGGGGCGGCTGGTGCTGCCGGCCGACCGGGACCGGTCCCGGCGCGACCGCGCTGCTATCGACGAGGGTGCCGGGCTGGTGCATGATGCGTTCCGGGCGCGGCAGGGCCCACAATAGGAGCGCGCCACCTTCTGCCGAATAACCGGAGGTCCCTCGATGAAACGCGTCCTCAAGCTCCTGGCCCCCCTGACCGCGCTCAGCCTTGTGCTCTGCTTCGCGCTACCGGCTTCGGCCCTCCAGGCGGGGACGAAAGCGCCGGTGGCCCCGGCGTCCTCTTCGCTGAAATGGGAGGCATCGATTATCCCGGCCGACTACCTTGCCCTCGGCGACTCGCTGCCCTCCGGCCCCGACGGCGACAAGTCCGGTTACGGCCTGACGGCCAACGGCATAGATAACTGGTACATCCTGTGCGGCAAGAGCAGCCACTGCGATTACCGCTTCGCCATTTTCCTGTTCACGAATTCGCCCGAGAAAGCCAACGTCACCTTCCGGGTCCTGTCCCCGACGGCCAAGACCGTCTACACCTACACGTGGGCGTCGGACAACCTTCCCCAGGGGCCGGTGTGGTTTTACGCCGATGCCACGGGCAACTTCAGCGCTGCCGGTACCTACTACGCCGAGGTCTACGGCAACACCACCCTATTGGGGTGGATCCCGCTTCTCTTTACGGCGCACTAGTTGTCGGCAACCGGCACAAAAAAAGCCCTGTTGTTTATGGCCCTGGGAATAGAGGTTGACGGCGGCGCGTTGGCCCGATCATGGCTATTTTCGACAGCAGCATCTCGGCCCTCGACGGAGGCCCTCTCGACATTGACGACCTGAGTGGGAAAGCCGTGCTCATCGTGAACGTTGCCTCCCGCTGCGGCTTGACGCCGCAGTACGAAGGCCTCGAGAAGCTCCACGAGCGTTACCGGGACCAGGGTTTCCGCGTGCTCGGAGTACCGTGCAACCAGTTCGGCCAGCAGGAGCCGGGCTCGCCGGAGGAGATCGCCACCTTCTGCTCCACGACCTACGGCGTAACTTTCCCCATGACGGAAAAGGTCGAGGTGAACGGGCCCGACCGCCATCCGCTTTACCAGCAGCTCACGACCAAGCCCGACGCCGACGGTCAGGCCGGCGACGTGCAGTGGAACTTCGAGAAGTTCCTCATCTCCCCGGAGGGAGAAATCGTGGCCCGGTTCCGCCCCAAGGTGGTCCCCGACGCGGCCGAAGTCATCTCGGCTGTCGAGTCGGTCCTGCCTACCTAAGCCGCCTGTCCACCTAAGCCGCCTGCCCACCTAAGCCGCCTGCCCACGTAAGCTCTGGGCCGTGACCGGCCGGATCCGCTATGGCGGCGACTACAACCCCGAGCAGTGGCCACGTGAGGTTTGGGACGAGGACGTCCGGCTCATGGTGCAGGCAGGCGTCAACCTGGTCACGGTGGGGGTCTTCTCATGGGCCCAACTCGAGCCGGCCGAGCGGGCGTACTCCTTCGCGTGGCTGCACGAGGTGCTCGACCTGCTCGGGGACGCCGGGATCGGTGTCGACCTGGCCACACCGACGGCCTCGCCGCCGCCATGGCTTTCGGCTCGCTACCCCGATGTGCTCGCCGTCGACGCCCGCGGGGCGCGCTACAGCCACGGCAGCCGCCAGCACTTCTGTGTGTGCAGCGCCTCGTACCGGGCACGCGCCCGCCGTGTCGTGGAGCGCCTGGTCTCCGAGGTGGGCAACCACCGGGCCATCGAGATGTGGCACGTCCACAACGAGTACGGCTGCCACGTGCCGTACTGCTACTGCGACAACCACGCTCAAGCTTTCCGGGCCTGGCTGCAGAGGCGCTACGGGTCGGTCGACGAGCTCAACGAGGCGTGGGGGACGACTTTTTGGAGCCAGCGCTATGGGGAGTTCGCCGAGGTGCTCCCGCCCCGCCTGACCCCCACCTTCGTCAACCCCGGCCAGGAGCTCGATTACAAGCGCTTCAGCAATGACGCCTTTTTGGAGGAGTTCTTCGAGGAGCGCCAGATCCTGAGGACAGCTCGGCCGGACATCCCCGTGACGACGAATTTCATGGGGTTTTTCAAGCCTCTCGACTACTTCGCCTGGGCCTCCGAGCTGGACGTGGTGTCCACCGACAACTACGCCGACCCGGCTGACCCCGACGCCATGATGCTCAGCGCCATGCACTACGACCTGGTCCGCTCGCTAAACAAGGACGCGGCCTGGATGGTCATGGAACAGACCCCGCTCCGGGTCAACTGGCGCCAGCACAACTCCCCGAAGGTCCCCGGCCAGATGCGGGCGATGAGCTATCAGGCGGTGGCCCGGGGCGCCGCCGGCGTGCTGTTCTTCCAGTGGCGGGCGTCGCGGTCGGGGGCCGAGAAGTTCCACTCGGCGATGGTCTCGCACTCCGGCGTGGCCTCGCCGGTGTGGGCGGAAGTGGCCGCGCTCGGCCAGGAACTGGACCACCTGGGCACGCTCGAGGGCTCCGGCGTCGACGCCCGCGTCGCCATGGTCTTCTCCTGGGCGAACTGGTGGGCCCTGGAAGCTCCGGCCAAGCCGGCCAACGACCTCAGCATGGCGGACCAGCTGTCGTGGATGTACCGCCCACTTTTCGGTCGCGGCGCCACGGTCGACTTCTGCCGGCCCGACGAACGGCTCGACCGCTACGAGGTGGTGCTGGTGCCCAGCCTCTACCTGGTGACGGAGGAGGACGGCGCCAAGCTCGTGTCGTACGTGGAGCGGGGCGGTACGGCGGTGGTCTCTTTCTGGTCGGGGATCGTCAACGAGCGCGACGCCGTCTACCTGGGGCCGTACGGGGGCCCGCTCCGCCCCCTGATCGGCTGCGACGTGGTGGACGTGGCCCCATTGCCCGAGGGCATGACGATCGAGGTCGAATGGGAGGACGGGACCAGGACGGGGGCTTCTTTCTGGGCCGACGTGGCGACCGAGGGCACTGGCCATGTGCTGGCCCGCGTCGCCAGTGGCCCGTGGGCGGGACGCCCAGCGGTGGTGGAGGCACAGGTGGGCCACGGACGGGCCTACTACCTGGCCTGCCGGCTCGATGCCGCCGGGCTGGCGCGTGTGTACGACCGGGCCCCGGCCTTGTCGGGCGAGCCCGCCGTCCACCGGGCCGGACCGGGTGTGGAGCGCGTGGTGCGCACTTCGGCCGACCACACGTACGAGTTCCTGATAAACCACTCGGAGGAGGAAAGGGTGCTCGATATCGCCTCCGGAGGGTTCGAGCTCCTGGCGGGCAAGCAGCTCGGCAGCCGGGTGGCGCTCGCCCCGATGGACGTGGCTATCGTCCGGCGCGACCGGGCCGGGCCGGGCGACTGAGCAAGTGGCCGCGGTAGCCTGAGCCTCAGCTGCGACTAAGACCCTCAACTGCGAGCTTAAACCCTCAACTGCAAGTTTAAACCCTCAACTGCAAGTTTAAACGAGGCCAAATGGCGATCACGACCATCAACCCGGCGACGGGGGCGACGGTAAAGGTTTTCGACGAGATCTCCGACGAGGAGCTCGAGCGCTGTCTGGCGCGCGCCGAAGCGGCCTTCCGTAGCCAACGTACGACGAGTTTCGACCAACGCTCCGCCTGGATGAGCCAAGCCGCGGCGCTGCTAGACGACGACCAGGAGAGCTTGGCCGCGCTGATGACCCTGGAGATGGGCAAGACGGTCAGGTCGGCCCGGGCGGAAGTGGCCAAGTGCGCCCGCGGGTGCCGCTACTACGCCGAGCACGCCGAGGGCCTCCTGGCCGACGAGCCCGCCGACCACGCCGCCGTGGGTGCAAGCGCCGCTTATGCCCGCTACCAGCCCCTCGGCGTAGTGCTCGCCATCATGCCGTGGAACTTCCCCCTTTGGCAGGTCGTCCGTTTTGCCGCCCCGGCGCTGATGGCCGGGAACGTGGGGTTGCTGAAGCACGCCTCCAACGTCCCCCAGACGGCGCTCTACCTTTCGGGCCTTTTCGAGCGAGCCGGCTTCCCCGAGAGTGCTTTCCAGGCCCTCCTCATCGGTTCGTCCCGAGTGGAGGGGGTGGTCCGCGACCGGCGTGTGGCCGCCGTCACCCTCACCGGCTCCGGGCCGGCGGGCGCCGCCGTCGCCGCCGTGGCCGGCGAGACGATCAAACCGAGCGTCCTCGAGCTTGGTGGCAGCGACGCCTTCATCGTGATGCCGAGCGCGGACCTCGAGACGGCCGCGGCGGTGGCGACAACCGCCCGCTGCCAGAACAACGGGCAGTCCTGCATCGCCGCCAAGCGGTTCATCGTCCACGAAGCCGTCGCCGACGAGTTCGAACGGCGGTTCGTGGAGAACATGACGGCGCTGGTGGTCGGCGACCCCATGCAAGAGACGACCGACATCGGCCCCCTGGCTACCAGCGCGGGCCGGGACGACATCGAGGAGCTGGTGGCCGACGCTGTGGCCAAGGGCGCCAAGGTCCTCTGCGGTGGCGAGCGGCTGCCCGGCCCCGGCTGGTACTACCCCCCCACCGTGATCACCGGGCTGACAGCGGACATGCGCCTTTACACCGAAGAGAGCTTCGGGCCGCTGGCCGCCCTGTTCCGCGTCGAGAACATCGACGAGGCCATCGAGCTGGCCAATGCCACCGACTTCGGGCTCGGCGCCAACGCCTGGACCAATGACGACGACGAGCGCCGCCGGTTCGTAAGCGACCTGGAGGCCGGGGCCGTGTTCGTCGATGGGATGGTGACCTCTTACCCCGAGCTCCCCTTCGGGGGCGTGAAGACCTCGGGCTACGGCCGCGAGCTCTCAGCGCAGGGGATCCGGGCGTTTTGCAACCTGAAGACGGTCTGGGTGGGGGCTTAGGTCAGAGCGTCGGCGGGGCCCCGACGGCCGCGCTGAGGTGGTCGGCCAGCAGGCGGCCCATCATCTCGGAGGTCAGCGGGCGGGCGAAGAAAAAACCTTGGGCATTGTCGCAGTCCATGTCCATCACCTTGCGCAGCTGCTCGCCGGTTTCCACTCCCTCAGCCACGACGTCCATGCCTAAGGCGTGGGCCATGGCCACCACTCCTGCCACTATCGCCCCGTCGCTCCCCTCCTCCCCCAGCTGTTCCACGAAGCTCCGGTCGATCTTCAGCGTGTTCACCCTGAAAGTGCGGAGGTGGGCCAGTGACGAATAGCCCGTGCCAAAGTCGTCGAGGGCGATCCGGACACCCATGGCGGACAGGGCGTCGAGCGTCTCACGGCAGCGCTCGAACTCCTCGATCATCCCCGTCTCAGTGATCTCCAGGCACAGCTGGGCAGGTGAGATGTGGTTGGTGGACAGGGCGGCGGCTACCAGCCCCACGAAGGCGGGGTCCCCGAGTTGGCGGGCCGACACGTTGACCGCCATTATGAACCCTGGCATTATGGGCCCCGCCCCGGCCCCCGGGCCCTCGTCGGAGGCCCACTGCGCCAGTTGGCGGCAGGCCTCATCGAGCACCCAGGTACCCAGTGAATTTATGATCCCGAACTCCTCGGCCAAAGATATGAACTTCGCCGGAGGGACCACGCCGTCCTCAGGGTGCTGCCAGCGGACAAGTGCCTCGACCCCGATCAGGGAATGGTCGTCCAGGGAGAAGAACGGCTGATATACGAGGAAGAACTGGCCTTTTGCCACGGCCCGGCGCAGCTCCGAAGCGAGCCTGTGGCGCTCGTTGGCATGGTCGCGCAGTGTGGGGTGGAACATTTCGATGCGGTCGCGGCCCTTCTCCTTGGCCCGGTACATGGCCACGTCAGCGTCCCGCAGGAGGTCCCCGGCGTTGGCCTCCGGGTCGGTGTTGACGACCACCCCGATACTGGCGGTCAGGCGGAACCTCTCGCCTCTGTAGACGAAAGGCTTTTCGAGGCCGCGCAACACGCGGGTGGCGAGCAAGTGGGCGTCGTAGCTGCCGCTAACGTGCTCGGGGAGCACCACGAACTCGTCGCCGCCGAGGCGGGCCACAGTGTCGGACCGGCGGGTGACCTGGACCAGGCGCGACGCCACCTCGATCAGTAGCTGGTCGCCCACTTCATGGCCACGGGCGTCGTTTATGAGCTTGAAGTTGTCCAGGTCGACGAACAGGAGCGCGATACGGCCGGGGTTCCTCTCCAGGTCGGCCAGGGCATGATTGACCCGGTCGATGAGCGCGAGGCGGTTGAGCAAACCGGTCAACGGGTCGTGCAGGGCCTGATGGGCCAGCACGCTTTGCGCCACCTTGAGCTCGGTCAGGTCGCGCGTGGCACTGATCACCCCGTTCAGGGCACCGTCGGGCGCCAGGTTGGGCACCATGCGGACATGCCAGAAGTTGGTGCCGCTCTCGCCGTGGGTGGCGTACTCTACCTCGCACATCTCCCTGGTCACCAGCACCCGGGCCAGGCCCTCGAGCACCGTACCGACCACCTCGGGCGAGCGCCCCAGTTCGGCGTCGGTACGGCCCAGGACCTGCTCCGCCGGCATCCCCAACAGGGCCACAGCCTTGGCATTGACCATCTCGTAGCGCAGCTCGGGGCTATAGCAGGCAATGGCGTCGGGAGAGC
>CAYZVQ010000203.1:0-9067 GCA_964481925.1 uncultured Acidimicrobiaceae bacterium
TTTCAAATGTCCTCCCAAGGGATCGGAATCAGAACGAGAATTCTCGCCGGTCCGCGGCCTGCCCGCAATCCGCCCCCATCGGTCTGGGCATGGCCCCATTCGTCCAGGTCAGGGCCTGCGATGGCCCGACTCGGGGCTACCCGGCCGGCAACAAACCTACAAGGTGGTCGGCCAAGCGCCCGGGGGACCCCGGCCCGAAGCGCAGGAACAGCTCGGGCTCGATCAGTTCGAGCTCCATGACGAGCGGCTCGTCCTCGCCCACCATGTCCACCCGGGCATAGCTCACCGGGGCCGGTGCTTGGGCCAGGGCGGCCTCGGCCACGTTGCGCTGGCGTCGGGTCGGTTGATGGGAGCGCACCGTGCCGCCGTAACGGGCCTGGACCCGGTAGTCGCCCCCGAGCGGGACCTTGCGCACGGCGTGGCTCAACGAGCCTCCCAGGTAGACCAGGCTGATCTCGCCCTCTTCGAGCACGGCGGGCTGGAACGGCTGCACCAGCGCATCGCCCCCGGCCGTGAGGCCGGCCAGGTGCTCGCCCGCCTCGGCCGAGACGGCGGGCCCCCGGAAGGCCCCAATGGCACCGACCGACACCGCCGGCTTTATGACCACCTCGCCCCGGTGGTGGGCCAGCTCGGAGCCCCGGGCCTCGCCGGAGGCGGCTCGGGGGACCACCGACGTGGGGACCGTCGGCACGCCGGCCCCGGCCAGTTCGGCCAGGTAGCTCTTGTGGGCGTTCCAGGCCAGGACGCGTAGCGGGTTGACCAGCACCGTCGCCCGGTCCACCTCATCCGCCCAGCTCAAAAAGGCGTCCAGGCTGCGGACGTAGTCCCACGGCGAGCGCACGAGCACCAAGGGCACCGCCGACCAGTCAAAGGGGGTCCCCCACACCACCACGTGGCCTCGCACACCGCGGTCCTGGAGCGCAGATACCAGGAGCGGCATCTCTTCGTCGGCCCTCGGCATCGACCTGCCTGTCACCAGGGCCATGTCCATCCCCGCCAGAGTGCCACAAGGCCGTGGTCACCCCCGCGGGCGCGGCACCCGGGCCGCAAGCGCGCCAATTTCCGTTTCTTCAGAAATTACCACGCTGCGAGTTAGGTCTGCCTCACAGCGTCGATAATGTTAAGTGTGGCGACGAACCCGGCGCTCGTGGCGCACCTATACCGACGGGCCGGCTTCGGGGCAACCCCGGCCGAGCTCGATGACCTCTCCCGTAAAAGCTGGACCGAGCTCGTTGACGGTCTGCTCGCCGGCCTGACAGGGCCGGACCCGGCGGGCGACGCTGTCCCGCTCCCCCACCTGACCACGCTGCCCGAGTCCAACGTGCCCGGCTATTACTACAACAGCTGGGAGGAGTACTCCAACCTGGTCAACTGGTGGCTGGGCCGGATGGTCGTTACCGACACCCCCCTGCGGGAGAAGTTGACGCTTCTTCTGCATTGCCAGTTCCCGACATCGATAACCAAAGTCGGCTGGGCCTACATGATGTACGCCCAGAACCACATCTTCCGGACGCTGGGGGCGGGCAACTTCGAGACGCTGGTCCAGGCCCTGGCCAAAGACCCGGCCATGTTGATCTGGCTCGACACCGACACCTCCCACAGGGACGCGCCCAACCAAAACTTCGCCCGCGAGCTGATGGAACGTTTCACGATGGGCATCGGCAACTACAGCCAGGAGGACGTCATACAGGGCGCCCGGGCGTTCACGGGCTGGGAGCTCGACACCGTGTCCGGGGGGTTCTTCTTCAACTCCTACGACCACGACAACGGGGTCAAGCACTTCCTGGGCCGGACCGGGCGGTTCATGGGCGAGGACATCGTCCATATCGTCACCAACGAGCCGGCGTCCCACCGCTGGGTCATCTCCCGGCTGTGGACCTGGCTGGCCTACCCGGTCACCCCCTCCGACCCGATCGTGCAGGACTTTGTCCACGGCTATGCCAAGGACCTCAACGTCACCAACCTCCTTGACGCCATGTTCAACCACCCCGCCTTTGTCTCGCCCCAGTCCATGCTGGGCCTGGTCAAGCAGCCCATCGAGCTCCTGGTCGGCGCCCTGCGCGTCCTCGGGCTCACCACGGCGCCCTTTTCGCCGGGCACGCTGCAGGGCCTGCTCGGCGCCATAGGCCAGGTCCCCTTCGCCCCACCTTCGGTGGGCGGCTGGGGCTGGAACGAGTACTGGCAATCGACGGGCGCCGCCGCCGGGTACATGCAACTGGCGTCGAGCCTGGCCGGAGTGGCCAACCTGACCGCCCTGGAAAACGCCGACGGCCACCCCGCCGACCAGGTCACCGCCGCACTTTCGTTGATCGGCCTCCCGGACGTGTCCGACCGGAGCCGCTCCGCGGTCACCTCGCTCGCCCTTTCGCTACGCCAAAGCTCGGGCGCGTGGCCGGCCCAGCAGATTGTCACCCTCGCCCTGTTGTCCCCCGAATTCGCAATGAACTGATAGAGGAGACCTCGTGCCCCTGACACTCGACCGTCGGCAGTTCCTCACCGGCGTGCTCGGCGGTGGCGTGGCGACCGGCCTTGTCCGCTTCACCGGCCTGAGCTCGCTGCTGAGCATGGCCGAGGCATCGGCGTCCACCGTCCCGCGCAACGGCCCCTTCGTGCTCTGCACCCTTTACGGGGGCAATGACGGGCTGAACACCGTCATCCCCTACGAGAGCGGTATCTACCGGGACTGGCGCCAGTCCCTGGCCATCCCGGGCGACCAGGTGCTCCCGCTGGGCGACGACGGGTCGGGCCAACTCGGCTTCCACCCCTCCCTGGCCGGGCTGCATTCGCTGTGGAAGGAGGGGAAGGTCGCCGTCATCAGCGGGGTCGAGTACCCCCATCCCAACTTCAGCCACTTCGCCTCCCAAACGATCTGGCAAACCGCCCGCCTCTCCGCCGACCCGGACGCCGGCTGGCTCGGCCGTTGGCTCGACGCCACCGGCACCGACCCGTTCCGGGCCCTCTCGGTCGGCCCCACCCTTCCGCCCGCCCTGGTCGGCTACAACCAGCAAGCCAGCTCGGTGGTGGACTCAACGCAGGCCAATGCCCAGCTCCCAGGCCAGAACCCCGCCTTCACCGGCGCCTACAAACAGCTCATGAAGAGCTTCCCGGGCGAGCCCGCCCTCCAGGCCGGTCAAGCCAATTCCGGCGGCAACCTCATGCTGATAGGGACCAAGGCGGCGGACGCGCTCAGCCACGAACAACCTCCGGCCGCCCCCGCGGGCAGCGACCCCGGCGACATCGGCACCCAGCTCGACATCGTGGCCGAGCTGATCAGCTACGGCTTGCCCACCAGCGTCTACAGCGTCAGCTGGTCGAGCTTCGACACCCACTCCAACCAGGCCAACACCCACGCCGAAATGCTCGCGTCCCTCGACGCCGCCGTCACGGGCTTCATGACCGCGTTCCCTAAGGCGGCCCCGGGCAAGAGCCCCGTGATCGTGATCTGCAGCGAGTTCGGCCGCACGCCCAAGATGAACGCCAGCCTCGGGACGGACCACAGCTCGGCTAGCGTCGTACTGGCTGTCGGGCCAGCCGTGAAGGGCGGCTTTTACGGCGCTACCCCCAGCTTCACCAAGCTCGACCCCTACGGGAACCTCATCTTCACCACGGACTTCCGCCGGGTTTACGCCACCGTCCTGGAGCAGATCCTCGGCATGGGGTCAGTGTCGTCCGTCCTCGACGGCCCCTTCCGGCCCATCGACTTCTTGTAAACCGACCGCCCTCGCCCGGCCCTCGTCGGTCAGTCAGCCAAGTCGTTAGAAGCTCTGGGACGGGCCGCCACCGGCGTACAGTGGCGCCGTGGTCAGCAAGCCCGACGACGAGGGGACCGTCGTCGAAGCCGCCGGGCGCGAAGTGCCCATCACCAGCCCCGACAAGGTCCTCTTCCCCGAGCGGGGCGAGACCAAGCTGGACCTGGTCCGCTACTACCAGGCGGTAGAAGAGCCGCTGCTGAGAGCGATGGGTGGCCGCCCGGTCCTGCTCCAGCGCTTCCCCCACGGCGCCACCGGCCCGTCGTTCTTCCAAAAGCGCGTGCCGGAGCACCACCCTGATTGGCTCGAAACGGCGGTCGTGTCCACCCCCAACGGCACCACTTCGCAAGCCCTGGTCGCCCGTGACCTGGCCCACGTGCTCTGGGCGGTCAACTTGGCCTGCCTCGGTTTCCACGTATGGCCCTCGCGGGCGGCCGACCCCGACCACGCCGATCAGTTACGCATCGACCTCGACCCCACCCCGGGGGTCAGCTTCGCCATGGTCCAAGAGGCCGCGCAGGAAGTGCACGACCTCTTCGAGGAGCTGGGCGTGGTGGCGCTGCCCAAGACCACCGGCAACCGGGGCATCCATGTCTTCGTTGGTCTAGAACCCCGCTGGACCTCGGTCGACGTCAGGGCGGCGGCCGTAGCCGTGGCCCGGGAACTCGAACGCCGCCGGCCCGACCTCATCACCGCGGCGTGGTGGAAGGAGGAGCGGGGGACGCGGGTTTTCGTCGACTTCAACCAAAACGCCCCCCACAAGACCATCTTCGGGGCGTGGTCGGTCCGGGCCCGCCCCGGCGCCCAGGTTTCCACGCCGTTCCGCTGGGACGAGCTGTGGTCCATCGGGCCCGACGACCTGACTATCGCCAACGTGCCCGCCCGGGCCGCCAAGGTGGGCGACCCGTGGGCGGCGATGACCGAGGAGCCCCAGTCGCTGGTACCGGTGCTGGCCCTGCACGAGCGGGACCGGGCCGCCGGTCTAGCGGACGCACCGTGGCCGCCGGTGTACCCGAAGATGCCGGGCGAGCCGCCCCGGGTGGCCCCCAGCCGGGCCAAGAAGCCCGGTCCGTGACCGCCCCCGGCACCTACTTCCGATGCCGGGGGTGCGGGGCGGCTTACGCCCTCGACGAGGGCGCCTGGCGGTGCCGGTGCGGAGGCCTGTTCGACCTGGAGCTCCCACTTCCAGACAACGCCTTTGCCGATCTCCGGGCTGCTGGCCTCGGGGGGCAGCCCTGGTCACTGTGGCGCTACCGCACGGCTCTCCCGTTCTCCGCCTCGGCCACCGGTTGGCAGGACGTGACGATGGGAGAGGGCGCCACGCCCCTGGTCGCCGTCGATGGTGGCCTGCGGCTGAAGCTCGACTTCTTGATGCCGACACTCTCGTTCAAGGACCGGGGCTCGGTGGTGCTCGTGGCCAAGGCGGCCGAGATCGGTGTGCGGCGCCTTGTCGCCGACAGCAGCGGCAATGCTGGCGCCTCCATCGCCGCCTACGCGGCGCGCGCCGGTATGGCCGCCGAGGTGTTCGTCCCCGCCGCCACATCGGAAAAAAAAGTGGCGCAGCTGCGGGGCTACGGGGCCACCGTGCACAGCGTGGCCGGTTCGCGTGCCGAGGCCGCCTCGGCCGCCATCGACCATGTCGAAGCCACGGGCACCTTCTACGCCAGCCACGTCTACAACCCGCTTTTCCACCACGGGACCAAGACTTTCGCCTTCGAGCTGTGGGAACAGCTCGGGGGACGCCTGCCCGCCACGGTCCTGGTCCCTGCGGGCAACGGCACCCTGCTCATCGGGGCGAGCATCGGTTTCAAAGAACTGGCCGCGGCCGGGCTCATCCAACACCCGCCCCGGCTGGTGGCCGTGCAGGCCGAGCGATGTGCGCCGCTGGCCTACGCGACCGGGGCCGCCTCCCCGGCCGGGGGGGCCGCTACCGCGGCCGAAGGGATCGCCATCGCCGAGCCCGCCCGTCTGAGGCAGATGCTGGACGCTGTCTCCGAGAGCGGGGGGACGGTGATCACGGCGACCGAACCGGGCATCGCCTCTGCCCGTCGGTCGTTGGCCCGCAGAGGGATCGACGTCGAGCCGACGGCCGCGATCACCTATGCGGCGTGGCTCGAATGGCCCGAGGCACCCGCCGCGTCCAGCACCCTCCTAGCCATGACCGGTGCGGGGCTCAAGTCCCCGCTACCGTCCCATCGGGCCGCCATGGCCCCACAGCCCGAGGAGGAGCACGAAAAATGACCGTTACGAGCTCGAGCCCTTTTTATAACGTCCGCGATTACGGGGCCACCGGCGACGCCAGGACCGATGACACCGCCGCCATCACCGAGGCGATCAGCGTAGCCGGCCCGACGTCAGCTCCCACCGGTAATACCGTGTATTTCCCGGCCGGCAAGTACCTCGTCACCTCCAGCCTCGCCGTCCCCCCGGCTCTCACGCTGCAGGGCGCGGGCTGGAACACGCCCGGTGCGCAGGTCAACACGTTCGCCGGCAGCTGGATTTTCGTTGAGGCGGGCGCCGGTTTCAGCCCTGTGACCGTCTCGGGCAGCGGCGGCGCGGTCAAATCTCTGGGGTTCAACGTCCCCAACCAGAGCACGGCGGGGCCACCGGCGAGCGCCCAACCGATGATCCTGGTCGGGGCCAACAATGCCCTGATAGAGGACATCTGCCTTTACAACCCCTACGGCGGGATCTACATTAACAACGCCGCGCAAGCCTCCGTTCGGCGGATCTTCGGTCAACCGGTCCAGTACGGGATAGTCATCGACGGGTCGCGCGACACCAATTACATCGACACCGTGCATTTCTGGCCCTACTACCAACCGACAACGACGACCGTGGCGTCCTACCAGCTGGCCAACGGCGTCGCCATATGCCTCTTGCGCTGTGACAACCCCCATCTCAGCAACATCTTCGCCTTTAACTACAACAAGGGCCTGAGCCTTTCCAGCTCGTCGACCGGCATCCCTCACAAAGTCCACCTCATGAACGCGGACTTCGACCGGTGCGTGACCGGGGTCCATATCGGCTCGCCCGGTGCCCCGGGATCCGCCGCCACCATCCAAATGGTAAACGTGACCGTACAGTCGCCCACCGGGCCCGGCGTGCCCACGGGCAACGGGATCTGGGTCGAGACGCCGGCCGCTTATGCCATGGTCCAGGCATCCAACGTCCGCATTTCCAATTCGGGCCTGAGCGCCGTCCGCATCGACGCCGACAACGTGAATTTCTTCGGTGAAAACGTCTCCCTGGAGAACTGGCACGGCAACGCCGGTTTCTACATCGCGTCGGCCTCTTCGTTCGCCCATCTGGGCGTGGGCTGCACTGCCGGTGACGCGCCTTACGCGCCGCGCTCTCAGTTCCGCCGTCCCCAGCTCGCATAGGCTGTGTGCTGTGGCGTACCGCAATGTCCTCGGCGAAGAGCTGCAACCGTGCGGCTTCGAGCCGCTCACCGGGTTTTACCGCGACGGGTGTTGCTCGAGCGGCCCCGAGGACTTCGGCTCCCACACCATTTGCGCCGTCGTAACCGCCGAGTTCCTCGAGCACCAACGCCGGATCGGCAATGACCTCATCACCCCGGTCCCCGCGTACCGGTTCCCCGGCCTCGTACCCGGAGACCGCTGGTGCGTCACCGCCGCCAACTGGTTGCGGGCCTATAGGGACGGTGCGGCGTGCTTCGTGGTCCTCGCCTCGACCAACGAGGCCACCCTCGAGATCGTGCCCCGCAAGGCGCTCGAGGAGCACGCCGTGGACGTACCACCGAGCCTGCATGGCCTCGAGGGCCCTCTGGAGCACTGAAGCTGAACAGAGGGCTTTACGCTGAGCAATCAGTCGTTGTGGTGCGAGCGGCCGAGCACCTGACCGTCGCGTAGTACCGAGACGGGCCCGTCCTCGCTCACGGCGATGACTATGGCGTGCGGGTCGTCCCGGCTGTAGCGGCGACCAGACGTGTGCCGGGTACCGCCTATGGCCGCGACGGTATCTTCAGCGGTCCGGCTCGGGACCAGGCGGACGCCGAGCCGGCGTAGCACCCCGTCGGCGTCGAACATCGCCGCGCCGTCGACCTGGCCCAGGGCATGGCGCAGCGGGGCGAGGTGGGCGGCGCGGCGGATTTCCAGGGGCGGCGGCACCGGTAAGCGTTCCTCGACCGGCGGACCGGGCCCTCCACCAGGGCGGTAGATAAGCAGCGACCCGATGCCAAAGGACCCGAGGTCGTGCACGGCGAACTCGAGCATCGCCGCCAGCACTTTGCGCTCGTTGTCCGCCCGATAGTCGATGACAGAGTCGACCCAGGTGGTCACGGGGGGCTCGTGGTGCCAGCGCAAGCCCTCCCAGCGCAGCACGCCGAAGTGCCCGACCACCCGGACCGACCCCGATGGGTGACGCTGTACGACCGTCGCCCCGAGCACGCTGGCCAGTACCACCAGGTCCCGCTCCGAACCGGCGGGCCGGTCGAAGACCAGCCATTCGGTCGTGCCGTCCGTGCGCCGCAGCACCCAGCTCGACAGCCCGTCGGCAAAACGGCGCGCCGCCGGGAGCGGTTGGCGGCCCAACGGCTGGCGGATGATGTCGAGCTGTGTCCCCGAAGCCCACGTGGCTGGGTCCGATGTTGGGTCGAGGACCGTGCCGCCGCTGAAGATCCGCCGCTCGTGGACGGGCGGGCGCAGGGCATGGTCGATCTCCTCCACCAGCACCGCCCAGGAGGCCTCCGTCCCAACCTGGCGTAGCCCGCTCTCGACGAGCTCCTCGCCGAGGCGCCGTAGGCGGGGCCCGGCTGCTGGCGCGGCTGTCATCCCTGGGGAAGGAGGCTGTCGGTAAAGTCGTCCGAGGCCAGTGGGGGTGCCTTTCCGTCGAAGAGGCCGCCCTGGGCCATGATCTGGGTGATCCCGCTGAAACTGGCGTCGGACAAGGTGCCCCACTGGCCCGACGGGGTGAGGAATGTGGGCGCCGTAGCGTTCCCTGTGGCCACCACGACATTCTGGCTGGTCGCCAGGAAGGAATGGTTGTCCTCGATCAAGATTTTTTCGGCTTGGGCCGGGTGGTGGGCCGAGAAGATGTAGCCCTGAGCCAATGCCGCCAGTCCCCGGCGCAGGACCGACGCGCTGGTGGCGATCTCTTTGTCGCTCGCCACCAGCGAGTCGTCGGGAAAACTGGCCGCCGCCCCCAGGTAGTTGCGGATCGGGAACAGCCGGAGCTTGGCCCCCCCCAGTTCGGCAGTGACGTCGTCGACGCCGCCGAACATGGTCGTGTAAGCGACCCGCCTGGCCTCCAACGCCTGGTACGCCGAAGTGTTGAGGACTACCTGGCGGAACACGGGG
>CAYZVQ010000204.1:0-4533 GCA_964481925.1 uncultured Acidimicrobiaceae bacterium
GGTGGTCGTCTACCCGCCCGAGCACGGTGGCGCGGTGGTACTCGACCGACTCCGCCCCCATCATCCGCATCCAGCCCACCGGCCCACCCCGCCTCCACAAACCCGCCCCGATTTTTCGGCAAGCCACCGGCTTGCAATCGTGTTCTCTCTTCGGTTGGTGGTTTATCAGGGTGGGAAAGCCTTGTGAAGAGGCTTTTTTGCGGTGGGGCAGTAGTGGTCTTTAGCGGTAATGAACGGGCAGAAGAAACTTTAGGAGTACTGGTGGCGAGCATTTTGAGGGCGGTGCTTTTGGCGGGTGTGTGTGCGGGCTGAGGCGGAGTCCTTGGGGGGTCGTGCGGGTTTGAGATCGGTGTCCTTGGGTGGGTCGTGCGGGCGGACGTCGTGGGTTGTGAGAGGGAGCACGGTGGCGGCCCGCGAGGAGGTGCATGGTGGCCACGAGGTGTGCGTGCTCGTGGGTGAGCAATAGGTCGCCACCTTGGCCCCTACGGGTTAGAAGACCAACCCGAGGAGAAGACTGATGCCCAGTCCTGTCGAACTACCCAAGCTGTTGAGCATCGACGAGCTCGCCGAGACGCTCGGGGTGACCCGCCGCCACGTCCGCCGCTTGGTAGATGAGAGAAGAGTGCCTTTCCTGAAGGTGGGCAAGTTCGTCCGGTTCGACCCCGCGGCGATCTCGGATTGGCTCGACCAGAGCCGCGTCGCTGCCTCCCGACCGAGTTAGCCACGCGGTCACGGTCGACTGTTACCCTTGCTCAACGGCGTCGCCGACCTCGCCTCGACAGGTTGGCCTCCTCTACTAGACCTGCACCGAGGAGGGTGTCCTTTGGCTGCCAAACGCCGCCAGTTCGGGCGAGTACGCAGGCTCCCGTCCGGCCGTTACCAAGCTCGTTACCCCGACGGGTCGGGACGGGACTGGGCCGCGCCCTCGACGTTCCCGACCAAGGCCGACGCCACCGCCTTCCTGGCCCGGACCCAGGCCGACATGCAGCGGGGGGAGTGGCGGGACATCGAGCTCGGCCAGGTGACCTTCCGGTCCTGGGCCGAACAATGGCTCGAGGCCAACCCGGCCAAGCGGGCCACCAGCCTGGCCCGGGACCGGGTCGTCCTCCAGACGCATTTCTTCCCGGCGCTGGGCGACCGTCCGCTCAACAGCATCACCCGCGTCCACGTAAAGGGCTGTTTCGACGCCATGGTGGCCAAGCTGGCACCGGCGACGGTCCGCACCAACCTCGGGGTCCTCAACGCCGTCCTCAACGCCGCCGTCGACGCCGAACTGATCGCCCGTTCCCCTGGCCGCGGCATCCGCATGGTGGGCGGTCCCAGTCGTGAACGACCGACCCTCACCCTCGGCGAGCTGTCGCGCCTCGCTGAAGAAGTTCCTGGCGAGTACCGGGCGCTCATCCTAGTGGCCGGCATAATGGGCCTGCGGTGGTCGGAGGCCGTCGGGCTGCGGGTCGGTGACGTCGACTTCCTCCGGCGCACCCTGGCGGTCCGCCAGACGATCGCCGAAGTCGAAGGCCGCCTGCTGGTAGCTGAGACCAAGAGCCGGTCGTCGAGAAGGACGCTCAGCGTCCCCCGGTTCCTCACCGAAGAGCTCGCCGAGCACCTGGCCCGGCACCGCCCCGGGGCCATCCCCACCGACCTCGTGTTCACCAATCCCGAGGGTGGGCCTCTGCGCCGCTACTTCGCCGAGCGGGTCTTCAACCCCGCCGTCAAACGGGCCGGCCTCGACCCGGCACTCACCTTTCACGGGCTTCGCCACGTCGCTACCAGCCTCATGGTCGCCCAAGGCGAGCATCCTCGGGTCATCCAAGCCCGCCTCGGGCACGCCACCGCCCGGCTCTCGATGGAGCTTTACGCACACGTCCCAGAGGCCACGGACCGGGACGTCGCCACCCACCTCGACGAGCGCTGGAAGGCTTCGCAAGCGGGCACGGATCGGGCACGTAGCGGGCACGACGACCCCAGGACCAAGCCGCTAAATCAAGAAAAGTCCTGGTCAGAACGGGTGGAGGTGACCGGATTCGAACCGGCGACTTCTACGATGCGAACGTAGCGCTCTACCGGGCTGAGCTACACCCCCGTAAAGACCGAGTCTAGTGCCGTCCCGTGGGCGGGCCCGAGTTGAGGGTGCTACTGCGGGTGATTTGAATCGAACCAGTCGAGGAAGGCCGCGCGTCCTGGCAAGGGAGCTGGTCCCTATCAGCTGGAGGCTCCCAGGGCGATCCTGGACGCCGCGAACTGTCACCGTTCGCCAGCCAGGGACGGTTCGCGATGCCACGATCAGCCCCCGATCAGCTGGGAACTAGCAGGTGGCTAACGGGCCCTTCGAACGCCTCGGGCAAAGGAGTCCACCGTGATGGCGATGAGCAGGACGACGGCGACGACCATATACTCGTACTCCGCTCCGAGCCCCATCAGGTCGATGCCGTTGTAGACGGCGGCAATGACCAGGCCGCCGAGGATGCCGTGGAGGGCCTTGCCCCGGCCACCGAAGAGGCTCGTGCCGCCGATGACGGCAGCCGCGACGGCATAGAGCATGTAGCTCGTATCGATGTCAGAGGAGATCGACCCGAGGAGCGAGAGGTACATCATCCCTGCCAGGCCGGCCATCATGCCCGTGAGCCCGAAAGCCACGGTACGGATCCTGGAGACGTTGATACCGGCACGCCGGGCCGCCTCGGCGTTGCCACCGATGGCGTATACGTACCTGCCGAAGCGTGTCCGGCCCAGCAGGAGAGTGTCAGCGGCGAAAATGGCCAAGAGTATGGGGATCGACCAGGGGACGCCTCGGTCGGGGAAGGTGGGCGTGCCACGGTTGATGTTGCATATCGTCACCACGACGATGGCAGCGACGGCCACCGCCCCGGCCTTGAGCACAGTAAGGCCGACCGGCGCCGTGACCAGCCCGGAGGCGCGGAGGCGTATGTTCCTCATTACGTTGTAGACCCCGAAAGCCACTACCACTACGGCCATGGTCACCCAGCCGGCGACCGGGGTGATGCTGCCGGCAACAAGGTCAGTCAGCACTTTGTTGGTGATGGGAATAGTGCCGCTGAGGGCAATGCTGAACCGGCCGAACAACCAGAGCATCACACCCTCGAAGCCTAAAAAGCCGGCCAGGGTGACAATGAAAGCGGGCAGGCGTAGCCGTGTGATGAGGGTACCCAGGAGCAGGCCGATCACGGTTGTGGTGGCCAGCCCGATCAAGATGGCGACCCACCACGGGAGGTTGTAAGGCCCCGCCACGAAGGCGGCCATCAAGGTGGCGCCAATGCCCGCGTTGTAGACAATGGACAGGTCTAGTTCTCCGAGGAGGAGGACAAAGACCTCGGCCATGGCAAAGAGCGCGAACACGACCATCTGGTTGAACAGGTTGACCAGGTTCCCCGCCGAGAGGTACTTCGACTCTTTGACCTGGAAGACGATGACGATGATGATCAGTGCGCCTATGACCGGGAGCACACCGCTGTCGCCAGAGCGGACTTTGCGCCCCCAGGCCCTGATGTAGTCGATAAGGCTGTCGGCGACGACCTCGGGTGCCGCGGTACTGACCGCCGCAACCTCTGGGACCTCTTCTTCGAACTCGGGGGCGCTCGCGCCCGGCACGGCGGGTGGCTGTGGTGGGCTCATTGTCATGGCTGAGCCTCCACGCTCCCGTTGGCTGGCGTCAATGCGGCGACGAAAGGCTGCCCGCCTACCGTACCGGTGGTCATCAACTCGACGACGCCCTGGCGGTCAAGTTGGGCAGCCGGGGCCTGCGCCACCATCTGCCCTAGGCGCAAAACGGCGACGTTGTCGGCGACTTCGAAAACGTCGTTTAAGTTGTGGGACACGATAAGCACGGCGTAGCCCTGCTGGGCCAGTCGGCGGACCAGAGCCAGGACCATGCCCGTCTGCGCCACCCCGAGGGCTGCGGTGGGCTCGTCGAGGATCATGAGCTGCGAGTTCCACAGGACGGCCCGAGCGACGGCAACGGACTGGCGCTGGCCACCGGACAACGACGAAACAGGCTGGCGGATCGACCGTACCGTGGTCACGTGCAGGTCGGCCAGGGTCCTGCGGGCGGCCATCTCCATGGGCGCCTCGTCGAGGCCACCGAACTTGGTCGGCTCACGCCCGAGGAACATGTTTTGCACGATGTCGAGGTTGTCGCACAAGGCCAGATCCTGGTACACCGTGGCGATGCCGAGGGCAGCCGAGTCTTTCGGCGTGTGGATGTCCACCGGCTCCCCCCGCCAGAAGATCTGGCCTCCGTCGGGTGGGTGGATGCCCGAAATGATCTTGATAGTCACGCTCTTGCCGGCACCGTTGTCGCCGCATAGGGCTGTGACTTGCCCGGCGGCGACCACCAGGTCCACCCCACCCAGGGCCCGGACCGGGCCAAAGGTTTTCTGGATCCCCCGCAGCTCCAGAAGGGGCCTGCCCCGAGGCAACAGCCCTTGGACCGGGGCGCCCTGCGTAGAAACAGCCATATCCATCCTCGCTCTCCTTGCGGAGCCTCACCCTCCCCCGCAGGGCCACACGTCCTGG
>CAYZVQ010000204.1:4633-8993 GCA_964481925.1 uncultured Acidimicrobiaceae bacterium
GGCTTGTAGACCGTGCCGCACTGGTAACCAGTGAGGACATTGGCCAAACCTTGCAACGTGGCGTCCTGGCCAGTGAAGGGCAAGGTGTGGGGCTTGAGGCCCTTGCTCGTGATGAGGTAGTGAATGATAGGCGCCGCGTTCTCATCGTTAGGCGTGAGCACGGCGTTGATGGTGGGGTTCTTGGTGAAGGTGCCCTGGAACTCACTGAGGGCATCGTCTGGTGTCCACGTACCGGCGGGAACCTCATTGGGCTGGAGCTTGCCGACGAGGGTGTACGTGCCCTTCGCGAAGTAGGGCTGGAGGACCGCGTCGTAGCCATCGGCGAACAGGGTGGCATTGTTGTCAGTGTCGGCACCGTGCATGACCAGGACGACGGGCTTGGACACGCCCCAGGATGAGATGCAGCTCACGAGCCCGTTGCCGAGCAGCGTGCCGACTGCGACGTTGTTGAAGCTGTCGTAGTACTTGCGCTGGCCACCGAGGGTCAGGCGGTCGTAGTCGATCGTCTTTACGCCATGGGCGGCGTTATAAGACTCGATCTTGGCCCCGACGCCGGAGTCCAGCGGGTCCATGATCACGACCTTGTCGCCGGAGGTCACGGCGGCCTGGTCCATCGCCAGTTCGGTGGCATCGCTGCCGTCGGCGTTCTCGACGTTGATGTCCGTCTGCTGGAGCCCGGCCTTTTGCATGGCCTCGATCAGGAACGGGGCGTCGAACTCGACATAGCGGGTCGAAGACACGGTGTCGGGAAGGATGGCGGTGATGGCGCCGCTGCCCTTGGCCACGATGGGCTTGAGGAGCGCCATGGTGGTGAAGTTGCGGTTGAAGCCGAGGGCCGAGATGCCCATGGAGGCGGCCGAGGCCGACGTGGCCATAGTTACCTGCCCGGCCATGGACACGACCATGGCGGACACGGCGACTGTTGCGCAGCCCGCCATCCGTACCTTGTGTTTCATTTTCATTTTGATCCCCTTTGTCTGCATGAGAAGAAGTGGAGCGGGTACCGATTTGTCCGAGCCCGCCGGGATAGGCCGCAATGGCGCTTGGGCGCCACGCAAGCTGGTGCACGACATGGCGACGTGCGCCCGGCGTAGCCGGCCGGAGTGCTTATCGGGTAGCTCCGGCGAGGCCGACGGTAGGTCGCCCAATGTGAACGCGAACGTCAACGAACCAGGGCCAACGTTAATAATTCATGAAGATTTGATTAAAGCACGAGCCGCCTGAGCGCGGACAGGGAGGCGCTGGCGGTAGTGAGCTACGAGGCCGGGGCACCGGTCGGCCTCCCCGGCACCATGTTTGACCAGGGCGTTCTCAATCAGGGATGAAGCGGTAACCCGCCCGGGGCTGTGTGATGATCACCGGAGGACCTCCACCGCTCTCCAACTTGGCCCGCAGCCGGCGGACGTACACCCGGACGTACTCGGTCTCGGTGGCGTACCCCGGGCCCCACACCCCTCTTAGCAGCTGGGCGTGTGTAAGCAACTTGCCACGATTGACGGCTAGCTCTCGTAGGAGGGCGAACTCGGTCGGCGTCAGGTGGACCACCTCGCCCCCCCGTGTGACCAGGCGCTTGGCCAGGTCCACCACGAGGTCGCCGACCTCGATGCGCAGCGGAGAGACCTCCACCGGCTCGGCCGGCCGGGTCCGGCGCAGTGTGGCCGCGATCCGCGCCAGCAGTTCCTCGATCCCGAAGGGCTTGGTCATATAGTCGTCGGCCCCGAAATTGAGAGCGGCGACCTTGTCGTGCTGACCCCCACGGGCCGAGACCACGATTATGCCGACAGCCGAACGTTCCCTCATCTGGCGGCAAAGCTCGAAGCCGTCTACATCGGGCAGCATCAAGTCGAGCAGCACCACGTCAGGCGCTTCGGTCTCCAGCAGCTGAAGGGCCCGCGACCCGTCAGGCGAGACGCACGTGTCGAAGCCGCGAACGGTCAGGTTGCTCCGGATGAGGTCGACGATGTTGGGGTCGTCTTCCACCAGTAAAGCTTTGGTGCGCCTCTCCACGACAGTCATGCAACGGTCTCTTCCGGTCCCTCGATCGGGAGCACTATTTCGAAGGACGCTCCCCGGCTGGTGTCCTCGAGGCTGATACGACCGCCGTGGGCGACCACAATCCCTCTGGCAATGGACAGGCCAAGTCCCGCCCCCGGCGCGCTGGTGGCGTCCCGGGCCCAGGACTCGAACAACTGCTCCTTGAGCTCCGTCGGGATCCCTCTTCCGTCGTCGCTGACCCGGATGCTCACGCTGTCCGTCCCTGCCCCTGCCACCTCGACCTTGACTTCTACCTCCGGCGAGTTGTGGCGCAAGGCGTTGTCCAGGAGGTTGACGAAGACTTGCTCCAAACGGTCGTGGTCCGCCCATAGCGGTCCGATCTCCGGCGGGCAGGACACGGTCACGGCCTCAGCGCCGTCGGGGTGCAAGCACGAAACGGCGGCTGCGATCACCAGAGGAAGATCGCACCAGTCCTGTTGCAGGCGCAGCAACCCGGACTCGATGGCGGAGAAATCGAGCAAGTCGCCCACGAGGCGGCCGAGGCGCGACGACTCCCCCTCGATCCTGTTCAGGAAACGCGTTTTCGACTGGTCGTCCCAAGTCACGTCCGATGCCAGCAGGCTGCTGGCATATCCCCTTATGGCGGTGAGCGGCGTTCGCAGTTCATGGCTCAGGCGGGATAGGAAATCGCGCTGAAGTTGGTGGGAGCGACGCAGAGCGGCAGCCTGCTGGTGTGCCTCCTCCGCTTCGTCGCGTTCGAGGGCCAGGCGAACCGAGTTTGCCGCGTCCCCGAGCAGGGCCACGGCGTCGTCGGGAACGTCGGCGAGCGACCAGCGGGCGACAAGGGCGGCTCGCCCGTTCGGCGCGTCGAAGGTCGTGGCGATCACGTGGTCGGGGCCCCCGGACCTCAAGTGGTGAGGGCCCCCGGAATGGGGGGGGGCCGAGAAGGCACTGATGGCGTCTGTCCCGTCCTGCTCGAGGAGATCCCGGTGGGCGTGGTTGTCGGCATCAATAAAGGCGGCGCAACGGGGCACGCCTCCCAATGCCTTGACCCAGAGCTCGATCTCGGTGGCCCGAAGACCGCGGTGCAATGACTGCAGAGCCAGTAGGAGGCTGGTCGGGACCGGCTCGGGCCCGGCCAGCGTCTCCAGGATCTCGCGGATGGTCTCCAGCACTCGGTTGCGAGCCGTAACTTCGCCGAACAAGCGGTCGCGTTCAATGGCCCCGGCGGCGTAGCCGGCGTAAAGGGACACCAGGTCCATCTGGTCCCGGTGCGGTCGGCCCACAAACGGCTGACAGCCGGTGATGACCCCGATGAGCCCGCTGGAGGCTACCAACGGCACCGACCAGGAGCTACGTATGCCGGCCTTTCTCACCAGGGCCGAGAAATGCCACCAGGTCGGGTTCTTGTCGATGTCCTCATCGATGACTACCCGGCCCCCGGCCGCAGCCATGCCCATGGGCCCACCGCCGGGGCCGACGGGCACCGATCCCCAAGCCTCCAGCAGCTCGAGAGGCAGACCTTCGGCGGCCACCAGGCGCAGGGACTGGTCTTCGAGAAGATGGATGCACAGCTGATGGGTTCCCAGCGCCGCGCTCAGGGCGGAGACGATCAGCGGCAGGCTGGAGCTGGGCCGGGCGAGCGCCAGCTGGTCGACCAGGTTCTGCAGGCGCGTGAGCTGGTGGCGGGCGGTGGTGGTGGGGGGGTGGCCGGACATGATCGCCACCACGTCGTCGGGATGGGTCTCCGACGGGAGCAAGTCGGCCACCACCCGACCACGGTGCATCACCAGGATCCGGTCGGCGAGGTTGAAGACCTGCTCGACGTCGTGGGACACCAGGAGCACGGTCGTGCCCTGAGCCTTGAGCTTCACTATCAGTTCCTCAACCTGTCGGGTCTCTTTCACCCCCAGGGACGCCGTGGGCTCGTCGAGGACGAGCAGTAGGGGGTGGCTCTGCATGGCTCGGACCACGGCTAAGAGCTGGCGCTGGCCGGTGGAGAGCGAGCCCACGGACTTGACCTCGGTCAGCTCTATCCCATAGGAGCCCAGGATGTGCCGGGTGGCCTGGCTGGCTTTGGCGTCGGAGACGAGCCAACGACCGCGCTCGCGGCCGAGGAACATGTTGGCGCCTATGTCGAGGTTGTCGCACAGGGCGAGGTCCTGCCACACCACCGCCAGGCCGCTGTTGGCAGCGCCGGCATTGGAACGGACAGTCGAGCCCCCGATCCGGACCTCGCCGACGTCGGGCGAGATGTCGCCGGCGACGCAGCGCACCAGGGTCGACTTGCCAGCGCCGTTCTCCCCGGTCAGGGCCACAAGCTGGCCCGGCCACACCTGGAAGTCCACGCCGTTTAGTACGGGCA
>CAYZVQ010000205.1:0-8989 GCA_964481925.1 uncultured Acidimicrobiaceae bacterium
CGTCCAAAAGATTGGCAATGGCGCTGCTGCCGCTTGTAGAGGAGCCCGGCGCGGACGAGGTCGACGCGCCAGTACCGGAGCTGGCTACAGCGCTCGGACCGGCAGCGACGCTCGAAGACGCCGCTGACGCCGAGTTGGCTGTCGCCGCCGTCGAGGTCCCCAAGGTTGAGGCGGCGCCGAGGTCGTAGGAGGCTAGGGCGGTCCAGAATGGGTCGGTTGCGCTGATGCTCATGTTCCCTCCATGGATGGAGCCTGTTGTCGCCTGTCCCAACCGCGGACAGTCTCTGTTGCCTATCGGCAAGCACCGGGCCACCTGGACCGGCGGGCACGGGTTCATCTTTGAACAGCATGTAGGAGCTTCGGGGATTTCGGGCTCCGGTGCCGGCGACGGCCAGGTACCATCGTCGAGCGCGCTCTGAGCCGGCCGCCCCCGTGCCGCTTCAGTCGCTGGTACGCACCAGGTGGAGCAGGACGTCAATGGTGCCCGTGCTGCCCACCCGGGCGACTACAAAGCTCGGGTTAGGGATGTCCCACCGGCTGAAGCGGATAGTGAGGGCACCGTTGGCGTCGACGCCGTTGCCGTACCGTTCCAGGCGCAACGGGAAGCTCACCGTCCGGGTCTGGCCCCGCAGGGTGAGCCGGCCCACGGCATCGGCGTCGACGACTTTACGGTCGGCCGGGACCCGGCCCAGGTCGATGGCCCGGGTGAGGGTGAAGTAGCCGTCGGGGTAGGCCACGGTGTCCATGATCGAGTCCCTGAACTGCATGTCGCGACCGGCGGCACCGCTGCGGACGGACGCCATGTCCACGGTGAACTGTGCCGAGGTGACGGTGGCGCCCTTGATCGTCACCGTCCCCTGTACCTTGTCCGTCGTCCCTACGGCCGTGTGGTGCTGGCCGAAAAGGATCTCGTTCACGCGGTACTGCACCTCTGACGGCGCGGCCACCGCCCAGGTCCCGTTGACCGGTCCCACGGTCCCGCCCGGGCCGACGGGCAAGCTCAGCCGCTTGGGCGCCGCCCCCTCGATGTGGAAGAAAATGGCGGGGCCGGCGACGCCGATCACCAGCAGCAACAAAGCGGTACAGGCACCCAGGACCACGAGCCTGCGCCGACGCTGCTCACGGGCCCAGCGTTCCGGCTCGAAAGTGTCAGGCCACCTGGAGGCCTGCTCATCGATGTCCACGTCGTCCACGGTCGTCCTGGCATGGTCGTCCCGGCCGGCGCTCGGTCTACGCGTTCGTCCCACTGGGGCGCCCTCCGGCCACCTCGTAGGACCACAGTTCTGACCCGACCGCCAGCTCGAAACCCTCGAAGCCGTCCTGGCCGTCGACCGCCCCAGCTCGCGGCGCGAACCGCCGGGCCAGCTCGTCGCCCGATCCCTCGGGCACGGTTATGGCGTTGATCTTGATGACCGTCATGGCCACCATCTCATCAGGTCCGGCCGCTAAACTGAGACCGGCTACCGACCCGAGCGCAAGGGTGTCAGGAATGAAAAAAGCGATCGTGACCGGCGCGGAGAGCGGGCTTGGAGCCGCATGCGTGGCCAGGCTGCGCCGAGAAGGCGTTGACGTGGTCTCTGTCGACCTGGCCATCGGCGCCGACTATCGGCTAGATGTCAGCGACCCGTCCGCCGTCGAAGCGGCTGTCTCCCAGATCGGGGCTGTCGACATTCTCGTCAACAGCGCCGGTGTCGTCGGCCCCAACAAGCCGCTGTGGGAGATAACGGACGCCGAATGGCAACGGACCTTCTCTGTCAACCTGAACGGCGTTTTCAACCTGTGCCGGGCTGTCATCCCTGCCATGCGGGCCAGAGGCTGGGGCCGCATCGTGAACATCGCCAGCATCGCCGGCAAGGAGGGCAACCCCAACCTCGCCGCCTACTCGGCGTCCAAGGCTGCGGTCATCGGCCTTACCAAGTCCCTGGGCAAGGAATTGGCCACCAGCGGCGTCCTCGTCAACGCCATTGCCCCCGCTGTCATCGAGACCCCGATGAACGCGGCAACCGCGCCTGAGGTGCTGGACTACATGGTCAGCCGTGTCCCAATGGGACGCATGGGCCGGGCGGAAGAAGTCGCCGCATTGGCCTGTTGGCTCGTTTCCGATGAAGTCAGCTTCTCGACCGGCGCCGTCTACGACATCAGTGGGGGCCGGGCCACCTACTGACCACTTGGGACGCCGCGATAACCTAGGGCCCGGGCGATGTGCACCGTTGCCCGCACAGGGGACCGACGGCTGGACGAGAACAGGGACGGGAGCAGTGGGAGCCAGCGCAGCATTACCGATCGGGAGCGACGAATTCGATCGGCACCTTGTCTCAGCGGAGTTTGTCGCTGACCCGTACGCGGACTTGCGCCGTATGCAGAGCGAGGCACCTATCTATTGGAGCGATTCGATCGGCGGCTGGCTGATAACGCGTTACGACGACATCATGTCCACCTTTAGGGACACGACGGAGTACTCCAATGAGGGCCGGCTCGGGCGTGCCGCGGCTCACCTTCCGGCGACGGACCGGCAACGACTGGGGGTGTTCGAGGAACATTACGCGACAAAGGGACTGCTCCACTCCGACCCGCCGGACCACACGCGCCTTCGCCGGTTTACCGGCAAAGGGTTCGCGCCCAGCCGGATAGAGGGTCTCAAGCCGTACATGGCCGAGGTCACTGAGTCGTTGCTGGACGAGTGTGCGCGCGAGGGCGGCATGGAGGTAATAAGTGGCCTGGCCAGCGCCCTGCCTGTGGCGGTCCTGTGCGAGCTGATGGGACTACCGGCGAGCGACCAGCAGCTCCTGCACAAGTGGGCCGACCAGCTCTTGGGCTTTCAGGGCATCAACAAGCCCGCCTTGGACCTGCTCCTGGCCGCCCAGAGCGCGATCGTCGAGATCCGGGAGTACCTGGGAAAGGTCTTACGTGAGCGGCGGGAGCACCCGGGCACGGACCTGCTCAGCGCCTTCGTGATGTCCGAGCAGGGACCACAGGGCCTGTCCGAGCCGGAGATAATCAACACCTGCCAGACCCTGTTGGTCGCGGGCCATGAGACGACGACGTCGTTGATCGGGAACGGGCTCGCCCTTATGCTCGGGGACCGGGAGCAATGGCAACGTCTGGTCGACCATCGCTCGCTCGTGCGCTCGGCCATAGAAGAGATCGTCCGCTACGAGAGCCCCGTTGCCCGTCAGCCGCGGCGCGTCACCCAGGCTGGAGCGCTCGGTGACGCGGCTCTGGGAGAGGGCGAGATGGTGTTCCAGATGCTGAATGCCGCTAATCGCGATCCTGCGCACTTCGAGCGCCCGGACGTGTTCCGGGTCGACCGCAGTCCCAACCAACATGTGGGGTTCGGCTTTGGGGCACATTTCTGTGTCGGTGCGCCCTTGGCCCGCGCCGAGGGCGAGGTCGCGTTCATGGCGCTCCTCGAACGCTTCCCGACCTTGAAGATGGACGACCCCGTGCTGCGCTGGGACTCCTCAAAGGCTAATTCCCGCGTGCTTTCGTCATTGACGGTCACGTTGTAGTTTGAGGCACGATGTCGGACACGGAGCTCGCCACCGCCTTGTCGACCTTCGGCGCCCGGGCGGAGCTGTTGTCTGCCGCAGAGAAGAACGAGCTCGACGAGCAGGGTTACCTGGCCCTGCCCAACGTCCTGGACGATGGGGAGGTCCGGTCCCTCGTCCGCCGGTTCGACGAACTGGTCGCCGAAGAGGGGGATAAGGCGGGCCTGGAGGCCCATCAAGAGGCGGGGACGGCCCGCCTGGCCGATCTCGTTGACAAAGGCACTGTGTTTGACCTGTGCTGGAACAACCCACGCCAACTTTCAGCGGTGGCGCACGTGCTCGGTTGGAGGGACTTCAAGGTTTTTTCCCTCAATGGCCGCTCTGCGCTCCCCGGCGAGGGGCACCAGGCCTTGCACGTGGACTGGCGGGGAGCGGTGGTGCCCGGGGACTATCACATATGCAACTCGATCTGGATGCTGGACGATTTCACGGAGGCTAACGGCGCCACCAGGGTCGTGCCGGGGTCCCACCGGTGGGGGCGCGTGCCGGCCGAGGCCATGTCGGACCCCCTCGCGGCGCACCCCGACCAAGTCTTGGTGCTGGGCCAGGCGGGGACGGTGGTCATTTTCAACAGCCACCTTTGGCATGGCGGCACCCAGAACCGTACGGACCAGCCTCGCCGAGCCCTGCACTCGGCTTACGTCCGACGCGACGGGCCCCAGCAGACGGTGTTCCGGGACTACCTGCGGCCGACGACTTACCGGCGCCTCAGCCCGGCCCAGCGTTACCTACTGGCGGTCTGAAGCTACTAGCCTTCTAAGCCCACTGGCCGTCTGGACGCTCCTCGGTCCGCCGACCAGGCCATATCGGCCAACAGGTCTGAAATTACCTGCTCTTCGTAAACAGCCACGCCCGCCTCTCGCATGGCCGGCGCCAGTTCAGCATCCCAGGGTGACGAAGTCACGCGGCCCGAAGGGCCACTGTCCCGAGACCGCGCTCCAACGCCTTCAGGTAATCCGGCGCGCCAAACCGCCACGGTTTTGCGGCCGGCACCTTGCGGGCCAGCACGCCGGCGATGGCAAGACCGCGCCAATCGAAGTCCCCATGGTACAAAGCGGCCCAGCCCGCCCCGGTCAAGCCGTCCAGGACCACCAGCGCCGCGGTGGACGGGATGCCGTCGAGGCAGACCATGGTGGGAGGGCGGTCAGTCAACTGGTCAGCGGCGCCGGCGACGATGGCCGGGTTCTCGGTCACGTACACGACCCCGTGAACGACAGGCCCTGGCTGCCACGACAAGGCTTGGCGCAAGGTGAGGCGAAGAGGTTGGTCGGCGTGGCCCGGAAGGTTGAGGACCAGGACGTCACAAGACAGGTCGTCGCAGGCGACGCCGGCCTCCGACCAAGTGCGCCGCCAGTCGAGCGCATCTCGGGGGAAGGTCTGCTCGCTCAGCCATGACAGCGCGTGCACGGCCAGGGTGCCGGCCGGTTTGCCCCGGTCCAGCCCATGGGAGTCGCCGGTCACCTCGGCGGCCAGGACGGCCAGCCTGAGGCGGCCATTGCTCGCCCAAATGGCGCTGAGGGTGTCGAGCACCCGTGATACGGCGTCGCCCTCGTGCTCGTGTGCCAGCCGGCGAGCCAGCCCGGTGGTGCGTACCTGGTCCAGCCACGCCCCGACCCTGACGTGATCGGCCTGGTCTCGAGCGGCGACGGCTTCGTTGCGGTGGATCTCCGCCTCTCTCAGACGATGCTCGGCCCGTTCCAACTGGGCGACGTCAGCGACCAACCGTTCTTCGATTTCTCCCAGGCTTTTGGCATCGCGGTAGGCGGGCGAGACGAGCACGGCCCTCTGTCGCTCCTCGGCGATCTCCCGGTCCTCGTCGCAGGCCAGCTTGGCCTGGCGCAGCCGGTCGGTCTCGTTCGCGGCGGCGACCATTTCCTTTTCGGCTTCCGCCGGCCCGTTCGAACTCGAGCCGGAGCTCGGCCATGGGACGGCGGCGTACAGAGGCGCGTTCGGCTCGGTTGCCGCTCTGAAGACCTGGAGCTGGACGCGCTCGTCGGCGTCCAGGGCTCGCTCGACCATGGAGGGCCGCCAGGTCAACGCTTCGCCCTGTGCCACACGCTTGATAGTACGGGCCGGGCGTGACGTCCAAATGAAGGTACGAAGGTGACTACTCTGGTCGGGACATGCCGAAAGGAGAGGGCAAGATGGCACCGACCTTGACGATGGGGCAGACAGAGCAGTTCGTGGAGCGGGGGTACCTGAGCGCGCTGGAAGTGTTCAGCTCCTCGGAGATGGACGGCCTGCGAGCCGGGTACGGTGCCCTGTGCGCGCTCCTGGAGGCGGGCGAGGACCCCGGCGCCATTCGGGAGTGGCACATGGCCAGCCGGTGGCTGTACGACGTGTGCACCGCTCCCGTACTGCTTGACCTGGTCGAAGGGGTGCTGGGACCGGACTTCTACATGTGGGGTTCTCAATTTTTTGCCAAGTCGCCGCGCTCGTCGAGCACCGTGGCGTGGCACCAGGACGGTTATTACTGGCCCCTGGCGCCGTTGCACGAGTCGGTCACGGCGTGGGTGGCCTTCGAAGACGTGGACGAGGGCAATGGGGCCATGCAGGTCATTCCCGGCTCGCACCGCTCCGGTCTGCTGCAGCACCGAAAGCATGTCAGCGAATCGGTGCTCAGTTTGGAACTGGAGGACGGCACTTTCTCCGCGGGTGACGCCGTGTCCCTCGACCTGGTGGCGGGGCAGGCCTCGCTGCACCATGACGGCATCGTCCACGGTTCCGCGGCCAACACGTCCGAGCGGCCGCGGGTCGGGCTGACAATTCGGTTTTCGCGAGCCGATGTGCGTTGCGACCTGAGCCAGGCACCTCAGTTCCGGGCTTATCCCGTGCGCGGCCAAGACCATGGGAACAACCCCGTAGGGGAGATCCCCGTCGTGCCGTTTGCCCGTCTCAGCCCGGAAATGCACATCCGCAGCCTTGACGAGGACGGCTACGCACAGGAGGGGCCGTCCCAATGAGCCGTGACCGGACGAGGAGCATGAGGATATGGTTACGCGCCACGTTGCCCTTGAGGCGCGCCGTCGCCGTCGTCTGCTTGTCTGTGTGCGGCGTGCTCGCCCTTCAGGGCGTCTCCAGCGCCGCGGCCGGCTCGCCTTTCCGTATAACTCGGCTTGTACTTCCTAAAAAAATGATCGAGAACGGACCGTCCGAGAACATGTTCGTGTACTGGAAAGGGGACGCCACTTTTCCGGTCACCTTGTACATCGCCGAGCCGACCTGCGCCGAGAACGTGACGTGCAACTCAGGGCATTTAACGGTCCTGCACCGCAACGACCCGATCGAGTGGCGTGACCTTTGGAAATGCTATGGCAACGTGACGAGCACCATGTTCCGGTACAACTTCTGGTTGGTCGACGCCAAGGGCGTGAAGACCCAGAAGGTCCCGGCCGACGTGCTCTGCACCGAATAGCTCTCGCCATCGTCGCGTCTGGTCCAGGCCCGCGCCGCTGCACTTTGCTCTGGATGTCCCGGGGCGGTCGCCGCAAGCTGGCCGCGCTCTGCCTGTGCGTGACGGCCTTGGTCGGCCTCGGGCTGGTGGGACCGGTGGGCGCGCAGACGGGGACCACACCAACATTTGTCCTGCGGTGGTCGGCCGGCCCGTTTACCCAGGACAAGGGGGCCCCGATCGCCGAATCCTCCCCGACGGTCGCCACTCTTGATGCGACGGGCCCCGCGGTGGTGGTGGGGGACCGGTCCGGCTATCTCTATGCGTACCACCTGGCCGACGGCTCCGCGGTGACGGGATGGCCCGTGTTCGACGGCGGTGCGGCGATCGACTCGAGCCCCTCGGTGGCCCCCTTGGGTGCGAGCAGCCTCGATTCTGTCTTCGTGGGTGCGGGCGACGCCCAGGCCCCCGCGGTCGGCGCCTACGTGGCGTACGGGCCGGGGGGCCAGGCGCTCTGGCGCACCAATGTCAGCGACCCGGTCGGCGACCCGCACCCTGCCTACGCGGTGCAGGCATCTCTCACCGTCGCCGACCTGCAGGGCACCACGGACGTCTTTGCCGGTTCTTTGGACCAGTACTCCTTCGCTCTTGACGCCACATCGGGGTCGGTCCTGTCCGGCTGGCCGTTCTTCAGTGCTGACAGCGTCTTTTCCACCGCCGCCACCGCCGACCTCTACGGGGACGGGCAACAGGAACTGGTGGTGGGCGGGGCCTCTTCGGAGGGCCTGGCCATGGGCCAGGCCTATTCAGCGGGGGGCCATGTCCGGGTGATCGGCCCCCTGGGCGCGCTCATGTACGACTACGGCACCACCCAGGAGGTCGACTCGTCGCCCGCCATCGGTGGGTTCCTGGCCGGCGGGGCCGTTGGCATCGCCGTGGGCACCGGCTCGTACTACAGGGGGGCCAGCGACACCGACACGCTAAAGGCTTTCACCTCCCGCCTCGTCCCCGTATGGTCCGGCGCTCTTGACGGGCTCACCTCGTCGAGCCCGGCGCTGGCGGATGTGGAAGGCAACGGGCAGCTCGAGGTGGTGGAGGGCACCGACACCGGGACCTCGGGTTCGCTCTGGGTGCTGGACGGCGCCACCGGCGCCCCCATATGGCATACGGGCCTGGTGGGACGGGTCATCGGCTCAGTCGTGGCCGCCGACCTCACCGGCGCCGGTTACCAGGACCTGCTGGTCCCGACCGTCCACGGCGTGGAGGTGCTGGACGGCCGCAGCGGGGCCGAGGTGACCGTCCTGGGCTCGGACATGGGTTTCCAGAACTCGCCCCTCGTCACCGACGACCCCAACGGCACCATCGGGGTCACCATCGCCGGCTACGACGGCGCCAACGAGGGTGTCATCCAGCATTACGAGGTCCCGGGGTCGGACGGGGCCCTGGCCGTCGGGCCGGGAGCCTGGCCGATGTTCCACCACGACCCTGCCCTGAGCGGTGCCTATTCGGTCCTGCCAGATACGGGCACGGTCACCCCGACCGGGTTGACGGCTCAGGGCGGCACCGCCCAGGTCGCGCTGTCATGGACGGCGCCGGCCGCCGGGCAGGGCGCCGCCCCCACGGGCTACAACCTGTACGAAGGCACCCGCCCGGCCCAGATGCCGGCCACGGCGGTCAATGGGACGACGCCCATCACCGGGACCAGCTACACCGTCACGGGCTTGACCGCGGGCGCCAGGTACTACTTCGAGGTCACGGCGGTCAACCCGGCCGGAGAAGGCGCGCCGTCCAACCAGGCCAGCGCCACGACCACAGGGCCGCCCGGCGCACCCACCGGCCTCGTGGCGGCGGGGGGCAACGGCCACGTATCGCTGGCTTGGGCACCGCCGGCGGCTAACGGCGGGTCAGCGGTCACCGGCTACAAGGTCTACCTCTCGACGGCCCCGGGCTCAAAGGGAACGGACCTGGCTACGGTGACGACCACGGGTTACACCGCCACAGGCCTGTCCAACGGTACGAAGTACTACTTCCGCGTCACCGCCATAAATGC
>CAYZVQ010000206.1:0-8948 GCA_964481925.1 uncultured Acidimicrobiaceae bacterium
GCTGACCGCCCCCTCGGCCGCCAGCACCGGGTCACGTCGCGCCACCTGTTTGATCTCGCTTACCGCCTCTTTCACGCGCTGGACGGCAGGTTGCGAACTCCAGCCGAAAGCGTGGCGCCTAAAGCGCGCCCTGAGCTCCCACTTGTAGCTTGGGACGCCGGTACGCGTCGTGCTCATGTCCGGGGCCCGGCGGTAGACCCGTCAATGGGGTTTTCAACTCCGGTAGTGGTGACGAAGCTCATCTCCATCAGACTGCCGCGCCGATGCGCCGGACACAACGACGCCCGGTGCTGGCAGGTGCAACAGGGACGGGTGCTTCGCGAGTGGCCTGGGCACGAACGGTCCGGTGGCGAGCCGGTGCCGTCAACTCAGGAAGGTGCGACGGACGTCCTTCATGAGCAGGACAAGGTGCAGGTCGTCGGTAGGGCTGGGCTCGAACTCGGGTACGAGGTGGAGGTAGAAATCTCGCGCTTGCTGTGACTCGGCGTGGACGAGCAGGCCCCGGCAACCGATGTCGTCGGCGAGCTCGACCAGGCGGGCGAAGACGTCCTGGAGCAGGCCCGTCCCGAGCCCGTTGCCCTCGTGGTTGATGTCGACGCCGAGCCGGGACAGCAGAGCGACCGGCTGAGGGTACCGACCGGCCCCCTTGCGTAGGCGGACGGGTGCGGCCTCAGCGTGTACCTGGGCCATGCACCAGGCGTAGTAAGCAACGACTTGGTCGTCCCCGTGCTCGGTCACCACAAACACGCGCGCGGTCCCGGTCGTGGCCCACTGGCGGGCGTAACGCAAGAGCCAGTCGGTCTGCTCGGATGAGCGGCACCGGAACCCGCTCAGGTCGTGGTGCTCGGCGAGTGGCTCAGGGGGCCGGTACGAGGGCTCACTCGCTAAAGGGCGAGGGGCGTTGCATAAATTGTACCCCGAAGACGACGGTTGGAACGGAGGCAACGGAGGCGCAGTAGCGCGCTACCAGTGCTCGTTGTGCACTACGTCATCGAACGGCCGGCGCTTTGGGCGCTCAATCGGCCTGAGAGCACCGTCGGCCGGGTAGCCGAGCGCCAAAAGATAGGCAGGATCGTAGTTGTCGGGTATCCCGAGGATCTGCCGGCAGGCCGCCTGGTCTTCGATGACGGCGTGCCCGCTCCCGATACCGATGTCTGCTGCGGCAAGCATCATGAGGATTGTTGCTTGGCCAAGGTCGTACTGGTCAAGGAACCGGGAGCGGTCGTCGTCCGGCTCGGGCAAGACGAGCGTGATCGTTGCGGCGGAGCCGGCGATATGGCCGGCGTGCGTCCAAACGGTGGAAAGTTGTTGGAGCTGCGAGCGGTCGGTGGTGACAACGAAGTCCCACCGTTGGCGATTGGAGGCGGAAGGGGCGCGCCAGCCCGCCTCTAGGATGCGGTGAAGGTCGGTTTTGGAAATTGGCCGGTGTTGGTAGGCACGGACATTGCGGCGAGCTTTGATGGCGTCCCAGGTCTCCATGCTCCCGAACCTAGCGGGGCGCAGGCCGGTTGGGGACGGGCGAGCGTCGGGGCTGACACCCAGCCCAGGACCGGAGCGAGGGGTCATCGTTGGTAAGGTCGCTGGTTAGAGCGTCGCGATTTGCCCAACTGCCCGTCAGTTCAAGGTGAGCGATCAGCGCGCGTGTCCCTCTCCGACACGGCGCTCGTCCGGGTCGGGGCAGCAGGCCCGCGAGTCGCGCCCGAGCCAGTCGTCGTCGGCCAGGGCCCGTTGCTTGGCGGGCAGCAAGGGCAGGATGGCAGCCAGAGCGTAGATGCAGAAATGCCGGCCGGCAGGCACCGTGAGATGGCTCGAGCGGGTCAGTTCGAAGTAGTCGCCGACGGCCATGCCGCACACCGACCGGCCCTCCATCGACTCCACGGTGACGCGGATGTCCCAGAGCTCCATCCCCGGTCCCTCCTAGTCAAGACGGGACGGCCGCAACGCCGACGTAGCCCGAGGCTAGATCCCCGGGCCCCTGGCGCGAAATTAGTGCAGCGGCTCAGCGGCGGCAGGGCCGAAAACCTGGCCCAATCGTCCCAGGATCTCCCTCAGCGCCTCCGTGTCCAGCTCCAACTTCCTTTGCCCGCCCTCTGGCCGGTGCCTCACGATCCCCGCATCGCGTAGTACGCGGACATGGTTGCTCACCGTGGGTTGAGCCAATGAGAACGCCTTCGCCAGCTCGGTAACGGTCATTGGGGACGAGTGAAGAGAGCGGACCATGGCCAGGCGCGTCGCGTCGGAGAGGGCCTTCAGGTTACGAGCGAGCCCTTCGGTTTGGCCTCTTGCGCCGGAGCGTAGATCTGGGGCCCTTATGCCTATGACCATGGTGCCGGGCAGGTCGGCGACCATGCCCAGATGGGCGAAGTAGGCGGGCACGATCGAGATCGAGCCCTGGGGGCCTAGTCGCCCAACCAGTTCGTTGAGCAGGTCGTCGTGGTTGGTGCACAGGCCCGGCCCGGCGACCTCCCGCCACGCCTGGCTCCGTGACATGCGCTGACGTGCCCGGGTCACGGCCTCCTCCACCTCAGCTCGCCCATAATCTTCCCAGTCGGCTACGAGCCCGCTCCAGACGTCGGTGACCAGGTGCACGTAGCTCGACCGCAGCTTGGCCGAGCCCCGGAGGCGCGCCAGACGGTTCCGGAGGGCGGCCTGGTCGGCTTCAGTCTCGGACCGCAAGGGGAGGTCCAGCGGAGCATCGGAGCACGCCTTGTCGAGATTGGCCAAGAGCTGGGCCGGTTCCGTGCACGCCAGCAGGCCCACGTGGTGGGCGAGGGCGATGAGCTCGATTGACCCGCCGCAGCTGGTCACCGCGTCCTTAGGCCAGAACTCCACTACCCGTTCGGCCAGGGAGGGCGAGCCGGAATAGAGGCGGGCGAGGCTTGGATGGTCTCGCTGGAACTCGAGCCGCCAAGCCGACGCCAGCGCCCATTCGAGCTCGACGGCCACCGAACCGTGGACGGCGATCCCGGGCGGCCCGAAGGTGTCCCCGTAGAAGAGTGGCATAGCCAGATGACTATATCACATTATTCTCTTGCACTAGGGCGCAGGGAATCATAGTATTTGGATATGGCTATGAATCCATGGATCTTGCAGGAGGTGGCAGCCGAGCGGGCCGCGGACCTGCGCCACGCCGCGAGCGTGCGAGCAACCCGCAGGGCGCTCGACTACGACCCGGGCGCACGGGGTCGGGCGAGCGCCGTAGTTCGCCTCGGCCGGCTCGTGGTGCGCCTCGGCGAGCGTATTTCAGGTGAAGAGGCCATATCCGTCCGCGGCCGCCACGCCGCCGTCTAGCTGCGTGCCCGGGAGCCGCGCTAGGACCGGACCCCTGCGCAGACTGCCCTTCAGGCGCAGGTAGTCGGCGGTGTAGATGAGACGCCGGCCCCGGCGCACCGAGATGGCCGGCTCGCCGTCATAAACCCCGACGCGGGGGAGCGGCCGAGCTCGACCACCAGGCCGAGGTGGCCACCCGGCACGTCGGCCGACTCCTTGGAGCCGATCATGCGGGCCTGGGCATCATTCAGGTGATCGAGATCGCGCCGGAAGCCAGCAGTGAAGTCGTATGTAGGCAATGATCCGGTCGCCGTGGCTCCGGGGCCCTAGAGGGCAGCCAGCAAGTCCTCGTCGTTGTCGAACCTCGTGACCCTGCCGGCCGCCAAGTCCCCGAGCGCACCCCTAAGCTTTGCTTGCCACTCTGGCGTCCAGGCCCACGCCTGATCGGCGTCGATTGCACCCGTGGCGATCCCACGCAGCATGACGGATGCACCGTCGATCGCCTCTTCCGGTAGGTCGTCAACGACCCGGTGCAAGTCGGCCCTGGTCATCACGCCTATTGTACTCGGCGAACTGCTTGATGAGCCTGTAATCACGGGGCTGCGCCGCCGAACGTATCGGTTTGCTGAGCCCGCCAAGGCAAACGATGCTAGGGCCTCCTAGAGGTCCTGTCAGGGTGCGGACCAACAAGCAAACAATCCGTGATTGAAAGTTCGTAAGCGTCCGCGAGCCTCGTACATACCCGTCATATTGCCGTGCATAGCCTCCCACTTACCGCCTCGCGAGAAGGCAAAGGCGAAGGCGCGACGGCCGGGAGAAGGTGCGAGCCTCGTTCTTCGGCCACGAGCACTCGAACTGATTATTGCCCGCATTTGTCGAAACGTCAGTTCAGCAACTTCGGCACTCGCCTGGCGGCTCGCGAGCTTGCACCCTTCAGGTCCCCGGGTTTTCACAGTAGGCGAGCCTAACGTGAGTTATTATATCGGACGAATGACCACTCGGGCTTCATCGGTTGTGCTGACGAGCAGTGTGCGACGGCGGGGAGGAAGACTCTTGTCGGTCGCGGGTGCCGCTTGGTGCCTTGTGGGGACCGCCCTGGTGCCGGCCGCCGGCGCAGCCGTCCACCCAGGCGCGGGGAGCAGCCCCGCGGTTTTTACGGCGAGCGCGGCGGCGGCCGCGGCCCTTACGGCGCCCGCCTGCTCACTGCCGCTGACGTACGACCCGTACCAGGGCTTCCGGGCCGGGGTCCCAGCCGGGTGGGAGCTGTCCACCATGGGCGGCACGATCGTGGTGTCGAAGGACGCAACGGGCACCGAGGCGGCGCTGCTCTACCCGGCCGCCCTCACCAGTGGGCTCACCCCGTCCAGCTTCTTTTCCTCTTACCTGCGGTACGAGCAACAGCTCCTGGCGAAGGGGGGAGTTGCCCTCAGCTTCAAGATGCAGCCGAGCACCGCCGGGCTCCCGCAGGCTTCCATCGACCTGCGCAGCTCCCATGCTCTCATGGCGGGTGTGGCGCGGGTGGTGGTGCTGCCCGTCCGCACCCAGTTCGGCGCTCAGGAGGTGCTGTTCTCCGCGTGGTGGGCGCCACCCAGCCGGTGGGCGGCGGACTCCGCCAAGCTGATCGCCGTGAGGTCCTGCTTCAGCTCCGCCTCCGCAGATCTGTTCCAGGTCTTCCGGGACCAGAGCTTCACCTACATCATGCCAACGGGCTGGGCGGTGCTGGACGAGGGGCAAGACAACCTCGACCTCCGCGGCTCCAACAACAACGCCGACGTCAGCTACCTCTTCTTCGGGATACCACCTCAGTACGACACCCCACCGCTGGCGCTGGCCCACATACTCCAGGTGGACGGGGTGACTGTCACCAGCGTGCTTTCCGTCACCCGGCTGGCGGACCAGCAGGTTTCGGGGGGCGCCGTGCAGGGCCAGCAGTACGAGGAGCTCCTGGGCCGTTACCAGGGCAGGGCGGTCCATGGACTGGTTTACATACTCACAGACAGCGGTTCGGTAGGCACTTTTGGGGTGATGCGGTCCGGGTTCGCCACCACCAACCTGTGGAACTCGGTCAATGGCGGCCTCATCGAGATGATGGGGGCGGTCCAGCACAGCTTCGTCCAGGACCTCCAGGACATCCAGAGGCTGAACCAGCAGTGGCAGGCCGAGAGCGCCCAGGAGGCCAACTTCGACGACATCATCAACGGTCAGCAACTGGTCGAGGACCCCTCCACCGGCCAGCTGTACGAGGCTCCTTATTCCTCCTACGACCCCGGCGGCGCCGACGGAGGCGGATACTACGGGCCCGACGGCCAACTGCTCAACCCTGTATCCAACTAGTTTCCTGATTCCGAGATTCATAAAAAAGTATGTGATGCGGGAATTAACGTGCCCCAGAGCGCGTTCGTGCCATACGACAATGGAGGTGCGTATGGCACGAACTGGCCGACCGAAGACCTGAAGGGTGCAGTGCGTCACGAACGCAGAAGGAGGAGATATGCAGGGAGCCTCTCGAAGCGATGCTGTGCGAGAGATGGAGGTCGGCCCTCTAGCGCCGGCCTACGGGGGCAGGCGCTAAACCACCCTGATCGGGCTCGGGCTGATGGGGTCGGCTCTAGCGCGAGCGTTCCTCTCCGCCGGGCATGAGCTCACGGTCTGGAACCGGACAGCCGAGAAAGCTGGGCCCTTCGAGGGTCGTGGCTAGAGAGGGCTCTCTCGTACTCAGGCAAGAGGAAGCGAGAGGGCCCTTGCGTGTACAAGGACGTCCTCACGTTGTCGTCACCGGGAACGACACCGCAAGCACGCCGCAGGTCGAGCCCGGCCCGCCTCCAGCTGTCGCTAAATCAGCCCGCCATCCTCATCCAGTGAGCCGCTCAATAATCCGCAGGATGTCGGGCGATAGGTTCACCAACATCTCTTTTGGCTTGAGAAATCCGATGTGCGACACGTGCTGACTAGCCCACCCGTAGTCCTCGCGCAGGCGGTCTGTGCCGCTGTCTCCTCAGAAGCCGGCGCCAGCTCTCTCAGCCTCCGCAGACGGCGTTCGCGTAGTTGTTAAGGACGTGCTCCGCACCCTGAACCCCGGATGCCTTGCCCATGGACGATAGAACGTCCTCCAGCTCGGACATGGTAGCCGCCTTCTCAATGTCCGCCTTTATCGTAGGCATACTGTGCGCGACCGTTTTGATGGCGGCTTGGACACTCGCCGGCGCCGACCGTACGGCGGCAGAGTTCGACACCTTCTCCACACTATTGACGAGGCTGAGGAAGAGCTCCTTCAGTGCCGTAACGTCGTGCGACTTCATATCTTTCCCAACTTGCGCTAGAAACTGCGCCGACCCGGCCTGATCATCCAGGAAGCTACAAATTGCAGGCACCGGCTTCGTCGGCTTCTGCGTGCTCGCTGAGGCGACCGACGGAAGGGCTACCAGGAAGGCAACGGAAGCCAAGGTGCACGCCAGCCCCAGCAATACTGCTCCGAGGTGGTGGGGCACTCTGATGGTTTTCTGGTGAAGGCCAGCGCCTTTCCTTCCTGATCGATCGGTACCCGTAGTCGTATTTTCCCCCATGGTCCCACACTTTGTCTTGCACATTTTCATTCCTCCTCGACGCGGAGCCGCTTCGGCTCGCCAACTGTTCTCTCACGAGTTCTTGTGGGTGGTGCGATCAATATGTGATGATCCTGGGGACGACGCCTCTGCACTGACCACCTTGGCTCCGGGCCCTGAGCCTCGCTAGCTAGCCTTCAAGCTCTCAATGTCCCAGCCGACGACCTCGACGGCCTTGGGTGAGGAACCAACGCTGACGACGGCTGAGCCGGCGCCGAGCTGGCCGTCACGGCTGCAGCCCCAGCAGGCGCCCCGCCGGCGCTCCGTTGTTCAGAGCACCTTTGCTCGTCCGGCCGGTTTGCGGGCCTTGTGGTCGACGAGCACCTCCAGGACCCGTCCTATGGTCCCCTCCCGGGCCTTTGGCATCTCGCAGGGGCAGGTCGGCCCGGATCTGCTAGCGGCTCCAACGCCCGTCTGAAGGACCAACGAGGTGCTAGCACGGGGGCGGGTTCACCGGCTAGCCACCTTGGTCGGGGTCAGCGACAAGGCCAAGCTGTTGGAAAACAGCTGAGATCGTCGGTGATCGCGGCAGGACAGGAGGTCGACAGACCCCACGAGGTCCTACGACCGGGAAGCACCACCAACCACCGCCAGCCCAATGCTCGACAGTCCCCACCAAGGAGGTCCATATATGAAACGAGTCGTGTCCGTGTTAACCATCGCCGCGCTCGCCGGTGCTCTGTTGACAACTGGGAACATCATGACAGCGAGCGCGAGTACGGTAACGAACGGCACAGTGCATGTTTTCGACTACGGCGACGGTGAGGGGGTCGGCGGCACGGTCGTGTTGACCGGAGCGATCGGGGACTCGGGATCGTCTTACACGGTACTTGCCAACGGCACCCCTGGGCCGACCGGTACCGAGGTCAGAGTCTCGCTCGTCCAAGGTTCGTTCACCATCAACGTCGCAAGGCTCGACAAGAAGATAGGGAGCGCGTTCAACAAGGTCGAGCCCAGCGCAACGACATGCTCGGCCTACATAGTCGTGACGGCCTCGACGCCGATCGTGGCGGGCTCGGGCACCGGAGCGTACACGGGCATCAGCGGCGGGTTCACCGTGACGCTCACGATCGCGGTGATCGGGTCAAAGTACCCGAGCGGCAAGCACGCGGGCCAGTGCAACAACTCGAACAACTCCCCTAGCGTCGGTCAGGCGCAGATTGTGACCGGTTCGGGGACCGTTTCCTTCTAGGCAAACTGCAACGCAGCATCATGAAGCGGCCCCGGCCTACATCGGCCGGGGCGGCTTCGCGCCAAAGCAGGACGCTGCACCTGGGGTAAGCGACAGCGGATGAGGCGCTGTGTGCGCCGACCTGTCAACGACGGCGGGGTGGCGAGCGGGTGCGCTCGCCTAACACGACGCCGACCGACCAGGCAAGAGGGGAACTGTCGTTGCTACTCAGCCCGGGGTCACTATCCATACCAATCAGGATAGGGGTGCGGGTCATCAATCTCCGACTGGCTGTGAGCATCGGCTGTCCGCTTCAGTGCTCTGTATCGGGTTACCCCGTCCGACTGAGCAACGACTGTGCGGCCGCAGTTCGAATCGATGAGTCCTCCGGATGGAGGTGAAGTTGAGCGTTTTCGCGCGCTGACATGAAAGCTTTTGCTGTCCCCGGTCGACGACATTCCGGATCCCCTGAAATTCATAGTCGCTGGTAGCTCATAACGCCGGGACTGGGGCTCACAGAATGGCGTGCAATCGTCAGAGGAACGTCACGCGGGTCGCTTCCTGCTTGCCTTGGGCGAAACCGGCACGGGCGGCGGGGATGCGGGTCGCCGGATCCATCTGGTTCGTGCCCATTGCGGCTCGGGAATCGGCGTCCGGTGTGATCACCTCGACGCGGCTGCCCTGCTTGCGCAGGGCCTCGACCTGGCTCGCCAGGTCCGTGCCCCATTCCGGTGATCTGCGAAGACCCTCGAACTGGCCTGCCGGTAGCGTCCCGCTCCGCCCGCCAAACGGCGAGAGCACCACGACGTTCGCATAGCCCGAGGCAAGGTCGGCGTTTTCGGCGGAGCGCACGCCACCGTTGATATAGCGAGTGCCGTTGATGTTGTGCGTGGGCACCAAGCCGG
>CAYZVQ010000207.1:0-8941 GCA_964481925.1 uncultured Acidimicrobiaceae bacterium
TGTGCGCGCTCTCGTCGGCCACGACCGGGACCGGGCTGCGGGCGGTGACGGCGGCCAGTCCGGCCAGGTCGGCGGCGGGCACGGGCTGCTCGATGAACTCGACGACTACGCCCGCCTGCACCAGGCCGTCGATTACCTGAAGCGCCTGGCGGGCCGTCCAGGCTTGGTTGGCGTCGATGCGCAGGGCGACGTTCCCAGGGACGGCGCCGGCTACGGCTCGTACACGCTCGATGTCGAGGGCTACGGGCCCGCCCACCTTCAGCTTCAAAGTGCCGAAGCCCTCGTCGACCCGCCGGCTCGCCTCAGCCGCCATGTCCGATGGGGTGGCGAGGCTCACCGTCACATCGGTGGCGATCGGGCGAAGGGTGGCCCCGAGCACTTCTGAAAGAGCCGTACCCCGCCAGGCGGCTACAGCGCGATGTACGGCGACGTCGATGCCGCACTTGGCGGTGCTGTTGCCCACCATGGCCAAAGCCGTGTCGGCCAGGGCCACGCAATAGTCGCCCAGGTCCCGGCCGATCAGGACCGGTGCCAGCACGGTGTTGACTGCTTCTTCGATGGAGGCATTGGTCTCGCCCGTGATCCGGGCGGTCCCCACCACCTCGGAGCACCCGGTAACCCCGCCCTCGGCGCGCACCGATACGGTGACGACCTCGAAGTCCTTGACCTCCCTGAGGGCGGTCCGGAAGGGCAACCGCAGATGTACTGGCCGCCGTCCGGTCTCAACGCTCGTGATGCGCATCTACCTTGTCCCTCCGCAGGACAAGGTAGTTCAACCTCCCAGGGTGAAGGACCGGCAGTCGTTGCGAGCCGGTCCCTAAACTGGCATAACCGGAGCCCAGTCCGCTTCACTTGTGGGCTCAAGGACATTTCCCTTTATAACCGGCGCCTTCATAGGCGCGACCTCAGGACCGGTCACGGCGACGGCGTACTTGTTCCCCGAATATGCACCTACCAGCGTGTGCCACTTGAGGCCGGAGGCACAAGGTTGCCTATCACGCATATTTGCGTGGCACGTAGGTTGTCGGTACACTGTGAGCCGTGACCTCGACAACCCGCGTAAAGAACGGCTCGGTGCCGGCGCACCACGGGGAAGCAGACCAGGACGTGTTGGTGCCGCCGGCACCCTCAGCGCCGGCGACAGCCAGCCGCCCTTCCAGTGCTGGCCTGCGGGAACGCAAGAAGGAGGCGACCCGCGAGGCGCTCAGCATGGCGGCCCTGCGACTGGCGCTCGAGCGTGGTATCGCCAACGTCCGGGTGGGCGACATCGCGGCTGCCGCCGGGGTTTCGCCCCGCACGTACAATAACTACTTCTCCAACCGGGAGCAGGCGATCTGTGCCCTCGGCGCCCAACGGGCTCTGCTCATCGTTAGCGCGCTCAACGAGCGCCCGGCCTCCGAGGCGCTGGCCGAGGCGTTGGTACACGCCATGGTGGACCGCAACGACGCCCAGAGCGAGCCGGACAAGGACGTCTTCCGTTTGATGATGTGCGACGAAGTGGTGCGGGGAGAGTGGTTCAAGGCCACCGCCGCCATACACCGTCCGTTTGCTGACGCCATTGCCGCACGGGTGGGGATGGGGACCGCCGTCGATCTGCTGCCCAACATAGTTGCTTCTACCTATGAAGCCGCAGCCCGGGCGGCCATGCTGTTCTGGCTGCGCCCGGAGTGCACGCAGGCGTACGCCAGCGTCCTGCGCGATGCCCTCACCGTCCTCGCCCCGGTGGCGGAAGCGCTTGAGCACGCCGGCAAGCAGGCGGTGGCTGACCAGGCAGGCGGCGACCAGGCAGGCGGCGACCAGGCAGGCGGCGACCAGGCAGGCGGCGACCGGGCGGGCGGCGAGCCGCTCCTGAGCCAAGCCGTATAGGCGCCCTCGATGCTCTTGCGCCTTCTGCGCCTCTACCTGCGCCCGTACCGCAACGCCATCATCGCCGTCGTTGTCCTGCAGTTCCTACAGTCTTTGGCCAACCTCTACCTGCCCACGCTCAACGCCGAGATGATCGACAACGGTGTTGTAACAGGGAACTCGGGGTACATCCTGCGCACGGGTGGGGTCATGTTGGCCGTGACCCTGGTGCAGGTGGTCTGTGCCATAGGGGCGGTCTATTTTGGCGCCCGCACCGCCATGGCCCTGGGCCGGGACGTGCGGGGTGCCGTGTTCCATCAAGTCCAAACCTTTTCCGCCCGTGAAGTGGGCCATTTCGGGACGCCCACGCTCATAACCCGCACCACCAACGACGTCCAGCAGGTCCAGATGCTCGTCCTGCTCAGCTTTACCATGATGGTGTCGGCGCCCATAATTGGCGTCGGCAGCGTGATCCTGGCGCTCAAACAGGACGTGCCCTTGTCGTCGCTCCTGGTCATCATCGTGCCCGTGCTGGCGGTGATCGTGGGGCTGATCGTGTCTCGCATGCGGCCCCTTTTCCGCCTGATGCAAAAACGGATCGACCGGATAAACCAGGTGCTGCGGGAGCAGATCTCCGGTGTCCGGGTCATCCGTGCCTTCGTGCGCGACGATTGGGAACGGGAACGCTTTGGTGCTTCCAACACCGAACTGTTCGGCGTCTCGCTCGGCGTGGGCCGGTTGATGGCGTTCATGTTCCCCTCGGTCATGCTCGTGGTCAACCTGGCCAGTATCGCCACCCTCTGGTTCGGTGGGCACCTCGTGGTCAGCGGCGGGATGCAGATTGGTGCCCTGACGGCCTTCCTCAGCTACCTCGTCCAGGTGCTCATGGCGGTCATGATGGCGACCTTCATGTTCCTTCTGGTGCCTCGGGCCGAAGCCTGTGCCGAGCGCATCGAGGAGGTCCTCGGCACCCCGACCAGCGTCCTGCCTCCGACCGAGCCCATTGTCCCCGAAAAGGTCGAGGGCCGCATCGAACTGCGGGATGTCGAGTTCCACTACCCGGGGGCGGAGACGCCGGTGCTGCGGGGCATCAACCTCGTGGCGGGGCCTGGGGGCACCACGGCCGTGATCGGCAGTACCGGCAGCGGGAAAACGACCCTGCTCAACCTGATGACGCGCCTTTTCGATGCCACAGCCGGTGAAGTGCTGCTCGATGGGGTCGACGTGCGCCGCCTCGACCCGTCGACGTTGTCGGGCCTGATCGGCCTCGTACCGCAGCGGCCCTACCTTTTCTCCGGCACCGTCGGGTCCAACCTTCGCTACGGTGGGCGCGACGCCACCGACGAGGAACTGTGGAAAGCCCTCGAGATCGCCCAGGCCCGTTCGTTCGTCGAGCAGATGCCGGGCCAGCTCGAGGCCGAGATCACCCAAGGGGGCACCAACGTCTCGGGCGGGCAGCGCCAGCGGCTGGCCATCGCCCGGGCCCTTGTGCACCGGCCCGCCATTTACCTTTTCGACGACTCGTTTTCGGCTCTCGACTATGGGACCGACGCCGCCCTGCGTGCCGCCCTGGCCCGGGACACGGCCGGCGCCACCGTCGTGATCGTCGCTCAGCGGGTCAGCACCATCCGCCAGGCCGACCAGATAATCGTCCTGGACCAAGGCGAGGTGGTGGGGACGGGGACCCATGAGCAACTGATGGTGGCCAACCAGACCTATCGCGAGATCGTCCTTTCCCAGCTCACCGAGGAGGAGGCGGCGTGAGCGCCATGGCCGTACGCCGGGGGCCGGGCGGTGGCGGCGGTTTCGGCGGGCGGGGCCTCATGGGCGGCGGGGGGCCGGTCGAAAAGTCCCTCAATTTCCGCCCATCGGCCCGGCGCCTGCTCGGCGAGCTCCGCCCCGAACGCCCACTGATCAGCGTCACCATGGGGCTCGGCGCCGCCAGCGTCGGCCTCTCGGTGCTGGGCCCCCGGTTGTTGGGAGACGCCACCAACCTGATCTTCTCCGGCGTCTTCGCCAAAAAACTCCCGGCCGGGTACACCAAAGTCGAAATGGTGGCCCGGTTGCGCCACGAGGGGCACAGCACGCTCGCCTCCATGCTCGCTTCGATGAACCTCGTACCGGGCCGGGGGGTCGACTTCGGCCACGTCGGCCAAGTACTGCTGTTGGTGCTCGTGATCTACCTCGCGGCCTCGCTGGGCAGCCTGATGCAAGGGCGGCTGCTGACCGTGGCCGTGCAGCGTTCCGTCTTCCGGCTGCGCCAGAAGGTGCAGGCCAAGCTGTCCCGCCTGCCGCTGCGCTATTTCGACGGCCAACCGCTGGGCGAGATATTGAGCCGCGTCACCAACGACATCGACAACATTTCCCAGACCCTCCAGCAAACCCTGAGCCAGGTCGTGACGTCGTTGCTGACGATCGTCGGCGTCCTTGTCATGATGTTCCTCATTTCTCCTCTCCTGGCCGTGATCGCCCTGGTGACGGTCCCGGCCTCGGCTGTCGTCGCTACCCAGATCGGCAAGCGCTCCCAGCCGAACTTCGTCCAGCAATGGAAGACCACCGGGAAACTCAATGGCCATATCGAGGAGATGTACACAGGCCACGCCCTGGTGCAGGTCTTCGGGCACGCCCAGGAGGCCGAAGAAACCTTTGCCGAGCATAACGAAGCCCTGTGCTCGTCGAGTTTCAAGGCCCAGTTCGTGTCCGGCATCATCCAGCCGGCCATGTCGTTCATCGGCAATATCAATTACGTCCTGGTGGCCGTGGTGGGCGGCCTGCGGGTAGCCTCCGGGCAGCTCTCACTGGGCGACGTGCAGGCATTTATCCAGTACTCACGCCAGTTCACCCAGCCCCTCACCCAGGTGGCGAGCATGGCCAACCTGCTGCAATCGGGGGTCGCCTCGGCTGAGCGGGTTTTTGCCCTCCTCGACGAACCCGAACAGGGCCCCGACCCCGAGCACCCCGAGGTCCTGGAGACCGCCCGGGGGCGGGTGGACTTTGAGCACGTGTCGTTCCGTTACGTACCCGACACGCCTCTCATCGAAGATCTTTCCCTCACCGTCGAGCCGGGCCAGACGGTGGCCATCGTGGGGCCGACCGGCGCCGGGAAGACGACTCTGGTCAACCTTCTCATGCGTTTTTACGAGCTGGACGAAGGGCGCATCACCCTCGACGGCGTCGACATCGCCAATATGACCCGTGAGGGCCTGCGTTCCAAGACGGGGATGGTGCTCCAGGACACGTGGTTGTTCAGCGGGCCCATCGCCGACAACATCGCTTACGGGGCTCCCGGCGCCACCCGCGAGCAGATCAGGGCCGCCGCCGTCGCCACCCATGTCGACCACTTCGTGCGCACCCTGCCCGATGGCTACGACACGCTCATCGACGAGGAGGGGTCGTCTGTCAGCGCCGGGGAACGCCAGCTCATCACCATTGCCCGCGCCTTTTTGTCCGAGCCCGCCATCCTCATCCTGGACGAGGCCACCAGTTCGGTGGACACCCGTACCGAACTGCTGATCCAGCGAGCCATGAACACACTGCGCCAGGGCCGCACGAGCTTTGTCATCGCCCATCGCCTTTCGACCATTCGCGACGCCGACCTGATCCTCGTCATGGAAGGGGGGCACATCGTCGAACGCGGCACGCACCACCAGCTGCTCGAAGCCGGCGGGCCCTACGCTCACCTATATGCGGCCCAGTTCGCCCAGGCCCTGTCCGAGGTGGACTGATCGCCCAGTACGCCCCTTAGTGGCGGACGATGACCACCGGGCACTTGGCGTGCGTGGCCACTTTCTCGCTCACCGAGCCGATCAAGAGGCCGGTGACCTCACCATGCCCGCGCGCCCCCACGACGAGGAGGCTGGCACCGACGTCGGCGGCCGTGCGGACCAGAGCGCGGGCCGCCGGGCCCTCCACGACGTGGGTCTTCAGCACCAGGTCGGGATAATTACCGGCGACCGCCCGCTGTGCCTCTTCGAGGACGTCCCGGGCGGGCTCGAGGGGGTCGAAGCCGGTCGGCAGCGGTAGAGGCATCCCCAGCATGAGGGGCAGGTGCCACCCGACCACCACGTGGAGGTCCACCTTTTTGGTGCTGGCCTCTTCCGCCGCCCACTCCAGGGCCTTCAGGGACGGGGCCGAGCCGTCGACGCCGACCACGATCGGGCCCCTTCCCTGCGCCACGGGCCTGACTGTACTCCCGCCGGGCCGCTGAGTGCCTCTTCGGCCCCCACTACGGTTTTCATGGTCATGACCCTCTCGGGTGGGCAGGAGCTCCTGCTGGTGCTGGCCGGCCTCGGTGCCGGGGTGGTCAACGGCGCCGCTGGTGGCGGAACGCTCATCTCTTTCCCCGCTCTCCTGGCTGTCGGTTACCCCGCCCTTACCGCCAACGTCACCTCCACGGTGGGGATCTGGCCCGGCTATCTCGGTGGGGTGGCCGGGTTCCGCAGAGAGGTGGCGCAGCAAGGCGACCAGCTCCGCCGCCTGGTTGGCACCGCGGTCGGGGGGGCCGTCGTCGGTGGCGTCCTGTTGCTCACCACCCCCAGCGGCGACTTCCGTTCGCTGGCCCCTTTCCTCCTGCTCTTTTCCTGCCTACTATTTGGGGCACAGCCCTGGCTCGCCTCCAGGCTTCGCGTCTCCGAGAGCGGCCGCCGTTCGCATGTGGTCTTCCTTCACGGCGGGTGCTTCTTAGCCTCGGTCTACGGTTCGTATTTCGGCGCCGGCCTGGGAGTAGTCCTCCTGGCGGTCCTCGGCCTGGCCACCTCCGAGCCCTTGGCCCGGGTCAACGGCCTGCGCAGCGTCCTGTCCCTGATAGTCAACACGGTGGCGCTGGTCATCTTCGTCGCCCACGCCCACGTAGCCTGGGGAGCGGCAGGGCTCATGGACGGCAGCGCCCTGGTGGGGGGCTATATCGGGGCGCGCGTGGCCCGCCGGGTGCCCACGGTCGTGCTGCGCTCCGTCATCCTGGTGTTGGGCTTGGTCACCGCCGTCTACCTGCTGGTGGACTGACCGTCTAGATTGACGCTGTGCCCGAGCCCAGTCCGAGCGTGCTCAACCTCCTCAGGCTCCTCATCGACGCCACTCGCCGGGGGACGCTCAGCTGGAAGGTGGCCGGCGAGTCCGCCTTCGTCGCCACCCGCCCGCACGGCAGCGTCGCCGTGGCCAGCCTCGACGGCGACGGCAACCCGCCGTTCGTGTTCCAGCTCCTAAACCAGGAGAACACCGTGCTCGAGGAGGTAGCCGAGGACCGGGGCGCCATGAACCCCTGGGACCAGGCCGTCGAGCAGCTCTACCGGGTGGCGCGTGACAATGCCCTCAGCATCAGCACGACGGTCGCTCTTTGGGTGGCCGACCTCCGCGGGCCTGAGGAGCCTTCCTAGGCTGCCCGTTGGTAAGAGTCAACCCGAGAGGTGCTGTCGTGTTTGGTACGCCTCGTGCCAGGCTTGTACCGCTTCCTGGACGCCAACCTCGCTGGTGGCGATGCCCTGCCAGATGGCTTCACGACGTTCGCCGCCCTCGACCCCTTGTGACTGGTCGAACACCGCCCAGGTCCACAAGTTGGTGCTCGCAACTCGCCAGTACTCGGCTTCGAGGTTCGCCGATAAGCGGGCGCGCGTGGCGTCGGGCGCCCTGACCCAATCGAGCGGCGCTGACGGCCCCGCTTGACTATCGCCGACAGTGATGTCGGAGGTTAGGTCGATCATCTGAGCGCGCAAATCCAAGCTGCCCGAAGCGCCGCGGTGGCCGCGTGCTCGCTCCTCTCCTCGAGTAGCCGTTGGGCCCGCATGGTCCGCCCGCCCCGGTTGCCCGGGCCATTGGCGACCCAGGCCACGGGCCAGGCGCCGTCGCAGCCGGACGACGAGCGGCTCACGGTGAGCAGACGGGCTAGCCATTCGAGGACGCCACCGACGGACAGCCTAAGGTCCGAGCAGGCGTTGTCTTCGTGGCGGCGTAAGGCATGGCCAAAGACGAAGCAGAGAACGTCCTTAGGTGCCAGGCGAGGCATGCGACAAGAGAAGACAGGGAACCCGTAAAAGTGGCCACAGGCCCACCTGCAGTGGTCGCCGTCCTTCGGCTAGGTTATTGGGTGCTTCGCTGTGGGGAAGAACTTACCGGCTGCACTTTCCAGGTGTGACGGCTGCGGACGCCGACCAAGCTGGCCATGGTCGAGGTCAGCACCGGACCGACCTGGGGTTTTGGCCGGAGGCTGCCCTACCGAAGCTCGGTGTGGAGGTGGGGCACGGGAGGGTACGTCAAGAGACATAGCACCGGAGGAGAGACTGACCATCAGCTGGAAGTGGCAGGAGGAGCTGAAGCATCTCAGGTCCGGTCACGCGGTGGGCGCCTTGGCCTGTCCGAGAGGGTGAAGGCCACGCTTAACCGCTTGCGTACTCGTCGCGGGCGCGTCGTGCTGTCCGGCGTCGCCGTGCTGCTGGTGGCCGCCATCCTCGGTCTCGTGTTTGCCGACGTGCTGGCCAAACCGGCGAAGACCGACAACGGGGTCGCGACCCGAGGCGCGGCGGTATCGGTCACCACTACCACGACCGTCCCCGAGGGCAATCCCAGCACTCCGGCCGGGACCCAGGCGCCGGCCGAGACGGTGCAGGCCGCCGCTCAGGCTGTGGCTACCACGGTCCAAGGCGGCATAGCCGATGCCACCATTCGGCGGGGGGCAGGCCACTTCCTCATAGACCTGGTGATGCCCTTGGCGGGCAAGCCCTACGACCACACTCGTGAGGTCCAGCGGTTCAACGTGCTGGCGCAGACGGTGTACAAGGACTTGACGAGGGGCGCCATCAAAGGCACGGCCGCCACCGATGCGTTGGCGAGCGGCGTGGCCTCCCTCGCTTTTGCGCTCGGGACCCCGGTCCCTTACCCGACCTTGACGACATCGACGACGGTCCACTTGACCCCGAAGATAATCCACAAGGCCAAGAAGAAGGTCCACTCGCCCAGGCGGGCCCCGTCCAAAAAGAAGGCCCATTCGCCGAGGAAGAACCCTCCGCCTCCCAAGCAGGCGCATAGGACCGCTCCGAAGCAGACGCATAGGACCGCCCCGAAGCAGGCGCCTACGACCGCCCCGAAGCAGGCGCCTACGACCGCC
>CAYZVQ010000208.1:0-8936 GCA_964481925.1 uncultured Acidimicrobiaceae bacterium
CGCCGCCGACGGTATGCAGGTCATCCCGACCGGTGGTGGGAGCCTGGGCTGGGGCCTCGCCCCCAACGCGGTCCACAACCCACTGGCCCTCGCCTTTTTGCACTATCTGTTCTCGGCCGCCGGCCAGGCCGTGGCGGAAAAGACCTTCGGTGTTGTCCCCGCCGTGGCATCTCTCAACGGCCCGACCGCCCTGTGGCGGACGCAACCAGGTGGCCCCGCCAACAGTGAGGCGTACGTGATCGCCGCCGACACGGCCACCATCGCACCGCAGACCCCAGGTACGGTCTTCACGCTGTCTAACACCGACATACCCAACGCCGTTACGGCTGCCACCACCGGCGGCCAGTCCATCGCCAAGGCGTTCACCAACCTCCAAGCGGAGATGGTGGCGGCCTACGCGCTGAACGGCTGAGACCGGCGGGGTAACGTCTCCCCGTTTGGACAAGGAAGTAGGTGACGGCCGGCTCCACGCGGAGCCGGCCGTTGCCATGGCTTACCGCCTGACCATTCCGCCGCGGGCCTTTGGTCAGACCTCTTCGATAGGACCGCTCTTGTCACTGGAAAGCCGGGGACGCATCAGTTGTGACTCAGGTGACTAACCCACGCCCGCTGAACATCAGGGTGCCGGCCGCGCCTTTGCCTTCCCGCACCACCCGCCGGGACGGGCGCGCCGCCGCCCTGCTGATCGGGCCGAACCTGTTGATGTTCACGGTCTTCGTCGTCGTACCGATCGTCGGCGGCCTGGCCCTCAGCTTCACGACCTGGGACATCACCAATGGGTTCCCCAAGTGGGTGGGCTTGGCCAACTACCACAGGATGTTCGCCGACCCCCTCGTCTGGCAGGCGGTCGAGACCACCCTCAAGTTCATCGTCTTCGGGGTCGTCCCGACAATCGCCATCTCCCTCGGGCTCGCCATGTTGATCAATTTCAAGTTCCGCTTCGTCAGCGTGGTGCGCTCCCTGTACCTCATACCGGCAGCCATGTCGTTTGCCGCCTCGGCCGTCGTGTGGCGCTACATTTTCCTGGACGGCCCCGGTTACGGCGTCCTCGACTATGTGATCTCCCGGTTCGGCATAACGCCGCCAGACTGGCTGGCCAGCCAGTCCTGGGCGCTACCGGCGCTCGACATCATCACCGTGTGGTTGAGCCTCCCGACGGCCACCATCTTGTACCTGGCCGCCTTGCAGCGCATCCCCGACTCGGTCATCGAGGCCGCCCAGCTCGACGGGGCCGGGCCCCTCCGCCGGGCGCGCTTCATCGTCTGGCCGGGCGTGCGTTATATGACGGTGCTGGTGGCGATCATTGCCCTTCTGTCGTTCACGAACGGCTCGTTCGACCTGGTGAACATCCTCACCAAGGGAGACCCGATCTACGCCACCCAGACCCTGGTCTATTACATATTCGTCAACGGTTTTAGCTTCGGCTTCTTCGGTTACGCGGCGGCGCTGTCGGTCCTGCAGATCGCATTGGTCGGCGGCATCCTGATCGTCCTGCGCCTCCTGTCGAAGTTGCTCAACCGATGACCCGCTCGAGCGGTGGCACCCGTGGCATCTCGACCCGTACCACGCGGCGGATAAGGATATTCTTCGCCACTATCTGCGGGCTGTTGCTCGCCTCACCGTTGCTGTACATGCTCGCCGGCTCGTTGATGTCGAATTCCCAGCTGTCCGTACAGCCACCTCAGGTCATCCCGAGCTCGTTCCATTTCGCCAACTACTCGGACGCCTTCTCCGGCATCACCCAGGTCATCCAACCTCGGAGCTTCCTGAACTCGGTGATATTCACCGTCGGCGCCGTCGGGCTCCAGTGGGTACTGTGCATCAGTGGCGGGCTCGTGATCGCCAAGATGCGCTTCCGGTCCCGCAACCTGATCACCGCCATGTTCGCCATTTCGCTCTTCATCCCGTTGATAACGACGCTGATACCCACCTTCATCGTCACCTACGAGCTCCGGATGATCAACACCTACCCGGGGCTGATACTACCGATCGCGGCGCAGACGGGTTTCGGCACGCTGTTGTTCCGCCAGTACATCAGCCAGATGCCAGAGGAGCTGTTCGACGCCGCCCGGATCGACGGTGCCAACTGGTGGACGATCTTCCGGCGCTTAGCTGTCCCCCTCGCCAAGCCGGCGACGGCAGCATACTTCGCTATTTCGGTGCTCACGGCGTGGAACATGTACCTCTGGCCCCTAGTCGCCGCTGAGGGGGGGTCCCTGCAGGTCCTGACCCAGACGCTGGCCGTGGTCGGGACCACTGGCCAGGGGGAGGTGACACCGCAAAACGTCATTTTTGCGTCCGTAGTGATCGTGACCTTGCCGATGATCCTGGTCTTTATTGCCGTCCAGCGTGCCTTTATAAGAGGCCTCGCTGGTTCGGGCGTGGAGTAAGGGTTGAGCTCACGCGACGTGGCACCAGTGCCTGGCATCGGACCGGCACGGGCCCGTTGAAGCAAGGGAGGGCCATGGAAGTTCGGGGACGGCAGCTTCATTTCGGTGTTCATATGCAGGGGCAACGGACGAACTGGGCGGATTACCTAAGCGCAGTTCGGGCGGTTGAGGCGCTGGGTTACGGCTCGATATGGACCTTTGACCACCTCCTACCGTTTTCGGGTGAGCTTGACGGGCCGTGCTTTGAGACTTTGACGACACTCGGCGCCCTGGCCGTGGCAACGAGCCGGGTCCGCCTTGGGGCTCTGGTAAATGGGGTGGTCTACCGGCACCCTGCCGTGCTGGCAAAAGCGGCGGCGCAGGTCGACCGGATGAGCGAAGGCCGGTTCGAGTTTTCTCTGGGCGCGGGTTGGGCGGCGAAGGAGTTCCGCACATATGGCCTCGAGTTCCCATCGTTGGCCGAACGTTATGAACGCCTAGACGAAGCGATGCTGCTCGTGAAGCTGCTGTGGGGCGAGCATCGCTGCACCTTTCATGGCCGCTACTATCACCTCGACGACGCCCCGTGCGAGCCGAAGCCCGTCCAATGGCCGCACCCTCCCATTACGGTTGGGGGCACGGGGCTAGGCTCGCTGCGTGTCGCAGCTAGGCATGCTGACCGGCTCAATGTTATCGCCTCACCTGAGAAATGCGCGGAACTTATAACGGCACTTGAGGCGATGCGACAAGAAGCCGGTCTCAGCTGCGACGGCATCGAGTTCTCGGTCCATACTACTTTGGCGCTCACAAGACGGAAGGAAGATGCCGAGGGCTACGCCAGCCGGGTCGCGACAAGTCATGGGGTGGGGTTGGCCGAGCTGCGCGACACCTGGCTCATCGGGGACCCGCCAGCCGTGACGGCCCGGCTTCAACGCTACCTGGACGTGGGGGTCAGTCACTTCATTTTCGCGCTCGGTTACCCGTTCGATCTAACACCACTGCGGCTTTTCCAGGAAAAGGTGCTGCCTTCACTGTCCTGACAGCCTCCTGGTCTTCTGGCGGGTGATGGTCGATGGGCGGACCGCTAAGGCGGCGTCGGCGGCACCACGCATAGGGTGGGCCACCGAATGCCTTGCGCTGAAAGCCCTCGGTGGGCACTGTGGTAGGTGCGATGTCCGCTGGAACGTCTCTGCCCCGTGACGGTGAACGGGCGGAGCTGCTGGCCGAGCTCCCGGACGCCGTTATCGTCCTTGACCCGCTAGGGCAGGTCAAGTGGGGCAACCATGCTGCCGAACGCCTGTTCACCCGGTCGCTCGAGGAATCCATCGGTATATCCGGGCTCGACCTCGTCCACCCCGATGACCTGGAACTTGTGCTCCGGTCCCTGGCGAGCGTCCAGGGCAAAGAGGTCGGCACGCTGATCGAGGTCCGGGTGAAGACGGGCACGGGTTGGCGTCTGGTAGAGGTGATCGGAGCGCCTGTCACCTGGCGGGGCGAGGCCGTCGTGCTGTTCAGCCTCCGGGACCTGACCGAACGGCGACGCTTCGAGGTGGCCCGCAATGAGGAAGCCCGGCTGCGGACGATGGTCCAGAACTCGGCGGCCGTCATCATCCTCGTCTCGGCCGCCGGCCTGGTGCAGGCGGCATCGGGGGCCCTGGGGCGTCTTTTGGGGCACGACCCCGAGCTGATCGAGCACCGGCCTCTGGCGGAGCTGGCCGCCGACGCCGACCGCGCCGTGCTGGCGGGCGCGCTTGAACGGGCCTCGCGCCGGGCGACGGTGGCGAGCCCGGTGACGGTGGTGGTACAGCTGCGCCGCCATGCCAGCGACCAGGCCGTCCCCTTCGAGCTCACCATCGTCAATCTGCTCGACGACCCGACGGTGGGGGGGTTCCTGGTCTCGGCTCACGACATCACCGCTCGCACCGCAGCCGAGGTTGAGCTGCGCCACGCCCTTTCGGTGCTCACGGCGACCCTCAACTCGACGGCCGACGGCATCCTGGTCGTAGGGGCGGACGGCAGGATCGCCAGCTACAACGGTCGTTTCGTCGACATGTTCACAATGCCCCCAGCCTTGCTCGAGAGTGGGGACGACACCGCCGGCCTCGCCTACGTCATGGCCCAGGTGGTTGAGCCTGAGATCTTCGAGGCTAAGGTACGACAACTTTATGCCACTCCCGAAGCCGAAAGCCATGACACGCTCGAGTTCAAGGACGGCCGGGTGTTTGAGCGCTACTCGCGGCCGCAACGACTGGACGGCACTGTTGTCGGACGGGTGTGGAGCTTCCGTGACGTCACCGAACGCCAGCGCGCCGACCAGGAGCTGCGTGAGAGCGAGCAACGGTTCCGTCGGGTCTTCAAGGAAGGTCCGCTCCCGATCGCGGTCGTCGACCTCGACCTGCGCATCACCAATGTCAACAAGGCGCTGTGCCGGTTCGTGGGCAGGACCAGGCAGGAGCTGGTGGGCACCACGTTCGAGTGGTTCACCCACCCCGACGACGTCAAAAAGGACACCGAGCTCAACTGGCAGATCTCGGCCGGTCTGGTCCACAGCTACGAGACCGAGACGCGCTTTGTGAGCGGACAAGGCGATGTGGTGTTCGGCAAGGTCATTGCTTCGGTGGTGCGGGACGACAACGACGCCGTAGTGCACGGTATGCGCATTGTCGAGGACATCACCAAACGCAAGCGGCTCGAGCGCGAGCTGGTCGCTCACGCCACCACCGCCAGCAAGCTCCTGAACGGCCTGACGCCGAGGGAGACCGAGGTCCTTGCCCTTCTGAGCGGCCCCGACACGGCCCCGCAGATGGCCAAACGGCTCTCAGTGTCCGTGCGCACCGTCGAATCGCACCTCGCCAACGCTTACCGCAAGCTCGGGGCCCGCACCAGAGAGGAGGCGGTGGTCGAGTTCGCCCGGCTCAACAGCGCCGTCGCCGGCTTCCAACAGGATGTCCCGGGCTCCTCCTAGACATAAAACAGGGGTCAGCCGACCTTGAACCGCTGAAAAGCGACGGCGTACTCGCAACCGGCGGTCATGCCCGTAAACCCGGCCATATTGCGCAGGAACTCGTCCGGGTCGAAGTCCCGGCCGAGCCCGTCGATGTAAGCCTTATGCTCGCGTAGCGACGCCACGCCGGCGTCGATAGTCGTCGACACGTCGACAAAGTGCGTGGGCGCGCCGCCGCCGGACGCGTAGACGTAACGGATCCCGCCCCACGGCTCGCCCTCGCCAGTGAACAGCCACCGATTGGCCGCGTCGCGGCAGGCGTCTAAAACGCTTATCCCGGTGGCGCGGTGGTCGGCGTGGTTGACTGCCCCCTCCTCACCCCAGGTGAGGTCGAAGTTCATCGTTATCACGATGTCCGGGCGGGCGCGCCGCAGCGCGCCGGCGATATCGCGGCGCAGCGCCAAGCCCATCTCCACCATGCCGTCGGGGTGCCCGAGGAACTCGACCCGGTGCACGCCGACAATGGCGGCACTGCGACGCTCCTCCTCCTGGCGCAATGGGCCCGCCTCGTCCGGCGCCATCCCGTCTATACCCGCCTCCCCCTCGGTGACGAGGACGTAGCTGATCTCCTTGCCCTGCGCCGTCCACCTGGCTACGGCGCTGGCGGCGCCGTACTCGAGGTCGTCGGGATGGGCCACCACGGCCACGGCGCGTTGCCAGTCCTCTTCCGGTACGGGGCCCATCGTGCCATCGTATGTGGTGGGAGCGGGGAGCAGCTATACCGCGTTACCGTTGGTCAGGACGGTTACTGGGCGCCCCGCCACCTGAGGGCCAGCACGGCGATGTCGTCCTCAGCTCCGCTCTCGGCCAACCGGTCGATGAGGCTGGAAATCAGGTCGTCGAGGGTCTCAACCGGCCGTGTGGCTGCTTCCGCCAGGCGGCGCAGGCCCACATCAATGCTCTCCCCGCGCCTTTCCACAAGCCCGTCCGTGAAAGCCAGGAGCGTCGATCCCGGAGCCAGGGACACGTTTGTCGAGACATACGTACTCGGCTCGATGCCGAGGGGGAGGCCTCGCTCTAGGTCTACGTACTGCGGGCCGGAGCCCGAGAGCACCAATGGGCTGGGGTGGCCAGCGCTGGCCAGGGTGACCTCGCCGGACGTGAGGTCGCCCACCCCCACCAGCACCGTCGAGAAATGCCCATCCTCCTCGAGGTCCAGCTGCCGCGAGCACATCTCGAGCACGACCTCGGGGGCATGCCCCTCCAGCAAGTAGGCCCTGATGGTGAACCGGAGCCGGGCCATGACCGTGGCGGCGCTAAGGCCTCGGCCCGAGACGTCGCCCACGACGAAACCGAAATGGCGGTCGTCGAGGGCGATGCAGCCGTACCAGTCGCCCCCTATGTCCACCCCGTCGGCACCGGCGATATAGCGGGAGGCGATCTCGAGGCTCGGGATATCGGGATTGCTGCGGGGTAAGAGGGCGCGTTGGAGTGTCTCGGCGATGGTGCGTTGTTTCGCGTAGAGGCCGTCGAGGCGGCTGTAGAGCCCGGCGATGGTCTCGGCCGCGTGCTCGGCGTCGCGTCTGCGCCGGACGAGCTCTCGCGCCGCCGCGGCAGTGGCGACCGTGAGGACGGTGCCCCCAACGAGGAAGATCCACGGGAGCGCCCCGCCCAGGGCGCCGCCCAAGGCGACCCTTGGTGAAGCCACCAGGGTGAGGGCCGTGTCGCCGAAGGGGATGACGTCCCGGGCCGTGTCCCCGGTGAGCGGGAGGTCGGACAGGGGAAGATCGGTTGTCGCCAGGGCGGTGAGGCTCGTCCCCGGGCCGAGGTAGGTGGCGTAGTTGAGGTCGGCGAACGCCGGGTTGCTCTCGACCGGCACCCGCCGGTTGGCAGGGATGGCCCGCTCGGCGTAGACGGCGAAAGTAGAGCCCTTGGGAAGGGCTATGGCGTAAGCGATGCGTTGGCCGGCGTTAGCTCCGATGCTGGTCACCACGAAGGTCGGGCTGCGGAACGCGCTGGCGACGAAGTCCCTGGCCCTGTCCGAGGTGGGGACCAGTTCGGGCCGTGCTCCCAGCGACACGACCGGCCGCAGGGAATAGCCTTTTGCTTCCCACAAAGAGGCCGACACGAAGAGACGGCCAGGCCCGGTCTGGGCTGACATGTACCGCCGGAACTGCCCGGGGTCCCCCCCCGTGGCCGTCTCGGTCTGCAGCGCCGTCGCCAGAGGGCTCTCGATGCTGAGGATAGTCGAGCTGAGCACCGCCGCCGCCTGGCGGGCCTGGACCTCGAGGAGCCTGTGCTCGTTGTGCCCGTTGAGCGCCCTGGCCGTCCAGGCGACCGCTACGGTGATAATGAGGCCGGTCAAGGCGACGATCATCGCGGTCCGCCCTGGGGCCATGGACCACCCCGCGGCGGTACCATCGGGGGCATCCCGAGAAGCGGGCGAAATCATAGCCGGGGTGCTCCTGCAGTAAGGCTCGACATCCCTACTCTCCATGGCGTCCGGCCTTTAGGCTGCCGAACAATTCGTCAGCGGTTTCGGTGCACGTTTTATAGCATCGGCCCCCGCCAATCCTCAACCGGCCTGAAATAGGTGGTCTCCAGGGGCGCGTCGGAAACAGGTGTTCGGCTCGCCCGGGGAGAGCGTTGGCCCTGTCATGATGGTGACGTGCGCTATGGGGCGGTGCTCTTTGACCTTGACGGGACCCTGACCGACTCGGGCCCGGGCATCGCCAGCTCCGTGTCCCACGCCCTTTCGGCCCTGGGCGCGGCGCCTTTGAGCGACGCGCAGCTGCGCGCTTTCATGGGGCCCCCGGCCCATGACGGCTTCGAAGCCCTCGGCTTCGACGTGGCCACGTCCGAGCGGGCGGTGACGGAATACCGGAGCTACATGGCCGAAAAAGGCCTCTACGAGAACGAGGTCTACCCGGGGGTCGAGGACGTCCTTATGGGCCTGCGCGAAAACGGCGTGACCATGGCCGTCGCCACGTCAAAGCCCACCGTTTTCGCCATGCGGGTCCTCGAGCATTTCGGTCTGTCCGGCTACTTCGCCTATGTCTCGGGGTCCGAGCTCGACGGTCGGGCCCGCGCCAAACAAGACGTGATCACCAACGCCATCACGGCGCTCGCCCTGGCCGGGCGGGACGACGTGTGCATGGTGGGGGACCGCGACCTCGACGTGTGCGGGGCCGCCGCCTTGGGCCTGCCCGCCATCGGCGTGAGCTGGGGCTACTCCGCGCCAGGCGAGCTCGAGCGGGCCGGGCCGGTGGCTATTGCGCACACCCCGGTCGAGCTACTTGCCCTTTTGACCTGAGTAGGCTTGGAGGTGGTGAGGCGCATCGGAGCGGTCGTGGGCGCTGTCCTTGTCCTTCTCGGGGTCTTTTGGTCGGGCCGCGAGAGCACTCACGGTCTGGGCGCTCTTTGGGAACACTGGTGGTGCCCGGTCCCGCTGGCCTTGGTCGTCCTGGGCGCGGCCGTCATCGTCGCTACCCGGCGCCGCCCGGCGACGACGTGACGCGGCGCCGATGAGCGTCGGCCCGACCCCGGGCTGGTCCGGGCAGCCGTCGCCCCCGTCGCCCCCCTTGCCCCCGTCGCCCCCCTTGCCCCCGTCGCCTTACCCGGCG
>CAYZVQ010000209.1:0-2945 GCA_964481925.1 uncultured Acidimicrobiaceae bacterium
AGTGCCAGCAGGAGAGATTGGACGTCTTGAGCGAGCCCTAACGACGTGCTCTTGAACGTCGCGTACCCGGCGCTCGTATCGCCGTCGGCCTCATAGAGGCCCCGCAGGAAAGCGGAGTAGACCTCCCGGTCGTTGGTGGCCAAGACGGCGCTCGGTATATGGGCCACATAACCCTTGCCGCTGTGCCCGGGAGCGGGCGATTGCTTGGCAAACCCGCAAGCCTCCCACCAGAGCACGACTCGGACTGAATCGAGCCTCACTTCGGTGTAGCCCTTCTTGGCGGAGACGGCGACCTCGAGCCCGAAAACAGCCTTTGCCAGGAGCCGAAGGCGCTCGACGACGTCGATGTCGGTTTCCGTAACACAAAAACGGAGACCACGGCTGTGCAAGGAACCATCGCCCATCAAATAGCCAACGAGCTCGGCCAGCTCTGCCGTCATCTCCCGAGGAACGCTGGCGTGGTGCTCACCGGTCCAGTAGGCCTCGGGCAACGGCGGGAGCGGAACTGCCTGGGGGCGACCGATCAGTTGGTCGAACGCCAGCGGCACGACGTCGCCGGTCCCGATGTCTGCCAAGCGCTTCCACTCCCATTTGCCCGACGTATTGACGACTTTGACACGGTGCTGGGGCGTACCTTGCAGGCGGTAGCCCCGACGCGTCCGCACGGTCACCACCGGTTCCAAGCCGTTTACGTAGAACTCCGAGGCCACCCGGGCACCCTCGTCCGTAGCCACGCGTATTCCCAGCTCCTGCCACTTCGAACCGTCCGGGTCGCCGAGCGAAGCCAGCCTGACCAGTCCACGTTCGGTCGGCACCAACGACCCGCCGACAAGACAACCTGTCGGCGCTAGCACACTGGCTTGGGCGTTCCTAACCCCGTAGGTGCCAGCCATTTCGACGGCACTATCCCACGACTCCTGAGCCGCCGAGAGCAGGTCGGGCGGCACGAGCAACTCATCGATCTCGGCCACCTCAGCCCGGTGCATGCGCAAGACTTCGAGCATCGGCTCGCGGTTCTCGTGGTAGCCGGCGAAGGGGCCCATCCTGGCCGCGGTCCGGGCGGAGACGGCGTAGGCGTGCCCCGTCATCAGAGCCGTTATGGCGCCCGCCCATGCGCGCCCGGCGTCGGAATCGTAAGGGATCCCCTGAGCCATAAGCAGCGCGCCCAGATTGGCGTAACCCAGTCCCAACTGGCGGAAACGCCGGGACGTGTCCCCGATCGGCTTGGTCGGGTAGTCGGCATTGCCGACCAGGATCTCCTGCCCGGTGAAGACGACCTCGACCGCCGCTTTGAACCCCTCCACGTCGAAATCGTCGACGGGGTTCAAGAATGTCAATAAATTGATACTGGCGAGGTTGCAAGCCGAATTATCGAGGTGCATATATTCCGAACAGTTGCGCACCACGAGCCCGTTGACAACATAAGAGTGGTTACGGGGTTCGCTCAAGTTATAGGTCAACTCAAAGCCGTCCTCGACCATCTCGCGCAGCCTCGTGCAGCCGTCGCTCTTGTTGAAGGCCCGGGCCCGGCCAGAAATCACTTGCTCCAGCTTGGACGCCTTGGATGGCAGGGAGAAACCGATCTCCTGCGCAAAGCTCAACATACCCTTGGAAGTGATGCGCAGATCGTCATCCGAGACCTTGCAGGCAATACCAAAAGTGCTGAGGAGGCGTTGGACGTCGACCAGGAGTTCTCGTGAGGTTGAGCCGAGGCCGACATAGCTACCCTTCGCGTTGTCGAGACGCACACAGCCGTCGGCGTCGAACAGCCCCCTCAGGAAGGCGGCCACAATTTGCGACGGCGCCTGGAAGACCGACCAAGGGGCCCGCTTTTGGGGGCCACGTACGGCGGTCAGGCCCAGGGCGGCGAAGAACGCCGTCAAGGGACACCTGTTCAGGCGCAGCTGAAGGGTGCCGTTGGCCTGTGCGCTCGGCGTGGGAGCAAGACCACCGTTCAGCCAGGTGACAAAGGCCAGGTGCCGAGGGAGCACCTCGGCCTGGTCCTCAGGGTTGCCGTACACGGCACTGAGAGTCCCGCCGGCTCCGACCGACCCGTCGCCCACCATCCAGCCCAGGTAGTGCGCCAGATCCTCATCCCATTTCTCGGGCAGGCGCACGAGGCGGCGATGGTCGCCTTTGGTCGAGTAGATGGTGAGGTCGCTCGTCACCGGGAGCCCGTAGTTGGCACTGATAGCTGGAGCCGGGAGGTCCAGGACCTTGACCCTGTCGTCAGCATTCAGGTCCTGAGCCTCGACATAGCCCCTGTTGGCCGTGAAGAAGCGGTGGCCCGGAGTGCACCGGACTTCCATGCCGTTTTCGAAGCGCACTTTGACCACCTCGTTGTAGCCGGTGATCATCAGGGCCTCCGGGGTCGTCAGCTCCAAGCGCTGCGCCGGCTCTTGGACGTTCGTGGCGTCATGGGTGTAGACGCCGAAAGTCTCACCGTCGTTGACCCGGGCAAAGAGCTCACGGAAACTAACGAGGCCCTTGTCAGTGTGGACCAGGGTGTCGCCGGTAAAACATGGGTTGCTGGCATTTATGCGCCCGGTGTTCTTGGACGTGTGCCACTTATTTATCGTGGTGTCGAACTGCATTCCCGGGTCGGCACATTCCCATGCTGCCTTGGATATCTGGCGGAAGAGGTCCCTCGCCTTCATTTTCTTCAGGACCTCACCTGAATTGACGGCCTTCAGCTCCCAGTCCTTGTCGTCCAAGACGGCGTGCATGAACTCATCGGTGACGCGGACGGAGTTGTTGGCGTTCTGGTACTGGACGGAGTGGCTGTCCTTGCCATCGAGGTCCATATCGAAGCCGGCATCGCGCAGGGCCCGGGCTTTTCGCTCCTCAATGGTCTTGCACCAGATGAAGTCTTCAACGTCGGGGTGAGAGGCGTCGAGGATCACCATCTTGGCGGCACGGCGCGTCTTGCCCCCGGACTTGATGGT
>CAYZVQ010000209.1:3045-8932 GCA_964481925.1 uncultured Acidimicrobiaceae bacterium
TCGGCCTCCTGGGCGTCGACGAAGTAGCCGTCCTTGTCCCCCCAGGCCACGATGGTGCCCACCACCCGGTCGACGACCTGCTTCAGCGACCACTCCCGCTCCGACGTGCCCAAAGTGCCCCGGAAGTACTTCTGGGCCAGGATGTTGGTGGCGTTGACGCTCCACCCGCTCGGCACCTCCACCCCCAACTGCTCGAAGGCGACGGCCCCGGTAGCCCAGTTGGTGATGCGGGCGTCCCGCAGCTCCCAGGTCACCGTGTCATAGGGGTCGACGCCGGGAGTGGTGAAGTAGCGGCGGATGCCGATGCCGGTGCGCTCGGGGGCAATTGCCATGGTGGGGAGTCCTTCCTGTTCCGGGAGCTTCAACTGGCGGGGGTTGCCCCCCGAGGGGGCCGCTAGCTCGCTCACGTCCGCGTTCGCTGACCAAGGACCCAGGTGGACAACCACAAGCTGTAGTGGTCAAGCCGCCCGTCTAGGTCTTTCACCTACTAGATCTGGGAAGATTACAGCATAGTACTTACACGCGTGTCAATAGCCTTTCGGCAGTCCGTGCGTCCTCCAGTCCAACCTACGGGAGCCTCCCTGTGAGCCAACAGAGGTAAAGGTTGTGGATCTCCCGTCCGCCTGGACGAGGGCCCCAACCGGCGGCCCGGGCCGGCCAGGTGGCCCCCCGGGCCGGGCCCGGCCGCGGGAGCGATGAACGTCGCCCCTTAGCGACGTCATACAGCTAGACAACGTCTTACAGGTGGACAACGCTCCGATCGGTGAAAGGTGACTCGAAGATCACCCCGTTCCTGTGGTTCGACACCCAGGCCGAACAAGCGGCCGCGTTCTACACCTCGGTCTTCCCGGGCTCTCGCATCGTCGAGGTGGCCCGTTACAGCGAGGCAGGCCCGGGCCCGGCCGGCTCGGTGATGACCGTCCGCTTCGAGCTCGCCGGCCAGGAGTTCCTCGCTCTCAACGGCGGCCCGACCCAATTCGGCTTCAACGAGTCGGTCTCCTTCGTCGTTAACTGCGGCTCCCAGGACGAGGTCGACTACTACTGGGGCCGGCTCACAGAGGGCGGTGAAGAGGGGCCCTGCGGCTGGCTCAAGGACAGGTACGGCCTGTCCTGGCAGGGTGGGTGCCGGACCGTCTGCTCGAGCTCCTGACCGACCCTGACAGGGACAAGGCAGAGCGAGCGGTCCGGGCCATGTTGGGCATGAAGAAGCTCGACGTCGCCGCCCTGGAGCGGGCCGCGGCGGCCCCGGGCGCCGCCATAAGCTGAACCCGGGCAGGACGGCCCACACAATGGTGCAGGCATGGCCAGGCATTGCTCGCGCCCGGTCCACCGACAAAGGAAGGGCGACGACTTGACTGACAACGCGGCGCTCCTCGGCTCACGAGGTGGCACCTCCCCCGGCTCCGCGCCCCAGGAGGCGGCGGTGTCGGTCCGCGGGTTACGCAAGTCTTACGGGACCTTGAAGGCGGTCGACGGGGTGGACCTCGAGATCTCGCGAGGCGAAGTCTTCGCATTGCTGGGGCCGAACGGCGCCGGCAAGACGACGACGGTCGAGATCCTGGAGGGCTTCCGCCATCGGGACGGGGGCGAGGTGACGGTGCTCGGGCACGACCCGGGCCACGAACGCAAGGCGCTGAAGCCGCACATCGGCATCGTGTTGCAGTCCACGGGGATCGACCGTTACCTGACCGTCGCCGAGGTCCTCACCATGTACGCCGGCTACTACCCTCACCCGAGGTCGCCCGAAGAGGTGATCGAGCTCGTCGGCCTGGGCGCGAAGAAGGACGCCCGGGTCACCACGCTCTCCGGGGGCCAGCAGCGGCGCCTCGACGTCGGGGTGGCCCTCGTCGGCGACCCGGAACTGCTCTTCCTGGACGAGCCCACCACCGGGTTCGACCCCTCGGCGCGCCGGGAGGCCTGGCAGGTCGTGAAGAGCCTGGCCGAGCTGGGCAAGACCGTGTTGCTCACCACCCACTACATGGACGAGGCGCAGTTCCTGGCCGACCGGGTGGCGGTCATCGCCGCCGGCCGGATCGTGGCGCTCGGCCCCCCCTCCAGCATCGGGGGGCGCGACCAGGCCAACCCCCGGGTCAGCTTCCGGCTCCCGCCGGGGGCTCCTCTCCCCGAAGACCTCCCCCACAGCTCGGTCCCGGACGGGCTCGTCGAGCTCGTTACCGAGAACCTCACGGCCACCCTCTACCGGCTCACCGGCTGGGCCATGGACCATGGCATCGAGCTCGACGACCTGAGCGTCGTCCGGCCCACGCTCGAGGACGTCTACCTCGAGCTCACGGGCGGGACGCCAGGGCCCTCCGGGGCCGGGCCGGCGCCAGACGGCCCTGCGGACGGCGGGGGCCGGCGGGGCCGTGCCGGGCGAAGTAGGGCGGCAAGGGCCCGATGAACATCGTCTCGCTCACGGCCCGGCAAGTCCGGTACACGAACAAGACGTTCTGGCGGAACCCCGCCTCCGCCTTTTTCACCTTCGCCTTCCCGCTCATGTTCCTTGTGATCTTCACCGCCCTGCTCGGGTCGGGCACCGTGCACCTCGCCGGGCGCACGGTCAAGGAGTCGACCTACTACGTGGCCGCCATGGCGGCCTTCGCCGTCATAAGCGCCTGCTACACAAACGTCGCCATGACCGTGACCTTCCAGCGCGACGCCGGGATCCTGAAGCGGGTCGACGGTACGCCGCTGCCGGCGGGCGTCTACTTCACCGCCAGAGTGCTGCACGCCCTTTTCGTCGCCATCCTGCTCGTGGTCATCACTGCCGCCTTCGGCCGCCTCGCCTACCAGGCCTCGGTGCCCACCGGCATCACGCTCGTCCATTTCCTCGTCATGCTCATCGTCGGTGCCGGCAGTTTCTGCGCCCTCGGGTTCGCCATAACCACAGTGATCCCCAACGCCGACGCCTCGCCGGCGATCGTCAACGCCACGATCCTGCCGCTGCTGTTCCTTTCCGGCATCTTCATACCGCTCGGCACCAACGCCCCCAGCTGGATCCTTTGGGTGGCGCGCATCTTCCCCGTCCGGCACTTCGCTCTCGGGATGCAGGCAGGCTTTTTGGGCACCAGCTTCGACTGGGTAGACGTCGTAGTCGTCGCCGCCTGGGGAGCGGCCGGGCTGCTGATCGCCATATTGCGGTTCAGCTGGGAGCCACGGACCTGATCCGACTGCTTATGATCCAGCCATGAAAAAGGATGGCGCGACCTTCTCCCAGCGCGAACGGTGGGCCCTGTGCGACCTGCTCACCGAGCTCGGCCCCGACTCCCCCACCCTGTGCGCCGGCTGGCGCAGCGCCGACCTGGCCGCCCACCTGCTGACCCGGGAGCGCCGTCCCGACACCACCGTGGGCATAGTGACAAACCTGGGACCGTTCAAGGCGTGGACGACCCGGGTACGCGACGGAGCGCGCGACACCGAGACGTGGGACACGCTCGTGAGCCGCGTGCGCTCAGGGCCGCCGCCCCTCCTGCGCCCCCTGGACCGTGCCATCAACACGATCGAGTATTTCGTCCACCACGAGGATCTGCGCCGAGGACAGCCGGACTGGCAGCCGCGCCAACTCGCGACCGCTGACGAGGCCGAGCTCTGGCGCCGGGCCGGAGCAATGGCGAAGCTTTCCTTTCACCCGGCCGCCGGACGGCTGGAAGCGCCCGGTCTAGAGCCGCTGGTCCTGTCCAAAAAGGGCGGCTCTACGGTGAAGGGCCCCCCCGGCGAAGTTGTCATGTGGCTGCTGGGCCGCAAGGAGGCGGCCCGGGTGGAGGTTGTCCCCTAAGCGACCGCTAAAAGCGATTGAGCACGGGCCCGGAGCCACCACGCAACATCCTGGCCCGGGACAGCGACGTGGGCGCCCGGCTCACACCTTGAGAGGACGGCACCGCCCCCTCGCCGGTGGCCGGACCTGACCCCGACCCGGCCGGGTGCCCGAGCGCCTGGGCCAACGAGGACGGGGCCACCGACCCTGACCGGCTGCCTCGCACCAGCTCCACCCAGCGGTTATCGGCAATGCGAGCCAAAGCGGACAACTGGCGGCGCTCCCTGATCCGGAACGGGCGGCCATCGCGGCCCAGCACCACCACGAGGCAGGCGACGGACATGTCCGCCCAGGCGACGTCGCTCGGGCTGGCGCCGCCGGTGCCCTCCCGGCCCACCAGGGAGGCCTTTGCTCCTTTTACAAATGCAAATACCCACGCCTCGGGGGGCATGGCCCCCACCCATGAAAGCGGTTGGGGTGCGCCGGGGTCGACTACCGCCGCCCAGTCGGACTCGAAGTCACGGGCGGCGTGGGCGACCAGCGCCTTCAACAGGTCGGCCGGGTCATGGCGCTCTACCAGGTAGGCGGCCGTCTCCAGGGCGTCGAGCCGGGGGTCGACGGGAACGCCCGGGATCTCCCGCACGTCCTCGACATCCACCCCGTCCACCTCGTTGACCTCGCTGATCATGAGGTCCAGCAGGTCGGCCCGGGGCAACTCGACTACGAGCTCGTCTATGGCCCGGCCCGCGCCACGCTCGAGGATCTCCACGCCCACCAGGTCGCCGCGCACGGCGCCGATCCGGCTGGCTACGGCACCAAGGGCGCCGGGCCTGTCAGGCACCCACACTCTGACCACATAGGTCGCCATATCGCTACTCTAGGTGGCCAACGTGAACGGAGCATTTCTAACGCCGCGCCGGGCCATTAATGCCGTGCGGGAAATGGGCCCGCCCACGGCCTAGCCGAGCTTGGTTAGGGCGCGGCGCAGGTTGCGCACGGCCTGGCCGATCCGCTGGTCGTTCTCGACCAGAGCGAAGCGCACATAGCCCTCGCCCCCCGTGCCGAAGCCCATGCCGGGCGAAGTGGCGACGTGGGCTTCGCTTATCAGGTACTTGGCAAACTCGAGGGAGCCGAGTTCCTGGTAGGGCTCGGGCACGGGGGCCCAGACGAACATGGTGCCCAAAGGCTTGGCCACGGTCCAACCTATGCGGTTGAGGCCGTCCACCAAGGTGTCGCGCCGGGACTCATAAATGGCGTTCACCGTCCGCGGGTAATCCGACGCCTCGTTTAAGGCGACGATCGAAGCGATCTGGATGGGCTGGAAGGTCCCGTAATCGAGGTAGCTCTTAAGCTTTGTGAGCGCTCCCACAACCTCTGCGTTACCGATGGCGAAGGCGACCCTCCACCCTGCCATCGAGAAACTCTTGGTCAACGTGTAGAGCTCGACACCCACCTCCTTGCCCCCTGGCACCTGGAGCAGGGACGGGGGCTCATACCCGTCGAAGTACGTGTCGGAATAGGCGAAATCGTGCACGAGCACGATGTCGTGGGCGCGGGCGAAATCGACGATCCGCTGCATCCAGGCCATGTCCACGCATTCGGTAGTGGGGTTGTGCGGGAACGAGAAAACGATCACCTTCGGCTTGGTCATCGCCTCGTCGTAGGCCGACATCAGGTTGGCGAAGAAGTCCTGGCCCGGGCCCACCCGGACCTGGTGCACGTCGGCACCGGCGAAGAGGGGCGCGTAGATGTGTATCGGGTAAGACGGTGTCGGCACCAGGGCGGTGTCGCCCGGGCCGAGCAACACCCACATCAGGTGGGACAGGCCCTCTTTGGCCCCGATCGTGAAAAGGACCTCGGTCTCGGGGTCCACCTCGACCCCGAAGCGGCGCTGGTAGAGGTTGGCCATGGCCAGGCGCAGGTTGGGTAGGCCCCGGGAGGACGAATAGCGGTGGTTACGGGGGTTGCGGGCCGCCTCGGCAAGTTTCTCTACGGCGATGGGCGGGCTAGGGATGTCCGGGTTGCCGAAAGCGAGGTCGATCACGTCGTCGCCGGCGTGGCGAGCCTCGTCCCGCAATTTGTTGATGGCTGCGAACACGTAAGGCGGCAGCCCATTGATACGCCGGAACTCCA
>CAYZVQ010000210.1:0-8891 GCA_964481925.1 uncultured Acidimicrobiaceae bacterium
AGTCGATTATGTGGGCTGCCTCCACCGCGAAGTCCTTGTAATCAGGGTTCGCCGTGAAATAGGACGCGTACAGCTTCTCTAACCCCTGACGGATCGGCATCTGCCCGGTTATGGACAGCAGCTTGCCGTCCGCGCTTTCGCTGGTGGTGAACTTCAAGAAGTCCCACGCCGTCCCGCGGTTCTTGCACGAGGCGTACATGGCGATGTTCTTGGCGTCGCTGAACGTCGGGACCGTGTAGGAAGTGTTGCCCTTCGAGGTCGGGAGCGGCACCACGCCGTAGTTGACCTTGGGCGACCCCTCCTTGCCCTGGTAGTCGGCGATGGCCCACGGCCCGACGATGGCCATGGCCGCGGTGCCGTCGGCGAACGGGTCTCCGGTGTAGGTTTCGTTGCCAGCTAGTTTCTCTTTGTACAGCTGCGCCCAGAACGCGGCGACCGCCTGTCCGGCGGACGAATCGAAGGTTGCCTTCCCGTTCTCAACCAGCAATTTCCCGCCGCTCTCTGCCGCGTACAACGGGTAAAAGTCGTACCAGGCCTCGTAGAACTCGCTCGACGGCGACGGGTCGATGGCCAACTTCGCCGCACCGGAGGACACCAGCTTCTTGGCGGTGGCCAGGAACTCGCTGTAGGTAGCCAATGGCGGGTTGGTGGTGCTGATACCAGCCTTGGCGAATTCCGTCTTGTTGTAGAAGATCACGACGGGGTTCGACTTCCACGGCATCTGGTAGAACTGGTTGTCGGGCGACTTGTACATGCCTGCGAGCGCCCCGGTGCGGGCGTAGATGTAGCTGACAGCGCCGGGGAAGCTGTTGAGCGGCACCAGGCCGCCCATCGCTTCGAAGTCGGGCACCGCCGCCGGGGCCGTGTTGTAGATCAGGCAGGGTTCGCTGCCTGCGGTGATGGCGGCCTCGATGACCTCCTCCGACGATTCGGCAGCCGGGATCTGCTGCCCGGTGACCTTCTGGGACGGGTACAGGTGGTTCCAGGCCGCGACCTCCTGCTCGCCCCAAGAGATCTCCTGGGCGTTGTTGGAGTACCAGATGTTGATCGGACCGTAGGAAAGGGGGGCGGACTTAGCCGACGCCACTGCGCCCCCGCCAAAAGCGCTCAACCCCAGGCTCAGCGTGAAAACGACGACAAGAGTGGCTCGTAGCTTCACGCGTGCCACAAACGAAGACCGGACAGGAACCATGGCAGCCTCCCACCTCAAACGCTACAAATGTCGCGTTACCAAGGTCTGGAGCACCGCCCCCGAGCCATCACCCAACTGGCCCAACACGTCGGGGCATTTCCCGTGTCACCGCCACGCTACACCCCGTGGAGCAATTGTCAAGAACACCGGGCCGGGCTAGTCGAGGCGGCGCAGGGCTGACCGCGGTCTTCTGCCCTACCCGTCATGTAGCGGTGCGCTCCCTGGAGCCACCATCCCGCTCTCGTAGGCGAGCACGACTGCCTGAACGCGATCGCGTAGGCCGAGCTTCGCCAGGACGCGAGCTACGTGCGTCTTGACTGTCGCGCCAGAGACGACGAGTTCGTCAGCAATCTCTGCGTTGGACAAGTCCTCGGGCTATCAGGTGCAGCACCTCGAGTTCGCGCTCTGAGAGTTGGGCGAGTGCCGGGGGCGGCGCCGGGGCGCGGGGCCGCTGGCGTAGGAACGTCTCGATTAGCCGGCGGGTGACAGTCGGGGCGAGCAGCGATTCGCCGTCGGCGATGACTCGGATCCCGGCCGCCAGCTGCTCGGGTGGTGCGTCTTTGAGCAGGAAGCCGCTGGCGCCCGCGTTCAGCGCGTCGTAGACGTACTCGTCGAGGTCGTACGTGGTCAGTATCAAAACCCGTGGTGGGCCTGCGGGCTTGCCGTGGAGGATCCGGCGGGTCGCCTCCAGCCCGTCCATTCGTGGCATCCGGATGTCCATCAGCACGACATCGGGGTGGCAGCGCCGGACGGCGTCCACGGCGTCCACGCCGTCTTTGGCCTCGGCGACGACCCGAAAGTCTGGCTCCGCTTCGAGGATCATCCGGAAGCCTGTGCGCACGAGCGCCTGGTCGTCGGCGATCAGGATCGAGGTGCTCATGCGGTGAACGCTCGCTCCAGCGGCAACCGGCAACGGACGGTGAACTCCCCAGGCTGGCTGTCCAGCACGTCTAGTGCCCCCCCGTAGAGCCTGACGCGCTCGGACACCGATCGCAGGGCCTCGCCGCTTTCTGGTAATGACGTGCCGCCCCGAACTTCGAGCTCGAGCCGCTGGGGCTCGTACCGCACCGTGATGTTCGCGTGTTCCCATCCCGCCGTAGCGCCGCGTTCGAGCGCGGTTTCGATCACTCGGTAGCTCACGAGGTCTATTCCTGGCGTGAGCTCGATCGGGTCCCCGTCGGTCCGCAGCTCGCACACGAGCCCCTTGGAGCCCAGCGCACCAGCGAGCTCGGGTAGCTGCTCGAGGCCCGGTTGGGGACTGAGCGCTTGGGGGTCGTCGTCCTTGCGCAACAGCCCGAGCAGCCGGCGCATCTCGGCGAGCGCTTCGCGGCCGGTCTGCTCCACGTTCAGGATCGACTCGCGGGCGCGATCAGGCTCTGAGTGAAGCAACCGCCGCGCGCCGCCTGCCTGTACCACCATAACACTGACGCTGTGGGCGATGATGTCCTGCAGTTCGCGGCCGATCGTCAGTCGCTCGTGCGCGATCGCGGCCCGCTCGCGCTCGGCCCGATCGGCGGCCGCCCGGGCGCTGAGCGCCGCGAACGCATCGGCGCGACGGGTGCGTTCGCGCACGAAGCGGCCCACCAGCCACGAAAGCGTGAAGAACCCGATCAGCACGACCAGCGCCCCACTCCAGCCGCCGGTGCCCCCGACGTCGGTCAGGTATATCTCGACGAACTGGTCGACGGCTAGTAGCACGAGCGCGAGCCCAGCCGACATGAGACTGGGGCGCAGCTCGAGGCAGGCGCCGGCACCGTAGCCGCACAGGATAAGGCCCAAGACCCAGCTCGAACTGGGCAGGAGGGCTAGCTGTCCATGGAAGGGCTCCTGCAGCAGGAGGACCACCGAGATGCCGATCACGGCAGCGGCCGGGTACCGCCGCCGCACGGCGATCGGCGCCGCGAACGGGACCGCGAATAGCACCGTGGCCAGACGGTCCGAGACCCCCTGTGCGAGCGACGCTTCGAGGATGAGGGCGAGGGCCAGCAGGGCGGCGGCCAACGCGTCGACCGCGTGAGGGTCTACCCTCCGGGCTCGCTGCACCAGGGCGCTCATGCCGGGCTCGGGGCCAGCAGCGGGATCCGAGCGCGGACGATGAAGCCGCCGCCCGGCCCGGGACCGGCATCGAGGCTCCCGCCGTGCAGCGTGGCGCGCTCTCGCATGCCGTCGATCCCATGCCCTCCCGGTCCGGTGACGGGCACGCTCACACCCCTACCGGCGTCGGTCACCTGCAGCTCGAGCACGTCCGGGCTCCAACGGACGTTGACCTCGGCCTCGGTCGGCCCAGCGTGTTTGAAGGCGTTGGTCAGGGCCTCCTGCACGACGCGATAGGCGCACAGGCTCGAGATTTATCATCGAGAACGAGCCAGAATCGCCAATCAGGCCGACGACGGCGCCGGCCCCCTCTTCTAGGTTGTGGCGGAGCAGGCCAAACCGACCGCCGGCACCTCCCGGCAAGGAAGGAAAAGATGCAAGTCCGCAAACTCATCTTCGCTGTCACGGCAACCCTCGCCGCTTCCCTTGCACCGACGCTCATGATCGCCGCCGGTGCGAGTGCAACCGCCAAGACCGAACGCTTCTCGTTTGCCGACACGTCGACCAGCGCCGGACCGCCCGTCTGGAGCGTAATCGCAACAGGTGACTTCATCGCCGGTGGCACGGCCACCCTAAACAGCAAGGGCGACCTGACGCTGCACTTATCCGCGGGCACGATCACGTTCCACACCGCTAAGGAAAACAAGAACGTCAGCAAGATCCAAACAGCCACGGCCTGCAGCCAGACACAATCCTCGGCTAGCGCCTACACGATCGCCGGTGGGACCGGTGCCTACCAAGGCATCAGCGGGTCAGGCCGGGCGACGCTCGACAACACGTTCGTCGAACAGGTCGTCAACGGCGACTGCTCGAGCGCCTTCGCGGCCGTTCAAAGCTTGATCACCGCGAGCGGCTCGGTGGCGCGGCCGTAGGTACCGAGGGCTGGCGGGCGACCGGGCATGGTCGCCCGCTGGACCGCATCGACCGGGCTGTCTCCGGCTTGGCCGAACAGCTCTGGCAGATCGTCTAGGTGAAGCACTAGGAACACGGGCACGGCCCGCAGCCGGGCGACAGCCCGGGCATGGCGCCATGACGCTCCGGGCATCACCCCCCCGTCTCCACGCGCGGCTCCGGCACTCCGGCCTGGAGCCGCGGCCACTGGGCGATGGGGCGTCCGCCCGGCCACTCGGCCATTGGCACTGGTGCCCATGTGGGCGGACCATCGGCAGTCCGCGTGATGGTGCACTGTTGTGGCCAGCCGGGGGGCGAGTCCTCCCAGGGCTCCTGGCGCCCGTAAGCAGTGAGGTCCATGAGCGCGTAGCTGTTGTCCATTGCCTCTACGCCGCGGCCGTTAGTCCAGTAAGTCTCGAACGCCCTGTCGCCCTCGCGCAGGTAGCACACAAGGTGGAACATCCCGAGCCGCCGCCCGACGAGGAGCTGGTCGAGGGAGGGGAGTGCTGAGTACCACGGCATGCCCCAGCCCATGAAGTCGCGATAGCGGGTGCTTTCGTTATAGGGGCCTTGACAGAAGACGGCGTAGGTGATGTTGCGAGAATGAAGGTAGGAAAGTTCGCCGACCTGGCTGGCGACCCACGTGCAGCCCTCGCACTGCTCGGCGGCTGGCTGGCCGGTGCCCCACATGAAGTAATAGGCGATGAGCTGGCGGCGTCCTTCGAACGCTTCGAGCAACGTGAGCTGCCCATGCGGCCCGGTCAGGTAAACGCCGGCGTCTACCTCGACCATGGGTAGGCGCCGTCGGGCGGCGGCGATGGCATCGCCTTCACGGGTATGCGCTTTCTCCCGGGCGCGCAGGCCCTCCAGTTCGGCTTGGAAGGTGGCGCGGTCGACGGCCGGCGGCAAGCTCGGTGCTTTGGTAGCGCCCGCCCCGTGCCCGTCGAGGTCCGTTGGTTCACCGCTCATGACTGCCTCTCGTCGTGGAGTTGGTTGTCCCGCTTCTTTTTTGCTTCTGCATGCGCCGCTTCGTCCAGGGACGGAGCTCCTCGGGGTTCCGTGCGGGCCTCAATGCAGGCGTTCTAGATAGGTGGTGGTGCCGGCGTTGTTGGAGGTAATGACAGCCGGGTATGGCCCCAGCAACTGCCAGGCAGTACCGACATCTATCGAGTCGGTGAGCGCTCCGGTCGACGAAAGGCGGTAGACGCACAGCGGCGCAGGCGAATTTGGTGAGGATGGCTGGGGGCAGTCCCTGTAACCGTCACCGCCTAGTACCAAGGCTCCGGCCTGAGTGTCGACGATCCGCCCCGTATCGGGTGCGCTCCAACGGGCGATCAGCGTCAACGTCTTGTCGTTATAGCTGCTCAGGGTGGCATCCTCACCTTGGCCCGCAGGCTCGATGACCCAAACCACGCCTCCGGCGACGGCATCGATGTACTGAACGCCCCCGCCAAGGCGGTTCGGGTGGTCGGCCATCTGGGGGCCAACCGTTGCCGCTCCATCAGCACTGAGACGGACCAGGACGCCAGAGTGCACGAAATAGACGGTCCCATCGGGGCCGAACGCCGAGCTCGTGCCAATGGCGATCAGTTTGAGCCCGGCACTGGACGCCGCATTGACGTGGTAGATATCTATCTGGTTACCCATCACGATACTGATGAGCACCTCTCCGTTGAAAGCGGACACGGCCACCAGGTCGCTATCAGAGACGTCCGCGGTGCTGAACTTGGGCAGCGCCCAGCTCTCGACCCGGTTGCCCGTTTGGCGGTTAAACGCAGTAAGAGCGGTGTAGGTGGCGACGTAGAGGTTGTCTGTACCCGCGGCCACGGCGTGGACGACGCCGCTTACATGCTCAGCAACGGCGGCGGGCCCATCTCCGTCGACAACCCAAACCACAGTGTTGCCGTTGTTGTTCACGGACGCCATGAAAACTGCTCCGTCCGGCGCCTCGGCCGAGGCGGCGGAGGAGAACATCTCGCCCGCAGTCGAGGGGAGCGTAATGCGGGCATACATCTTGAGGGGGCCGGTAGGGGCGGCACTCGTTATGCCACCCGCCCGGGCGACGGGGGCCGGCACCTGCAAGATCAACGCCACGGCCGCCAACGCCATGGCACCGGTGCACGCCCGGGCTATGCGGCCCGGCCGTTTGGACCTGCCCCGCCCGCCTATGGCCTCAGCCATCTCGTCCTCCTCCTGGGATCTTGGTCCGTTATGGCGAGCTAATTGATGGCGGACCGGCCGTGCGGGCACGTCGCATATGGGGCGCTCCTCCTGTTCCAACGTCGCATGGCGGCACTATTGCGGCCTGGTCCTGGACAACGAGGTCGACGGTACCAAAAAACGGCCCCTGGGTTGGGAATTGCGCCGTGCCGCTTAGCTGACCTCACTGGTGGTACTTCATGCTCAGCCAGCGCAACGTGGGCCAGGCGCGCCGGTACTAACTTTGGGCCCGTATGGTCCGCTGCCATCTATGGGTGAAGGGCAGGGTCCAGGGCGTCTGGTTCCGGGGCTCGTGCGCCGAACAAGGCCGCTTGCTCGGTGTTTCCGGCTGGGCCCGTAACCTGCCCGACGGCCGCGTCGAGGTACTCGCCCAGGGCGAGAAAGAGGCCGTCGAGCGGCTGGTCGACTGGTGCCACCACGGACCGCCGACGGCCCGGGTGACCCGGGTCGAGATCCAGTACGAGGTAGCGGGCGAGGCCTTCGACGGGTTTGCTGTCCTCTGAGCCACAGCGACGCCCGCGGCCAACACGGCTCACCCGTCAAACGGCCCGTCATCAGCGACGGTCTGTCGGCAGCCATGGCCTTCCGGCAGGTGCTGGGCGGGCCCAGGCCTCGATGCCGGCCTTTCCCTTGACATGGACGGGTCCTTTCTGCCATGGTTCCTATCAAGTTGATAGATACGATAGGGAATCGTCGAGGCGGCGGGTTGAGGAAAGGCGGGGCCCCATGACCAAGGAGAAGCAAAAATGACCGTTACCGACAGCCGTCCACGCTCCGCTGCCGTCCTGTCCGTACGCCCACTTTCCCCCGTTATCGGCGCCGAGATAGAAGGTGCCGACCTCGCCGACATCGACGACGCCGGTGTTGCCGCTGTCCGGGCGGCGTTGCTTGAGCACAAGGTGCTGTTCCTCCGCGACCAGTCCTTCGGCCCGCACGAACAGGTTGCCTTCGCCCGCCGCCTCGGGGAGCTGACCGGTGGGCACCCCACATTGCCCTCCGAGCTGGGCAAGGAGCACATCCTCGAGCTCGATTCCCTGTTGGGCGGCCGCGCTGACCACTGGCACACCGACGTCACCTTTGCCGTCGAGCCGCCGGCGATCTCGGTCCTGCGGGCCGTGAAACTCCCCGCCCTCGGGGGCGACACGCAATGGGCCAGTACGGAGGCGGCCTACCAGCGCCTGCCCGAGCCCTTGAAGCGCCTGGCCGGCGACCTTCACGCCGTCCACACCAACGCTTATGACTACGGCCGTGCCGTCGCCATGCAGAGCGATGCCGATGAGGGTGCTCGGCGGCACCAGGAGCTGTTCACGCAGCTCACCTTTGAGACCGAGCACCCGGTCGTGCGGGTACACCCCGAAACAGGGCGGCCGTCATTGCTCCTGGGGGGCTTCGCCCAGCAGATCGTCGGGCTGCCCAACGACGTTTCGCGCGACCTTCTGCGCATATTCGCCGGCTACGTGACCCGGCCTGAGCACATCGTCCGCTGGCGTTGGCGGGACGGGGACGCCGCCATCTGGGACAACCGGGCCACCCAGCACTATGCCGTCAACGACTACGGCGACGCTCACCGGGTGGTGGAGCGGGTGACGGTCTCAGGGGTGCGCCCCGTCGGCCTGGACGGCTGGCAGTCGCAGCCGATCAGGGGGGACAACACCTCCTACCAGGCGGGGCGGAGCGCCCCCGGGGCGGCCCCGGGGAACGAGGGAGCGTAAGCGGAGGGTGCTCCCGTAGGCCGAGCCGGGAGGACGCGTTGACCTGGTCTTGCCATAGGGGTAACAGGTAGGATAGGTTCCATCAAACGGATGGAATCTCTCCAGCCTTAGGCGCCCTGCCGCATACAGGAGGAAATCAATGTTGAGACGAGCGACTGCCGTCGCCCTTATAGTGATCGTCCCCCTGACCGCCGGCGGGGCCGCCGACGCTCAGGCCCACAGGACGGCGGCCGCTCACCAGCTGCAGGGCCAGGCCCAGCTGCAGGCTAAGAAGAAATCCCAGCCCAAGGCCATCACCCTGGACGGCGCCGGCGCCAACTCGATCGACCCTTTCTTCGAGAGCGTCTTCTACGCCTACCATCAGGCCAACCCCAAAGTCACGATCAACTACGACCCGGCGGGTAGCAGCGTCGGCGTGAGCGACATCCAGGAAGACACCGTCGCCTTCGGCGACAGTGAGATCCCGATGGCGGCCAAGGACCTGGCCAAGGCGAAGGGGACCGTGCTCCAGGTGCCGGTCGACCTGGGCGGCGTGGCTGTCAGCTACAACATCCCGGGGGTGGCCACCGGCCTCAAGCTCGACGGCCCGACACTGGCCGCCATCTACGACGGCGCCATCACCAACTGGGACGACCCAGCCATCGCCCAAGTGACGGGGGACTCCAAGCTCCCCAACCTCAAGATCGTGCCCGTCCACCGCGCCGATACCTCGGGGCCGAGCTGGGACCTGGACGACTACCTGATCGAGACGGCCCCCAAGTGGGTCGCCTCCATCGGCACGA
>CAYZVQ010000211.1:0-4105 GCA_964481925.1 uncultured Acidimicrobiaceae bacterium
GGTGCTCTGCCCGCCCGAGCACGTCCCCACCTGCTGTAGGCAAAAGACCCTGACCGTGCCCGTCTCGGTCAATGCCAAGACGGCCCAAAAATACGATTACCCCTCGGCCGCCTGGAGAGCCTCCTATGCCCGGCGCACGGCCGTGGAGCGCAGCTTTTCGACCATAAAGGACCCGGCCAGCAACGACATCTCCCGGGGCTGGTGCCGGCTCATGGGCTGAGCGCCATCACCGTGTTGCTGACCTGCTGCCTGGTGGTGCGCAACTGGCGGGTGCTGGACGCCTTCGAGGCCCGGGAGGCCGACGACGCCCGCCGGGCCGCCACCGGCCTCGGTCCCCGCCGGCGCAAGCGCCGCCGGCGCAGCCTGGCCGAGCTCGCTAGCGCCGGCGCCGGGCCCTAAGCCCCGCTCCCACAGCACCCGACCGGGGGTGCTTGGGCCCGCCACGGCAGCGCTGGCCTGACGTCATGGAGAGGTCCACCACAGCCAGGCTTGACCTGGTGCGCCCGGGCCCCGCCAGCCAGTGGCTACCGCGCTCCCGCCATAACGGTCACTGCCAAATGTGAAGATGTTGACGTCCCAAGTGTGAAGACGTCCTAGTGGAGGTAATGGGACGTTACTTGAACCACTCTGACCAGGGAGAACGTATCCGGGCGATCCTCGAGATCGCCCCGACGCGATCCCAAGGTGGCGTTCTTAGAACCCCGAAGCGGGTCCTCCGGCGACTGGAGGCCGACAAGGTAGCTGAGATGGTCCGGGGCTATGTCAACGGCCGTTGCGTCGACGAACTCGCATCGGAGTTCCAGATCAGCAGGAGCACCGTCAGTTGCCACCTGGACAGAGCCGGCGTCGCCAGGCGGTGGAGGAAACTACAACCGGCCGACGTCCGGGAGGCAAAGCGCCTCTACACCTCCGGGCTGTCCCTTGCGACGGTGGCTGTACATTTCGGCGTCCACGCCAGCACGGTCCACTCCGCCCTGCGCAAGGCCGCCGTGCCGATGCGAGATACGCAAGGGCGGGAGCGCTAGCCCCATCGTTCGTTTTTCGCCCAGGCAGTTGGAGGGCGGCGCTGACCCCTTGGAACGATTTGCCGGCCCGCCGCCAACCCTTCTCTCGACTTCGCCGACGACCGATTCGTATTGAACTGCCTGACTCCATAGAGCAACCTTGGCTTCTCCGTCACCCCCCGTACGTCTTCTCAATTCCGCCTGGGGGGGACTTCTTCGACCGAGAGCTCGGCGTGGTTATTCCTCGAGTCCCAGATCTGGTCGGGCATGGATACCACGAGGATCCTGCCGTCGTGTTGGGGGACCGCCCCATGTTTGTTCCGCCATGGCGCTGGCTCGCACCTGCGCGTCGACGACAACTACGTCGATGGGCCCGAGCGGATGGTACTTCGATCATGCGTCGGTATTGGATGGGAGGTGGCGCGGACCGTCGATCGTTGACGTGGGTTTCGGCTCGAGTTTCTTCTCGAGCCATATCTCGGCCAGAGTGGAGTGGTTGAAACGCGGGGTGTCTCGGTAGCCTTGCTGGGTGTACATGGCACGAGCCTCGTGGAGGTCGTGTCGGCTGTCCAAGCGGAGCGAGCTGAGGCCTCGTGTTTGGGCGTAGGTTTCAATTTCGGCCATGAGCAGGGTTCCGAGTTTGTTGCGTCGTGCCGTGGGTCGCACGTAGACGCGCTTTACCTCGCCCGTCTGATTGTCGACTAGTCGCAGGCCGGCGCACCCGTGCGCAACGCCGGCGGCGGACGCGACGATGAAGATGCCGTCGGGTGGCGTCATGCCGTAGTTCGGGTCGTCGGTTAGTGCGGCGGTGATTTCGTCGTCGGTTGCGGGCCGACGGTAGAGGCGGTTCAGGACTTCGCCGAAGTATTCGCGCAGTAACTGCTGGGCGACCGGACCGGCCGGGTCGACCAGCGTGAACTCGTAGCGCATGGCGCTTGCGGGACCAGGCACGATTGAAGGCTATGTGCTGTTATGCCGGTGCGGGAAGCTCTGCCATGGCTGCGTCGATGAGGTGGCGGAGCCCTTGGTAGAACACGGCGTGGTCGCTGGCGCCTGCGACGATGACTTCGACGTCGCTGGTCAGGGCGGGGTAGTCGTCGTGGTCGAGCCCGGCGAGGGCGGTACGGACCCGTCGGGCGGCTCGAGCGGTATCGGTGTGGTCGACGAACACGCTGCAGCCCAGGGTGAACAGGTACATCTGCCGGTAGGCGCGGATCGACTGCTCAGGTGTCAGGCCAGCCTTCCGGTTCGCTTGCAGGGCCGGCTCGACGAGTCGTTCGAGGACCCGCGGGCCGAGCCACGGGCGTTCGCGGCGTAGGGCGACTAGGGCCGGGTGGGCGTTGAGGAGGTCATAGAGGGCCACGAACCGGGCCTCGGTCGACGCCGCCCAGGGCAGGTCCGGGTCGAGTTGGGGAAGTTCGGTCGCCAGGTGGTCGACGCAGATGTCGAGCAGCCCGTCGAGGCTGCCGCAGTGGCGGTAGATGGTGGTGTGCGAGGTGCCCAGGGCAGCACCGACCCGGCGGAACGACAGGGCGTCCGGGCCCTCGGCATCGAGGATCGCTAGCGACGCGATGGCGATCGTCTCGAGCGTGAGGGAGTTTTCGGAAAGGTCTTGACGCCTCATGCGTAACAGTATAACGTACGATGGAAGTTACAGTGTCACGTACGCTGTAACAGGACGGGCTGGGGCCACACGTCGCAGTCCCCGCCGCTGCTAAGAGGCACTGAGGGAGCGACAGCCCGACAAAACGAAAGGGATCACAGCATGGCAAGCAACTTGTCAACCGTCGTTAGGTGGCTCGCCGACACCTCGACGGACGGTCGTTATTTGACTGATGAGCCGTCGGCGCCGGGGATTGAAAGTCACCCTCGTGGCCGCCCCGCAGAGAAAAGGAGAGTGCCGTGAGTGTCAGCGACTATGTCATCGACGTCCTGCTCATCGCCGTCATCTTCCGGCAGGTACGCCCGAGGGAACTCACATTCCGTTCCGCTGTGCTTCCGCTTGTCCTGATGGTGGCGGCGGGGGTCATCTATCTTCGGACGTCACCCCTGGGGGGCAACGACGTCACCCTCATCGTCATCCTGGCCGCTGCCGGCGTCCTGCTGGGAGTGCTGAGCGGTTCGGCCGACCGGCTGTGGCGCGACGAGCGTGGCCGGCTGATGGCACGGGCCGGGGTGCTCTCGGTGCTGGCCTGGGTGGTCGGTATGGGCTTCCGATTCGGTTTCGCGTACTACGCCTACCATTCCGGGGCGACGGCGGTGGCCAACTTTTCGCGGCATCACCACATCACCGGCGCTCATATCTGGACTACCGCGCTCGTGCTCATGGCCTTCGGCCAGGTCCTGGCCCGGGTGGGGGTCCTGCAAGACCGACGGCGCCGGGCGAACACCCTGACCAGGCACACGCCACCCACTGGAGCCGTGTCGAGGCCGAGCGCGGAAAGTACCTACTAGCCCGAACCGAGGTCACCCGATGCCGAGAAGCAATCCTTTCCTCGAAGGATCGTTCGCTCCGGTGAGCGACGAGATCACCGCCTTCGACCTCCCCGTGACGGGCCGGCTACCGGCCGAACTGAATGGACGGTACCTGCGCAACGGGCCCAACCCGCTCGGGCCCGACGACCCCAACTACCACTGGTTCCTAGGTCCCGGCATGGTCCACGGTGTCCGGCTGCGCGACGGCCGGGCCGAGTGGTACCGCAACCGCTGGGTCCGTTCCCGGCTCCTTGCCGCCGCCCTCGGCGAACCCTGGCCCGGCGGCCCCGTCCACGACAGCCACGACTTCGCCGCCAACACCCACATCATCAGCCACGGCGGACATCTCCTCGCCACCGTCGAAGCCGGACCGCTTCCTTACCAGCTCTCCTGCGAGCTCGACACGCTCGGCCCCTACGACTTCGGCGGCACCCTTCCCGGTGGCTTCGCCGCCCACACCAAACTCGACCGGCGGACCGGCGACCTCCACGCGGTCGCCTATTACTGGGCCTGGGACCACGTCCAGCACGTCGTGATCGACCCGACGGGCCTCGTGAAGCAACTAACCGACATACCAGTCGACGACGGGCCGATGATGCACGACTTTGTACTCACCCAGAACTACG
>CAYZVQ010000211.1:4115-8888 GCA_964481925.1 uncultured Acidimicrobiaceae bacterium
CCCGTTACTTTCAGCATGGACGCCGTGTCCGCCGGCCGGCAGATGCCCTACGTGTGGAACCCGACCCACCAGGCCCGCGTCGGTCTGCTGCCTCGCAACCAAGCGGGAGCGACGGTGCGCTGGGTCGAGGTCGACCCCTGCTGGGTGTTCCACACCCTCAACGGCTACGACGACCAAGACCAGGTCGTCGTGGACCTGTGCCGCTACGAGGGTGCCTACGACGTCAGCCTGATGGCCGGGGTCAGCCCCGTCACCCTCGACCGGTGGACCATCGACCCCGTCGCCGGCAAGGTCACCGAGCAGCGCCTCGACGACCGCCACCAGGAGTTCCCCCGCGTCGACGACCGGACTATCGGCCGGCGGCACCGCTACGGCTACAGCGCCGTCATCCACGAAGTCGAGCAGGCCACCATGGCGCCACCAGGCGGCCCCTCGAAGGACGGGACCGTCTTCAGCGACTCTTTACTCAAGCATGACCTTGACCATGGAAGCGTTGAGGCCCACCAGTTCGGGCCGTCCGCCACGGTCGGGGAAGCCATCTTTGTACCAACGTCCCCCGACGCAGGCGAGGACGACGGTTACGTCATGGCCTTTGTCCACGACCCCATCCGACGTGGCGCCGACCTAGTCATCCTCGCAGCACAAGACTTCACCGCTGAACCGGTAGCACGGGTCCACCTGCCAACCCGGGTACCGCTCGGTTTCCACGGGAGCTGGATCAGTGACTGAGTACGGATCCGGCCAGAGGGCCCGCGAGCGGCTCGTCCCGATCTGGCGGACGACGGGGGAATCCCTGCCTCCAAAGCCCACAAAATGATTGCTGGCCGTTGGCGAGATGGTCCCTGATACCCAAAAGGAGCCCAAACATGGCTGAAAACGAGTTGAAGACTGTCGAGAAGGCGTTCGAAGAGTGGATGGTCGGGACCAGTTATGTGAGCCGGCTCTTCGCACCCCACATGACGTGGGAGATCGTCGGGCGCTCCGCGGCATCCGCGACGTACCGAAGCGCAGAAGAGTTCATCACGAAGGTCCTGGAGCCGTTTGGCCGGCGCTTCAGTGCGTCGGAGCCGTTCCGGCCCGTCAAGATCCGGGGGATTTACGCCGACGGGCCGACGGTGATCGTCCTATGGGACGGCGCAGGTACGACCGTCTCGGGGACAAACTATGAGAATACCTACGCCTGGGTTGTCACTCTGGACCAGGGGCTGATCGTTGACGGGGTCGCGTTCTACGACAGCATTGCCTTCAACGAGCTATGGGAAATAACGCCACCGGTGGGGTGACGATGGCGCCCGATCATGAGCTGGGAACTCAAGAAATTCTTCAAATCTGTCGCCGACTCCTGTGCCCAGAACCGGCAGAACCAATGATCGGTCCGCGACCGGTGCAAAGCGCAGCATCCCAGCCTTACCGAAAATTCGCCCCGGCGTCGGTCCCGAACCACAGGCGAGACTTATACGCCCTCGATCCTCGGTGACGGCTACCCGTGCCCGTGCCGGCCAGGTTCGTGAGTAGGGCAGCCACCCAGATAAGCGAACAAGGAGACCACGATGAACATCAACTCGGTTGCCGATGGTTTGTTGATCGCCGTTGCCATCGGCTGGATCCTTTTCAAGCAGGTCCGATCAGCTCCGGTGAAGCCTCGGCTCCTGGTCATTGTGCCGGTGGTCATGGCCTATTTCGGCATCACGACGACGTCGGCGAAGACGTGGTCCAACGTAGCCGACCTGCTGCTGATAGCTCTCGGCGCGGCTGTATCGATCGCCATCGGGGTCCCGCGCGGAGCCACCGTCCGCGTATGGAGGGGGGAGGACGGCAGATGGTGGCGTCAGGGCTCGAAGGGCACGCTGGCCCTATGGGGGGCACTTTTGGTCGGGCGCGGCGCTCTTTACGGGGTCGACAGGGCCAGCGGCCATCAAGCAGCGTCGGGCGTCGGGCCAGTTCTGTTCGCCCTCGCTCTCAGCTTTGCAGCACAGAACGCGGTTACCGCGTACCGGATGCGCCCTACCTCCCCCGAGCGTGCCATGCCCGCTCCCTCTAAACACCGGCAGGCGCCGCCTAGGTGGCGGTCGGGCCTCTCTTCACCCAGCGGGCCGTACACAGGCACACGGTCCCCTGCATATGCGGGTGTTCGCGCCACCGGGTGGCGCCACGAAAGAGCGGCTCAGCGCCGCGCCGAGCGCCGTGTTCGCCGGGCGGCGCGCGACGAATTCTAGGAGCACACCCGTAGTGACCTGGCGCTTCATTATCGTAAATAGGCCCGGACTTCTTGGAGCTGCTGCGAGCCCCTGTCAGTGACGAGCAAGAAAGGAGATCACGATTTCCGCTTTACGAACCGAAGGATCTGCCTCCCGGGCTGTTGTCCCCGAGGGATCCATCGTGCCGGGGGGACCGGCAGGACAGCCGTGGTCCGCAGCCCGGCCCAAGCAAGTTCTCCGCATACCTCCAAATCTGTTCGGCGTTGCCTTCGGAATTGCCGGGCTGGCCGAAGCCTGGCAGGCTTCCGAGCCGACCCGGTTATTTCTTGCCGACTGTCGCCGGTGGGCTGGTCGGTGCTTTCGCCGCTGCCCAGGTGCACTTCCATTCTGTGGCCGAGGCTTCGTTCGGCATCGGCGTTCTTTGCTGGGGCCTGCTCGGCTCGCTCGTCTTGAACCGTCTGTTCTTCCGCCCCCGGCTGGCCGGTGCCTTGTTCCCCACGATGGCGATCGAGCTCGCCCCGCCGGCGGTGGCTGGTGTCGCGTACTTTGCCATAACGGGTGGGGCCACTGGCCCAGTCGCCGAGGCGCTCGCCGGCTATGCGGTGCTCATGGCGCTCGTCCAGCTCCGCCTGCTGCCGGTCTACGCCCGGTTGCGGTTTACCCCGGGGAACTGGGCCTTCACTTTCTCCTACGCCGCTGCGGCGACGGACGCCCTCGACTGGACAGCGCTGAAGAGACCTCCGGGGGCGGCTACGTACGCTACGGCTGTGATCGCCTTTATAACCATGTTCATCCTGGCCATTGGCGTACGCACCGGGGTGGCGGTCGCGCGTCGTCAATTTCTTCCCAAAATATCCGTAGCTGGAAACATAAAGGAGACGCCATGACGACGAGAACGTCGTGCCCGACCCTCTCATGCTTCGTTTATCAACTTGCCTGTAAGGGGCGCTGGCTTCCCTGACCAGCCCACGTGTTCAAGGTTCTGGTCGTCGGCATACCCATAGTTACTAGGAGGTCTCAATGTCGCAGACAACTCATGATGCCCCTATCGGAGTGCGCCCTATTAGTGGTGCCGTTCACCGGCGTAGCCCGTTCTCGGTTGCTGAGACCGTCGAGCGGCTAGCCGGCGCAATCAGCGGCGCCGGAGCCAAGCTCTTTGTCGTCGTTGACCACAGTGGGGAGGCAGAACGCGTCGGGCTCTCGCTCCGGGAAACCAAGCTCTTGGTGTTCGGCAATCCGGTCGCCGGCACGCCGGTAATGGAGGCAGCACCTCTGGCTGCCCTCGATCTCCCTCTGAAGGTGCTCGTGTGGGCGGACGACAGGGGGGCGGTTTGGATGAGCTACCTATCGGCTGAATGGTTGGCCGACCGCCACGCCGTACCTACTCAACTGGCCAATCCCCTTTCGGCACCGGAGATGTTGACGTTGCACATCGTCTCCACCGCGAGCTGAGAGGTGTCCCTCGACGCGCCCTGGCGCGACGGCCCGGTCCCCGGCGCGAACATCGAAGGGGCGGCCGATAATCTGAACGAGCTTGGCGTCCCCCGGTCGAACAGCGGGCACGAACCCGACGCCCGTTTCACGTACGCCAACGAGCGTACCTTCCTGGCCTGGAACCGCACGGCCCTGGCCCTCATGGCCACCGGGGTCGCTGCCACGCAGCTGTTGCCCAAGTTGCAGGTGGCCTGGGGCCGGCGTTTTTTAGGCCTCCCCCTGATCACCCTTGGCGCCGTCGTGGCCGCGGAGAGCTTTCGGCACTGGCGCGCCAACCAACGGGCCATGGAGCGGGGCGAACCCCTGCCGCGTTCTGTGATGCCGCTCCTGCTCACGTCTGGCATTGTCGCAGTCGGCGCTCTTGCCGTTGTCCTCGCCGCCTTCGGGGCTCGTTGAGGCCCGATGCCTTCAACCGAGCCAGTGGGTCAAGGCCTGGCCCACGAACGCACGGCCCTGGCCTGGAACCGGTCGGGGCTCGCCGTGGTCGTCTGTACCGCAGTACTGTGCGCCACCTCTGGCCCCTCCGGAGCGCCAACGAGTACGTCGCCTTGGGTGGGGCGGCAGCGGCGGCAATCATATGGGCGGCAGCGCTCCTGGCCTTCACTGTCTCCCGGGCCTACCAGGCGCATCGGGTGCCCCAAGCAGCGAGGGTCTTTGCTCTGATGACTGTGGGGACCGTCATGTTGGCCGTCGTGGCGTCGGTGCTGGCATTCGTCGGCCCTCCCTGAGCTGGGGCACACACTGATGCTGACGGTTCGTGCCATCCAATCACGGTCGCAGCCTCGTCCCCCGGGTCGAGCGCGCATATTTGGAACAGAGCAATCAGGTCCCGCCGGAGCACCCCGACTGGGGCTTCAACTCAGGCGGCGCCCACCCCCGAAGAGCTCTGTGTTCTGGGATGACACGTCGAGGGTCCCGAAGCCTCCCGCCGCGGGACGATGCAAGGCATAGCGCTGCGAGAAACCGACGGGACATCTAAAACATGCCCTGAGCAGCCAGAACATTGTAATAAACGCAACGGCAGTTGCAGTGAGGTCTTCACATTTGGGCCTGAACTGGCGGTTTTCAGGCTGGAAAGGCG
>CAYZVQ010000212.1:0-8847 GCA_964481925.1 uncultured Acidimicrobiaceae bacterium
CGACGACCGTCTCTGCCCGTGACTGCTCGAGGGAGTGGCGCGCCGCGTTGCCAAGGCGCGCCGTACGGCGGGCACGACTGAGCAGGAGGCTGAGCCCGAGAACGCCCAGCGCCCCAATGACGATGCCGTACAGGAGCAAAGTGCCGGTAGAGCCGGTCACGTGGTAGCCGAGGACCGAGAACCCATGGGCGGCGAGCGTGTGGGCGCTGCCGTCATTGGTGAGCACGCCGGCCACGCCGACCACTACTGCGGCGACGAGCAGGACAAGGCCGAGAACGAGGATCACGATGCGCTCCGATGATCAGCTTGAATATCTACAGTGTAGGTCTACAGCGGTTGATACAGCGCGCCTCATATAGACCTGAGCAGCATGCGCTGGAACAAGACGTCGCCGCCGGGACCGAGCACGTCTTCGACCGGATGCTCTGTACTCGCTTTGGCCGAGCTGGGAAAATATCGCCTGGTCAGTTAGCTGCGACGCCTGGGTGGAAGTAGTTCCCTCCGCCCCGGGCTGTAAGTTTCGCCGCTCCCGACGACCCGGTGGCCTCGGCGGTCAAAGGCGAGCCTCGTGGCGTTGTTGGACCGGACCGGGACGGGCTAAGGGCTATCATCGCCTGCTATGCCGACCGCCTCCCGCGGGCCCGGACCGGGCCCTGCGCCGGTCGGGCCGACCGCATCCTTGGGCTCGGGCGCCCGCCTCGTGACCTGGAAGTTGGAGGCCATGCCCAACGAGACGGCCGCCGAGGCCGTATCTTCAGGGCCGCGGGCCTCGGTGTGCGGGCCCAGTGGGAGGGTATGGCCCACGGGGTCCCTGTCGAGCCCGGACGGCTTCCCCGTCATCGTGACCACCGACGCCAACGGGCATTACGACCTGCACATAACGGTGGGCACCACGCCGGGGACCTGGAGCTTGGACGCCTGGGCCGAGAACAGCAACGGGAAACTGTCCGGCGACACAACGGCCGCTTCCCAGACCCAGTCCTTGACCTTGGCACCGCTGGGCTCCGGCGTAGGCGCGCTTGCGGGCTTCGCCATGGACCTCAACGGGGAGGTCGCCCATAACAAGGCCCTGACCCAGTTAACGGGCAACGCGGACCAGATCGTTTACACGCTGGCCCAGGTAACGGCGGCACGCGCCGCGGCCGGGAAATTTGATGGCCTCGCCTTCGGCCAGGTCAACGCCAAGGACGGTCAGTCGGTGCTCATTTTCCGGGCCGACCGGCCCCCGTCGTCAACAGCCAGGGGGAGGTCCCCCCGGGCGACCCGGCCAACGCCAACGACTTGGTGATCGACCCCGCCGAGTGGACCGGTGGCGGCTTGGTGGCCAAGCTGATCAACACCGGCTCTCTCGAGGCCGTCCTGGACAGCGGGCGTCTCCCCGACGTGCCCAGCCTGGCCGACTTCGACGCCGGCAAGGCGGCGGTGGGCTGGAAGCCGGTCCACGGCAACCAGGTCAGCAACACCCAGGGCAACCAGGCCTGTTCCACACAGGTTACCGGCGAAGGGTCGCTGCTGTTCCTGGCATTGCTGAACGATGGGTTGGTCAATCTTATCCCCCTTTACTTCACGGCCGAAGTTGACGTACCTCTCGACTACATGCAAGCCCTGAGGGTGGGGGAAACCCAAGACGAACACGTGAGCATCAAACACGTCCCGGTCGCCCACTGTGAGCACGGGCCGTGGACCTCGTGCACCGACAGCCTTTATTGGGAGGGCACCCTGTCCATTACGCGCACGGCATAACGTCGGCCCGCTCCAGGGACGACAGAGCCGGCTAACACCTGTATCACATGTGCGAGAAGCAGTCTCGGGCGATCGTCGAGGCTTCGGTGAGCCCGCCACGGGCGATTTCAACCTGCACACTGTAACTGCGCGAGGCGACCCTGCCGAGCGGGAACCAAAGCTCTCCAGAACCCTTCTGGCCACCCTTCTCCACCACCCAGACCACGCCTCTCCCGAGTGACGGCGCAGTGCTTACAACTCAGGATGCGTCGGCGACGACGAACCCGCACTCGTAGGCGAAGACGACAGCCTGCACGCGGTCGCGGAGATTTAGTTTCATGAGGATGCGAGCCACATGAGTTTTGACAGTGCTCTCCTCCACGATGAGACTGGCCGCGATCTCCGCGTTCGACAGCCCCTGGGCAACCAGACGTAGGACTTCTCGCTCCCGAGGGGTGAGGGCGGTGAGCTGTGAGGGTTCCTCTCGGCGGGGGCGGCTGGCCCGGATGAACTGCTGGATGAGCCGGCGGGTGATCGAGGGGTCGATCAGCGCGTCCCCGCCGGCCACGCTCCGAATGGCGGCCACCAACTGGTCGCCCGGGGCATCTTTGAGTAGGAAGCCACTGGCGCCGGCCCGTAGTGCCGAGTAGACGTACTCGTCCGTATCGAAGGTAGTGAGCATCAGGACCCGGCTGTCCGTCTCGGCCAGGATCACACGCGCCGCCGCCAGGCCGTCCATGTTGGGCATCCGGATATCCATTAGGACTACGGACGGGGCCAACCGGCGCGTGAGCTCGATCGCCTCGCGCCCGTCACCGGCCTCGCCCACAACGCTGAGGTCCGGTTCACTGCTCAAGATGACGCTGAAGCCAGCTCTCAAGAGCCGCTGGTCGTCCACGATAAGGACCGAAATCTGGCGCTCAGGGCCGGACAAAGCTCAGGCCTCCAGGGAGCCGACCGAGGACCGACGCCCACTAGCTTGAGTTGGGACGATGCTCACAAGTGGGCGACGGGGCAAGTGTGCAGTCACGTGCCAGCCTCCCTGTGCTGTCGGCCCGGCGTCGAAGGTCCCTCCGCAGCGAGCGGCACGCTCACGCATGCCCGCCAACCCGTGACCTCCTCCCGCTCCCGCCAGGACCGAGGGGGTGCCACGTGCCGGTCCGTTGACGACGTCGACCGAAACCGTCGCCATATGCCCCTCGATGGTGATGTCGATCGGTGCGCCCGAGGCATGCTTTATGGCATTGGTGACCGCCTCCTGGACCAGCCGATAGGCGGCGTCGGCACTACCTTCGGCCAGGTCCTCGCACTCACCGATGAAATTGCAGCTCACCATGAGACCGGAGGCGCGAGCCCTGCGGACCAGCCCGTCTACGATCCGCAGTCCCGTGCCCGGGCCTGGCGGCACTGAGGCGTCGAGGAACTCGACCAGACGGTCGATCTCGACCTCAGCTTGGCTTGCCGCGTCGGCGATCAAGCCAAACGCTCTGGTGGCGCCTTGCTGGTCCGACTGAGCCAGGCGCTCGCCGGCGCCGGCTTGTACCACCATGAGGCTGATGCAGTGGGCGACGATGTCGTGGAGCTCACGGGCGATGCGGGCCCGCTCATAGCGCACCGATGCGACCGCGAAGATCTCCCGCTCTTCTTCCAGCTCGCGGGCACGGGCCTCGAGCTCGGTGGCCAAGCGGCGACGAGAGCTCACCACCAGGCCCCCAAGCCAGGGAGCGACCGTCACCATCTCAAAAAGGGGGTTGAAGCCACTGTTGCTGGTGGTGTTGACCCCGGCGATGAGGCTGGCCAAACCGACGAGCGATGAGGCCCATTGGCAATTGGCGCCCAGGCTGTAAGCGACGAGGAAGACAGCAAGGAGCGCGGGCAGAGCAACGGCACTGTTGTTGACCTGAGTGGCGTCGCCCATGATCGTCGGCAACGCCAACAGCGCCCCGCCCGCGAGCCCCACCATCATCGGGCGCCGTCGCCGGGCGGCGACCAAGGCGCAGAAGGCGAGCACGCTGAGCGATGCGGGTAGGACGTGGGCCGAAGCCAGGAGGCCGGAGGCGCCCAGTATGCCGGCGGCAATGGCGGTCAAGAGAGCTGCGGCTATCCGGTCCGAACGGCGGCACAAGGACCGCCACAGAGGCCCATCGAGATTAGGCATGGCCGGCGACCAGAGGGAGCAGCACCACCGTTTTACGGAGAGCACCTTGGGCCTCGGTGCGTAGTGTCCCCCCATGGAGTGCCGCACGCTCCGTGGCCGCTCCCAACGCGGCCCGCACGTCGGCACCGTGTGCGCTGGGGCCCACGACTGTCAGCTGCAAGGAGTCGGGCTTGAAATCGACGACGACGTCGATGCGAGCGGCCGGGTAGTTCTCGAGCGCCAGCAGTGCCTGCTCCACGATCCGGTAGCCCGAAAGCTCCACGCCCGGAGGAAGCAAACGCGGGTCACCCTCGACTCTTAGACGGGCGTCGGCCCGCGTAATGCGGCCCAGGAGCCGGTCCAGCTGGGAAAGCACGGGCTGCGGCTCCGTGGACGCGTCGTCTCGCAGGTTGCCAACCACGTTGCGCATGTGCACCAGGGTGGCGCGCCCTGTGCTCTGGATACTTATGAAGGCGTCCTTGGCCAGATCCGGCCGCGACGCTATCGTCTCCTGGCCCAACCTGGCCGTCGCCGCGATGTCGCTGACCTGGTCGTGCAGGTACGAGTCGAACTCGCCAGCGACCCTGGCACGGTCGGCGGCGACGGCCAGCTGCGCGTTGCGCTCACGCTGGTCGCGCAGCTCGATTGTCCGGGCCCGCAGAGTAGCCACAGCCGAGTTGTGTTGGCGCAAGAGCAACCCGCCAGCCGCGAAACCGATCGAGATGGGCAGCATGAGCACAAGGAGCGCTGCTTTGACGCTGGCGAAGTTCGGGTCCGAGTAACCCTGGCTGACCAGGTTCACGGCCAGTAGCGCCATAGCGACGACGGCCGGGCGTCGTCGACAGCGCAATCCGATGGCGAAGGCCACGAAGAACACGGCGGGAAGGGCTGCGCCGCACCGCACCATGTGCGCTATCAACCACAAGTTGACGAGAGCGCCCAGCGAAAGCGTCGTGGCCGCTAACAATGGGTTGCGCCGGGCGAAGAGGACCGGCGCCGTCATGAACAGGACGGCGATAGATGCGACAACGCCTCCGTGGGGGTGCCCGGTGTTGACCAGGCCCGAGGTCAGGGTGACCCCGAACGCGCTCAGCCCCAGCGCCAATGCGACATCCCCGCTGCCCACGTCACAGAGGCCGAAGACCGGGTAGGTAAGCGCCCTGGTCAATGCCCGTCGCGTCACGACGCACCCCCTTCGGCTGTTGCTAGATTCTGACGGGCTTTCGAAGCGACCGCAATCTCCGTTCGGGTTGAGAGGTGTGTCGCGGGACAGGCTGCTCGGTGGCTATGGGCGCCGCCGGCCCCCGCAACAGGGGCCAACGGCACGAGGAAGACCGGTCTCACGGCCGGTGCAGGGTGATGGTCACGTCGCTGTTGCTCGTTTGGGCGCTGGGCGTGATATTCACGACGACGATCGTGCCCGTCACTCCTTGGAACGTCCCCGTCCCTCCCGTCACCTCGAACGTCAACCTCGGCGGGGTGTTCGGGCCGCCCGGAAGGGCCCCCTGGGCCAAGATCATCGAACCTCCGATGGCGACCTGAGCGTGGCAGACGGGATCGCCTTTGCTGTCCAATATGCACAGCTCGTGGTCCGAAGCCGTCCAGTTCGGTGCGTGGAGCACGTGGTTGCCGACATAATCAAGGTCGGTGCTTTCGACGTAATCGCCCGGGACAGGCGGGTTCTTTTCCGAGGGAGCGAACGACTTCCCGGCGGCGGTCAGGAAAGCCTGGCTTTCGAACTTCGAGAAGTAGTGCATGAACTGCACGGCATTTGGTTGCATTACCGAGGCGCTGGCGGCAGCCAAAGGTGAACCGATGGCAATGAGCACTATGGGCGCGGCAACAAGGGTAGGGCGAAACCGCAAACCTGCCCTTCGGTGCGGCAGGAGCAATGTCTTCGCCAAGCTAATGTACATCTCTGCCTCCATTTTCCAGGTGACTTCGGTATTAGCCACTAACATCGAAGTTTGCCGGGAACGGACGTCCGCGTCGTCACCCCCCAGGGGGAACTTGCTATCGGGCGCGTCCGCCTCAAGGGGGACTCCATGGCTGCGTCCCCTACAACCCACCGCGACCCCGTCGCCGACACCGGCTGCGGGGACCAGCCCGATATCGTTGGCTCACAGTACCTGGACCTGGAGTCCCGCCACCACGGCGGGGTCGGTCACGATCTCGATCTCGGCGATGGTGTTGCCTACGACGCGGAAGGCGAACACCGCCCGGGGCCGCCCGCCGGGAGCCCACACCGCTCCTGGAGTGCCGTCGATGAGGGCTATCTTGGCCGCTGTCGCACGCCCCGCCAGGGCCATCGCCACGGCCCTGGCGCCACGCACCTGGGGTTCTAGTAGGGGCGCTCCCCGGTCGCGGTTAGCGGCCGCGGTTTTCACGGCGGCGCGGTCTGCTCGCAGGACAGCGTCAGGGTCGAGCATGCTCACGAGCGCCTCGAAGTTCCCTAGACGCGAGGCGGCCAAGAAAGCCTCGACCACCTCTTGCTGGCGCCGTCGGTCTTCGGAGTGCACCTCGTCGCTGCCCTGGACGCGCCGGCGAGCCCGGCTGGCCAGCTGTCGAGCGGCGCCAGGAGACCGGCCGACGATCGGCGCGATGTCCTCGAACGGCACCGCGAAGAGGTCGTGGAGCACGAACGCGAGGCGCTCCGAAGGAGCGAGCGTCTCAAGCAAGACCAGCAGGGCCGGGCCAATCGTGTCGGCGAGGACCGCCTCTTCTTCGGGGCCCGCGAGCTCGACCTCGGGCTCGTCCGGCTCTAGCAGCTCTTCGTGCTGGCTACGGCGGGAGCGGAGCATCCCCAGGCACACACGCGACACGACCGTGGTGAGCCACCCGCCGAGATTGTCGATGCTCTCGGCGTCGGAGCGGTTCAGGCGGATCCAGGTCTCTTGTACCGCGTCCTCTGCCGCCGTCAGCGAACCGAGTATGCGGTAGGCCACCGACTGCAGCCTCGGCCGGGAGGCTTCGAACTGGGTACCAAGGTCCTTGTCCATCTGACCACATTGACGCGCCAGAGGGCCTGGATGTGACAGTCGGCCACTGTCACATAACGGCGGCGTGACGCGTCAGAGTAGGCATGACAGCAAGAATGAACAACCCAGCCAACGTGCTCCCCGGCTCTATGGAGGCGATCCAGTCCGTCATTAAGGCCGCTTACAGCGCGGGTGTGCCCCAGCCCACCATGCAACTCACCCATTTGAGAGCCAGCCAGGTCAACGGCTGCAGCCCCTGCGTCTACAGCGGTGCCATCGGCGCCCAGAAGGCAGGTGAGAGCGACGAACGGCTCTTCGCCGTGGCCGCCTGGCGCGAGACTGACCTCTTCAGCGAGGCGGAGCGGGCGGCCTTGGCCCTGGCCGAGTCGATGACCCGTCTCGCCGATCGGCCTGACCCGGTCCCCGACGAAGTGTGGGACGAAGCGAAAAGGCACTTCGACGAGAAGCAGCTAGCCGGACTGGTCCTATGGGTCGCCACGACCAATCTGTTCAACCGGCTCAACGTCACGACCAAGCAGCCTGCCGGCGCCGCGTGGTGACCACAGGGCGCGTCACTCGGCCAGCAGCTCTTTTTTGGCCCGGGCGAGGGCCTCCAGGCCGTCGGGGGCGACCGGCGGGGCCGGTAGGTCCATCTCGTCGATGGCGTGGACCACGATGCCGCCTACCAGGGCCCGCAGCGTGTACTTGTGGTCGGCCGGTTTGCCGGCCCTTGGCCCGGGACCGGCCCTCCTCGGGCCAGCAGCTCGTGCGGCGAGCGTCGAGGGCGGCCGGCTCGCCCCAGCGGACAGCCAGTTCTTCGATGGTCTCCTTGTGTAATTTCATTTCTCGCTCCCTTGCTCGTCGGTGGCACGGTCGCCGTAGATGGCACGGCTTGGCCGGCTAAGCAGCATGCTGGGTGCACCGGTGGCACCGGCGCCGGCCGCGCTTGCCCGGCTTGCTGTGACCGTTTGCCTTGAGCTCTTGGCCGTAGGCACAGCCGCTGTTGTCGTGGTAAACCCCAGCCGGGCCGGCGACGGCATGGAACGCTGCCACCGTGGCTTGGGGACCAGCCTCCCCGGCTTTGGGACCAGCCTCGGCCCGCAGGTCAACGACGGGCCCGGCTTCGCTTAGGGCCCCGGCGGGCGCAGTGGCCGCCCCCGTCTTGTCTGTCGGCGGCTTGTCCTTCACGGGGTCGAGGAACCGGTAGGCGAGGAGTTTGACCCGGTCGGTCACCAGGAACCAGGCCAGCGCATAGCCCCGTACGACCAGGGCCCACTTCAGCCCTAATGGTGTCATGAGGACCCCGAACACCGCCAATAGCGTGGCGATGGCCTCGGCGCCCAGCACGGCCAGCAGCAAGATGCGCTTGGGGCGGATGGACCAGAACGGGCCCCGGGTACGGGTGAGGAAGATCGTGAGCGACCCGGCCACTGACAGCATCAGGTACATGAGCGTCTGGAGGTGGGCGTGGTCCATGTGGAAGCCGCGGTCGGCCATGAAGAACAGACCGAAGGCAGCGATGGGGCCGATGAGCCCGAGCACGCTGGCCATCCCGATGACCAGGCGCATGTCCCAGCGCTCGGGCTGGTCCTTGTGCACGTTGTCGTAGGCGATGGACAGGATCGAGCCGTCGTTCAGCAACGCCAGCACCACGATCATGATGGCGGTGACGGGGAAGAAATTGAAGATCAAGATGGCGGCGGTGACGAACACCAGAACGCGCAGCGTCTCGGAGATGCGGTAGATGGCGTAGCTGTTCATCCGCTGGACGATCTTGCGGCTCTCCTTGATCGCCTCGATGATCACCGACAGGCCGGGGCTCATGAGCACGATGGACGCCGCGGCGCGGGCCGCGTCGGTCGCCCCCGATACGGCAATGCCACAGTCGGCCTTCTTGAGGGCAGGGGCGTCGTTCACCCCGTCTCCCGTCATGGCGACGATGTGGCCCCGCTTTTGCAGCACGTCGATGATGTGGAACTTGTGCTCGGGGAACACCTGGGCGAAGCCGTC
>CAYZVQ010000213.1:0-8811 GCA_964481925.1 uncultured Acidimicrobiaceae bacterium
ACCGCCCGGGCCACCCTGGCATCGGCGTGATGACCGAGCACGGCCGCCAGGCGCACTATGGCCCAGTTGCCGTGTTCCTGGGCGCAGATGGCCTCAGACAGCAGCTTGTGGCCTCCATAGGGGCATTCGTGGTTAGGGCGGGCGGGGTGGTCCTCGCCCAGGGGCAGGGGGTTGTCAGGCCAGGCGCCATAAACGGCGGCCGAGGACACCACCACGACGGCGCCGGGACGGGCCCGCAGGATGTTGCGGGTGCCGTCCACGTTCACTTCGGCCATCGTCGCCAAGCCGCCGGTGCCGCCGCCCTGCCAGACCTGGGCGGCCAGGTGGTAGAGGACGTCAACCCCCTCCAACGCCCGGCGGGCAGCGGGGTCACGGACGTCAGCGCACACGTGTACCGAGCGGGCGCCTTGCAGCCCGGCGAGCGACCGGCCCAGGGGGCGCCGGGCCACCGAACGCACCTCGGCGACCCCGGGGCTCGCGGCCAAGGCGGTCAGGAGCAGCCCCCCAATATGCCCGGTGGCGCCGGTCAGGCCCACCACCAGCCCGCCCGAGCTCAACCCGCCCACCCGCCGTCCGGCGCCGAGGCAGGAGTGCCCGAGCTCAAACGCTGCCTTCGAGCTCCAGCAGGCCGAGGAGGCGTTCGCGCCCGGATTCGACCACGCCGTCGCGGGCGATCTCTTCGAAGGCATCGAGCGCCCTGTCTATCTGCTCCTCGGTGTGGGTCGCCATGACCGATGTCCGCAGCATGGGGCGCTGCACCGCCGGCGGGATGGAGCAGTTGGTGTACACGCCCCGGTCGAGCAGGGCTCGCCAGAGGATGCCCGTCCCGAGCAGGTCGTCGACGTGCACGGGCACGATGCAGCTCTCGGTGCCGCCCACATGGAAGCCGAGCTCGGACAAGCCGCGGCGCAGCCTCTCGGCCAGGGCCAGTACGGTCTGGCGGCGCCAGTCCTCTTCCCGGGCGATCTTGGCCGCGGCCAGAGCCGCCCCCAGGGAGGCGGGGACGTTGGACGCCGTGAACAGGATGGGCCGACAGTACAGGCGCAAGTACTCGATCACTGCCGCCGGGCCGGCTATGAAACCGCCGCAACTGGCCAGGGACTTGGAGAAAGTGCCCATGATGAGGTCGGCCCGTACCCCCCGTGCCGCGGAGGTGCCCGAACCGGACGGGCCCACCACTCCCAAAGCGTGCGCCTCGTCCACCAAGAGGCGGGCCTGGTGCTGGTCGCACAGGGCCCTTACTTCCGCCAGAGGCGCCCAGTCGCCCTCCATCGAGTAGATACCGTCGACGGCGACGAGCACTCCCCCCGAACCGGGCTGCGAGCGCCACGACTGCAAGCCCCGGCGCAGGCTGTTGGGGCGGTTGTGGCGGAAGGCCCGGAGCACCCCGTCGGCCAGCCGGGCCCCGTCCACCAGCGACGCGTGGGCGGCCGAGTCGCAAAAGACGGCGTCGCCCACCTGGACGAGGGTGGCTATAAGGCCCAGGTTGGCCGTGTAACCGGTGGTGAAGACCAGCGCCTGCTCCATGCCCACCCAGTCGGCCAGGAACTCTTCGAGCTCGGTGTGCAGCGGCAAGGTGCCGTTGAGCAACCGGCTGCCTGTGAGCCCGGTGCCGTAGCGGGCCACGGCGTCCATGGCCGCCTTTTTGACCCGGAGGTCGGTCGTGAGGCCGAGGTAGTTGTTGGAGCCCAGCATGACCAGCTCCGACCCGCGGTAGGTGATCGTCGGGCCGATCTCGCTCGAGAGCTCACGGTAAAAGGGGTTGAGCCCCAGCGCCTCGGCGGCGGCCCACTGCTCGGGGACAGTGCACTTCTCGAAGATGTCGGCCGGGACCGGGACGGGGGCCCCGGCGGCTCCATTGATATCACTCAACTGCCATTGCCCCAGCGCAGGTTCTCGACGCGCTTCTCCCACGCCTCGTGGCGGTTGCGCGCGTCCTGTATGAACGGGGACCAGCTGATGGCCTTGATGAGGCCCCGGTTGACCTGCTCGGCGGGGGGCCGCAAAGGCCGCAGGATGTCGCAGAAGAGCACCACCCGGACCCCGTCAGTACCGTTCCAGGCCTCGTGGGTATAACCGTCGTCGAACAGAAGGCTTTTGCCCTCCTCCCAGTGAGCTTCCTCCCCGCCCACTGTTATGCCTGACGCCAGGGCGGGCTCGGGCACCTTCAGGGCCAGGTGGTAGCGCACCACCCCTCGCCACGGGCCCCGGTGGGGCGGGATGTGCTTACCCGGTGAAAGGATGGAGAAGAACCCCGTCACCAGGCCCGGGATGCTGTCGAGGAGCGCCGCCGTCTTCGGGCAGCGGCGGCAATTGGCCTCCGAACGGAACCCGTAGGCCAGGAAAAAGAAGGTCTTCCACCCGTCGTCGTTGCTGATCGAAGCCTGGTCTATGGAAATGTCTTGAAAATTGGGCAGCTCTTCGCGATGGCTGAGCACCTCGTCGAGCTCGGCCCGCACTACGGGCACCATCGCCTCCATACGCCCGACCCAGGGGAAGGTATCGAGCGACAGGAAAGGCGTCGTGGGCACCAGCGAGTGCTTGAGCACCCAGCTCTCAGTGCTGTGCAGTGCCCGAGCCCCGATCTCGGTGGCTACGGTGACCGCCCGGTCCCGCAGTGCCACCGGCGTAGAGGTCGCGGGCTTCGATGGGCTCGACATATAAGCGCAGGTTATCCCGCCGACCGTGGGCCGGGCGAGGATGGCTGCCCCTGACGGCGCCGGCCGCCCGGCGGCTAGCGACAACCGGCTCGGGCCACCACCTGGCCGGCCTGCGTCACCACTTGGGAACGTAGCCGCCCCGGCCCATCGAGGCGCTCTCCTGCCAGTCCATATCCTCGTCGACGCCGCCGGAGATCTCGGTGACCCAGTCCAGACGGTCCTTTAGGATGCGCTCCACGCCGGCCTGCAGGGTGGTGGAACTGATGGCGCACGAACTGCACGCGCCCTGTAGCTGCAGTTCGACCACGCCGGTCTCCACGTCGGCGCTCAGCAGCAGCAGATCTCCGCCGTCCTGTTGGATGATGGGGCGCACCATCTCGATGATCTCGGTCAGTTGGGCGAGGCGCGCCGACTTTTCCTCATCAGTCAGCGCAGCGGTGGACAGCTCCGGTTCGTCGTGCATCTCATCCGCCATCTTGCCAAAGACGCGGCCGCTACCGGCTACCGCGTCAACCGGTCCCCCATCCGTCTGCCCCCGGCCAGAAGCGCGGCGTAGCCACCGCCCCGCTGTCATTGGCCCGGTGTCACTGGCGGGAGGTGCGCCGCCAGCGCAGGTAGGCCTCCATGAACGGGTCTAGCTCGCCGTCCAGTACGGCGGCGACATTGCCCGTCTCGTAGTCCGTACGCAGGTCCTTCACGAGCTGGAAGGGAGCGAGCACGTAGCTGCGGATCTGGGAGCCCCAGCCGATCTGGGCCTTGGGGCCGGCCATGGCCGACATCTCGGCGGCCCGCTCTTCCCGGGCGCGTTCGGCCAGGCGGGCGGCCAGGATCTGCATGGCCCGGGCCTTGTTCTGGTGCTGTGAGCGCTCGTTCTGGCACGAGACCACCAGGCCGGTGGGAAGGTGGGTGAGGCGCACGGCGGAGTCGGTGACATTGACGTGCTGTCCGCCGGCGCTGGAACTGCGGTAAGTGTCGACCCGGAGCTCCTTCTCGTCGATGTTGACCTCGCCAGTCAAGTCCTCGAAGAACGGCACCACCGTCACCGCCGCGAAGCTCGTCTGGCGCCGGTGCTGGGAATCGAAGGGGGACATGCGCACCAGGCGGTGCACGCCACGCTCAGAAGCCATCAAGCCGGTGGCGTAACGGCCCTTGATGATGAACGTGGCCGACAGGACGCCCGCTTCCTGGCCCAGGTTGACCTCGTCTATCTCCATGGCGAAGCCCCGGCGCTCGACCCAACGCTGGTACATGCGCAGCAGCATCTCGGCCCAGTCTTGGGCATCGGTACCCCCGTCCTTGGCGTGCACCTCGCACACGGCGTCGAGCTCGTCGTGCTCGCCGGTGAACAGGGAGCGGAGCTCGAGCAGGCTGAGCTCGGAAGCCAGGCCGGCGACAGCCGCCTCCAGCTCACCGGCAACAGAGTCGTCGCCCTCCTCCTGCGCCAGCTGGTGGAGGATCTCGGCGTCCGCCAGCCTGGCCCCGAGCCCGTCCAGGAGGTCGACGTCGTCCTTCAGCGCCGCGTACTCCCGGCCGACCGCCTGAGCTCGCTCCGGGTCATCCCACAGGTCGGGGCGCACGAGCTCGGGCTCCAGCTCCACCAGACGCTTTCGGGTCGTCTCGATATCGAGATAGGCAGCCGCCTCGTCCAGGCGCCGGCGCAGGGCCGAGAGGTCCTCGGAAAGGTCCCGCAACTATTTCCCGTGGCAGAACTTGAACTTCTTGCCGCTCCCGCACGGGCAGGGGTCGTTGCGACCGGCGCGGTCGAACTCCGAAGCCGGGCCTGCCGGCACCCTTACGGGGGGAACGTCGCCGGCGCCATCACCGTTGGCGCGGGCACGTACTTCGCTCACACCGAGAGCGCCGGCGCCGTCCTCGGCCGCGAATACCACTTCCTCGCCCGGGGCCGGGCCGGCCGCCAGGGCGCCGGCGATGGCCTGCGACCCGAGCACCGGGCCCTCGGGGGCGAGGTACTGGGCGCCGACCAGACCAGGGTCGATGGCGGGCCGGTCCATGACTTGGACCTGGGCATGCATGACGTACTTCACGTAGTCGTCGTCGATGCTCGACATCATCTGGCCGAACATCTCGTAGCCGTCACGCTGCCACTCGACCAGGGGGTCGCGCTGGCCCATGGCCCGCAGGTTGATCCCCTCCCGCAAGTAGTCCATCTCGGACAGGTGCTCCCGCCAACGCTGGTCGATGAGCTGGAGCATGATCTCGCGCTCGAACTGGCGCATGGTGTCGGCCGGGTCCCCCTCAGGTGGGGCGGGCATCGACTGCTCCTTCTTCTCGTAGAACTCGATGGCCTCGCCTACGAGGGCTTCGTAGAGGGAGTCCGTGCCAACCAGGTCCTTCAACGTCTCCACGCTCTGCTGGGTGGGGAAGTACAGCCGGGCCTCGGTCAACAAGCCGTCCAGGTCCCATTCCTCGTGGAAGTCGGACGGGCAGTGCGCCCGGATCATCGAGTCGAGGGCCGACGTGATCACGTCGATGGTGCGCTGGCGGAGATCCTCGCCCTCCATGACCTGGATGCGGCGCGCATAGACCACCTTGCGCTGCTCGTTCATCACCTCGTCGTACTTAAGGACGTCCTTGCGCACCTCGGCGTTGCGGGCTTCGACGTTGTGCTGGGCTCGTTCGATGGCCCGGGTCACCATGCGGTTCTCGATCGGGATGTCCTCGGGGAACCGCCCCATGGCCCACTGCATCATGCCCTGGGCGAACAGGCGCATGAGCTCGTCCTCGAGGGAGAGGAAGAACCGGCTCTCGCCGGGGTCGCCCTGCCGACCGCTGCGGCCGCGCAACTGGTCGTCGACCCGTCGGGCCTCGTGGCGCTCGGAGCCGAGGACGTACAGCCCGCCCAGCTCCCGTACCTGGTCGCCTTCGGCCCCGCATTCCTCTTTGTACTTGGCGAAAAGCTCGTTGAAACGAGCGATGCCCTCCTCGCTGGTGAGCTCGAGGCCCTCGGCCCGGACGGACTCCTGGGCCAGGCCCTCGGGGTTGCCGCCGAGCAGGATGTCAACGCCGCGGCCGGCCATGTTGGTGGCGACGGTGACCTGGTGCAGCCGGCCGGCCTGGGCGATCACAGCCGCCTCCCGGAAGTGCTGCTTGGCGTTGAGGACCTGATGAGGGATGCCTCGCTTGGCGAACAACCTCGACAGGACCTCTGATTTCTCCACCGAGGCCGTGCCTACGAGCACGGGCTGGCCCTTGTCGTAACGTTCGGCCACGTCGCCCACCACGGCGTTGAACTTCGCCTTCTCGGTGCGGTAGACGTAGTCGGGGTAGTCCTTGCGCACCATCGGCAGGTTGGTCGGGATGGGGACGACCTGGATCTTGTAGGTCGAGCCGAACTCCGATGCCTCCGAAAGGGCCGTGCCCGTCATGCCCGAGAGCTTGTTGTAGAGGCGGAAGTAGTTCTGCAGGGTCACGGTGGCCCAGGTGTGGTTCTCTTCCTTGATCGGGACCCGCTCTTTGGCTTCGACCGCCTGGTGCAGGCCGTCGGACCAGCGCCGGCCCTCGAGCACGCGGCCCGTGAACTCGTCAACGATCTTCACCTCACCGTCGGCTACGAGGTACTCCTTGTCCTTCTTGTACAGCTCCTTGGCCTGCAGCGCCTTGGTCAGTTGGTGCACCAGGTTGGCCGTGCCCAGGTCGTAGAGATTGTCGATCCCGAGCAGGCTCTCGACCTTTTCGATCCCGGCCTCGGTGGGGGCGACGGTGCGCTTCTCCTCGTCCACCTCGTAGTCCGTCTCCCGGGCCAGGCTGCGGGCCACCCCGGCGAACTGGTAGTACAGGCGGGCGGACTCGCTCGAGGGGCCCGAGATGATGAGCGGCGTGCGGGCCTCGTCGATCAGGATCGAGTCAACCTCGTCGACGATGGCAAAGGGGTGGCCCCGCTGGACCATGTGCTCCAGGCTCCGGGCCATGTTGTCACGCAGGTAGTCGAAGCCGAACTCGGTGTTGGTGCCGTAGGTGATGTCGCAGTTGTAGGCGTCCTTCTTGTCCTGCCACTCGGGCATCTCCGGCGACACCCGGCCCACCGTGAGCCCGAGGGACCTGTGGATCTTGCCCATCCAGTCGGCGTCGCGCGATGCCAGGTAGTCGTTGACCGTGACCACGTGCACGCCCTTGGCTTCCAGGGCATTGAGATAGACGGGAAGGGTGGACACGAGCGTCTTGCCTTCGCCAGTCTTCATCTCGGCGATCCAGCCGAGGTGCAAGGCGGCCCCGCCCATCAGCTGCACGTCGTAGTGGCGCTGGCCAATGGTGCGCTTGGCCGCCTCGCGCACGACGGCAAAGGCCTCCGTGAGCTGGTCGTTGAGGTCTTGGCCGTTGGCCAGGCGCTCGCGGAACTCTATCGTCTTGTGGGCGAGATCCTCGTCCGAAAGGGCTTCTAGCTCTGGCTCCAGAGCATTGATGTCCGGCACGAGGGACTGCAGTGCGCGCAGCTTCTTCCCCTCGCCCATCCGCAGGAACTTGGTCAGGACGCTCATAGCTCTCTCCAAACTACCAGCAGGCTCCGGAGAACTCAGCCCGCCGGGCTCCTCCAGGCCTCGAACGCGCTACTCAACCGGGCGCGCCGCCTGGGGGCGGCCCGCTGCGTCACCGTCTCTTCGGGGCCCCGGCGGCTGACCTGGTCTTTGCCCCCACACTCGCCTGCTGCGTCGCTCGGCGGACCGGCGGCGGCGGCACATGCCCAACACCACCGGCGCCCCGCTCCTCGTCGTCTCCACCCCGGGCCGAGGGTCGGCCCGCCGGCGGGCAGGACTTACTCCTAAGCCGCACCATGCTCAGCAACCACAGGTTGCCTTACGTGGGTCGTTTTGCCTGCGGCTGGCGTCGACTTGCAACCACAGACCCGCCGAAGCCCCATTTCAGGCTAGCAGAGGCAGGGCGGCGGGCGGCACTAGACGTCCCGGGCACCGCTGAGGCGCTTCTTCATCCACATCAGGACGTCGATCGGGCCCGGGTCTATCCCGGCGTCGGCGGCCAGCCAGAGCGACACGTAGTCGCCGAAGTACGTGAGGTCGAACAACTGGGCCAGTTCGCCGTCGCCCTGCGCCCGGACCTCGATGACGTCGCTCACCCAGGGCCGTACGATATCGGCAACGATGTCGAAGCGCCGCCCGACCTGAGGGTGCTCGCTGTCGTGGCGCAGGCTGACCAGGCACATCCCCGAGCTCACCTGCTTGGACGCCTCGGCCCACCCGCACACCTCGTTGTGGCACAGCTCGGGCTGGGTGGCCGAGAAGGCCAGGCGCTTGGCGTTCTCGTTGACCTGGGCCTTCCAGCGCAGGCCGGCCACGTAACCGAGCGGTCCCCCGCCGTGGACGACCGGCACCGACGCCCCTATGCGCCGGGCCACCTCGGCCGCCTCGGAGGAGCTCCCGGCGGCGACGAACTCGTCACGTCGCCGCTTGAGCTGCTCGACGGCTCTTTCGACCCAAAGGTCGGCCCCGGGCAACAAGCCCATCCGCCACAGGACCACCAGGAGCGGCACCGACATGGCCCCGAAGGCGACCCGGGGCCAGGGCACCGGGGGTACCCCTATGCACGGGGCCCCCCACGCCTCGGCCAGGCGGACAAGCTCACCGCCGCCCGCTATAACTACCATCTTGGCCCCGGCCAGGGCGGCGTCCGTGGCCGCCTCTACCGTCTCCTCAGTGGCCCCCGAGCACGAGACGGCGAAGACGAGGGACGCCTCGTCCACGAAGTTCGGGCACTCGTAGCCCTTTACGACCGTCACCGGTACCGGCAGCAGCGGTGAGGCGATGGCCTGGAGCACGTCACCGGATATGCCGCTGCCGCCCATGCCGATGACCACCACGTTCTGGATGTCCTCGCGCCGAGGCAGGCCCTTTATCGTGGCCGAGCCCCGGAAAGCTTCCTGGACCTGTTCGGGGAAGATGTCAGCTTGGCCGAACATCCCGTCCGTGTCGTGTACTGGCACCTATCGCTCCTCGGATCGAGCCTCGAAATTAGGCTTTATGCCCTCGGCCGCCGCTTTGTTGACCAGTCTCTCGTGCTCCGCCGCGTCAACGCTCTCGGCGTCGTCTATGAGCATGTCGGGGATGTCATCTTTTATCACATAGCGCCGCCGCAGACGCGGGTTGTAAAGCGACCCCTCGTCGGCGAAATAAAGCAGCGG
>CAYZVQ010000214.1:0-8704 GCA_964481925.1 uncultured Acidimicrobiaceae bacterium
CCATGCGAGCACAGTGTCAAGGACATTCGATCTCGACCAGAGGTCGCCGCTCGGCTGTGGGCCGTATAAGGTATGAGGCCGTATAGGGTATAAGGTAGGCAAACGCTACGATGTGGCGAGGCTGGAACTAGTTGGCTCACGCCTGTGGGCAAAGAGTTGCTCGTCGCTATGGGCTTGTCGGGAGTCATGATGCGGACATGGTGTCCGCAAAGGGGGCACGATGAGAGTCGCTGTCGGTGGTTTGATGCACGAGACCAACACCTATGCGCGAGCAGCCACCACTCTCGCTGACTTCGAGGCCTACCAGTTCGCCGTGGGTACGGGGCTATTTTCTTTCCGCGGCACAAGGACCGAGCTGGGCGGGTTCCTTGACGGGTGCGAGGAACTCGGCTGGGAAGTTGTCCCGTCGCTCTACGCCGTGGCCCTGCCGAGCGGCCTGGTCGATCACGGTGTCTTCGAGGCGCTTGTCGACCGCATGGCCGACGCCATTTTGGGTGGGCAACGGCCGGACGGCGTCCTGCTCGCGCTTCACGGCGCCATGGTCACCACCCGGAGCACCGATGCCGACGGCGACTTGCTGGCCCGTATGGCGGCGCTCCTCGGGCCGGAGATCCCCGTAGTGGCGACAGTCGACTTTCACGCCAACACGACCGATGCCATGACCGACCACGTCGACGGGCTGATCGGCTATGACACCTACCCGCACATTGACATGTACCAACGGGGGAGAGAAGCGGTGACCGTGTTGGCCGATGTCCTTCGTCGCGGCGCCCGTCGCGTAGTGGCGCACCAGAAGCTCGGGCTGATCACGCCGCCACAGGCTCAGTACAGTGATGCCGAGCCGTTGCGGTCGATCATGGAGAAGGCCCACGCCCTCGAGACGGGGGAGGGACTGTCCATCACAGTGACCCCTGGGTTCCCGTACGCAGACATAGACAGCCTTGGTCTGTCCGTTGTGGTGACAAGCGACGACCCGCTAAGCGCTAAACAAGTGGCCGAGACCATGGCCTCGGACATCGAAGCCCGAGCCGGCGAGTTCACCTTCGCCACGATGTCGGTGGCAGACGCCGTGGACCGCGCCCTGCGCGTCGACGGCCCGGTGGCCCTGGTCGACTCCGCCGACAACGTCGGCGGGGGGTCACCCGGCGACGGCACCGCCATCCTCGCCGAGTGGCTGGGTAGGGGCGGGTCGGGCCTCGTGGTGTCACTGACGGATGCGGACGCGGTCCAGGTGTGCTTTCAAGCCGGCGTAGGCTCAACCGCCAAACTGACGGTCGGGGCCAAGACCGACGAGCGGCACGGGTTGCCGGTCGAGCTCAGTGGCTCGGTCCGGCTGCTAGCCGACGGGCGTTATGTCCACCGCGGTAGCTACGCGACGGGCATAACCACCCACATGGGCCGCACCGCCGTGGTCGAGTCTCAAGGCAACACCATCGTCCTGACCGAGAACCGGGTCATGCCGTTCGACTCACAACAGTGGCTCTCGCTTGGTATCTCACCGGCATACTGCAGAGCGTTCATCGTTAAGTCAGCCGTCGCCTGGCGAGCTGCGTACGGCGAGTACGCCCGTGAGGTGATCGATGTCGACGCTCCCGGGATATGCACCGGGAACCTTCTTCGCCTTCGCTTCTCCGGCGACCGTTCGGGTATGGTCCGGCCGAAGCTCTCCTAACCAGGATCCCGCCTGATGCCGTATGTTGGCCCACATAGTGATGCAACGGGTTGCCGAGCCGAGAAGTTGATGGTCGCCTCCGATAAGCCTCAGCCCCGCGACCAGATCGCGGTCGTCCACAAGCTGCTCGACGTGCTCGAGTGCCTGTCGGTCGCTCCCCACTCTGCCGCCGAGCTGGCGGAGCGGACCGGTCTGGCCAAGCCGACCGTCTACCGGCTACTGCGCACGCTGCAGAGCCGTGACTTCCTCACGAAGGAAGAGGAGGGTAGCAACTACAGTTTCGGCCGTGCCTTTTATGCCCTCGGGGCTGCCCTCAGAGGCCCCACGGACCTCGTATCGCTGGCCCGACCGCTCATGGCCCAGCTCGCCTCCGAGTTCGAGGAGACGGTCAACCTTGCCATTCCGAGCAACGGGCAAATCCTCTACATCGAGGTGACCGACGGAGGCCACCGGCTCCGCACGCACATCCCAGCGGGGACGCGGGACAACATGCACTCCACCGCGCTCGGCAAGGCCATCCTGGCGGCGTACCCCGAACAGGAGTCGCGCGTCACATTGTCGGCCATCGATCGCGTCAGGCGGACCCCTGCGACCCTAGTGACCGTGTCGGCCCTGGAAAACGAGTTCGCCACGGTGCGGGCCCGTGGTTATGCCGTTGACAACGAGGAAAACGAGATCGGCACGGTCTGCGTCGCCGCCGCGTTCAGCGGACATGACGGCCGGCCGGTCGGGGCCCTGAGTACATCCGGGCCGAGTTGGCGCGTCGGTGAGGAGATCGTAGAAGCGATGGGTACCGCGCTCATCGCCGCTTGCAAGTCGCTAGGGGAGCTCTTGTGACCCACTCCGGGGCGCAGGTGCCTCCGTCCCGGGAGCGCGGATGGACTTCGACCTCCTGGTAAGGAACGCTTCGCTCGTTGACGGCACGGGCGGCCCGGCGAGGCTGGCTGACATAGCCGTGAGCGACGGTGTGATCGTCGCCGTGGGGGAGCTGTCAGACGCCAACGGGGCCCGGGCCGAGGTAGACGCCAGCGGGCTCACGCTCGCTCCTGGCTTTATCGACGTGCATACCCACTCGGACGTCACCTTGCTCGGCCGCGCCGCCGGCGTCAACAAGATCTGCCAGGGCGTGACCACGGAAATGACGGGGAACTGCGGTTTCTCGGCCTTCCCGATAGCGCCGGAGCACCGGGCGCTCCATGATGACCACATTGCCTACCTCGGCTCGGGGCTGCCGGACGTCAAGTGGAGCGATTTCGATGGCTATGCCAAAGCGGTCGAGGCGGCGCACCCCATACAAAACGTCGCCTGCCTCGTCGGCCACGGTACCTTGCGCATTGCCGTCGCGGGCAACGACGACCGGCCGCTCGATGACGAGCGGAGCCGGCAAATCTGCGTCCTGCTCGATAGTGCCCTCGAAGAGGGGGCGTACGGCTTCACCACCGGGCTCACATATGTTCCCTCCATGTTCGGGTCCCTATCCGAGATAACCATGTTGGCCAAGGTCGCGGCGCGTCACGATGCCGTGTACGCGACCCACGCCCGAGGCACCGCCGGCAAGGAGCGAGACGCCATCGAGGAGGCGATCGAGGTCGGCCGCGGTTCGGGCGCCCGCGTCGAGTTCTCGCACCTGGCGCTCAACGACCCTCGCTCCTGGGGGTCGGCGAGCGCGTCGCTGAGCCTGTTCGACGCCGCCCGCCGTGAGGGCACCGATGTGCAGTTTGACGTGTACCCTTATGACGCCTCTGCGTCGTCCCTGGCGCAGTACCTGCCGGCGTGGCTGACAGCTGGCGGCCCCGCCGCGGCTCAAGGTTTGCTCCGCGACCGCGCCACCCGCCAGCGGGCCTTGTCGGAGATATCTCAGGGCTGGTACGGGGGTATCCCCTGGATGTGGGACAGGGTCTTGGTCACCCAGTCAGTGCCCGGCGACCGTGAATCGCCCGGCAAGACGATCGAACAGCTCTCGGCCGTGTGGGGTTGTGACCCATGCGAGACGCTCCTTCGGCTCTTTGAGGCCTATGGCAACACGCTCCAGGTCGCGATGTTCTACCGGACCGAGGAGGACATGGTCGAGTTCCTCCGTCACCCCGCCTCAATTGTCGGCTCGGACGGGGTGGCGATGGCCTGGGACGCGCTGTCCGAGCGTCCCCATCCCCGCTTCTACGGGACCTTCCCGCGGGTGCTGGGCCGCTACGTCAGGGACAAAGGCGTCCTCAGTCTCGAGGACGCGGTGCGCAAGATGTCCGGTGAGCCTGCGGACCGCTTCCATATCGCCCGTCGCGGCTACATCAAACCGGGTTACGCAGCCGATCTGGTCCTTTTCGGCGCCGACGCGATTGCGGACACGGCTACGTTCGCCGACCCCAATAGGTTGCCCATCGGGATCGGCCAGGTATACGTCAACGGGGAACTCGTCGTCGACCAAGGCACTTGGAACGGGGCCAGTGCCGGGCAGCTCTTGCGTCATGGAGGCGGCTGAGCGCGCCGTCCGGTCAACCCTGTGCCTGTCCGGGCGCCTCAAGTCAGCTATCGTAGTGGAGCGCCTGGAGGAGACGCTCGTAGGCGGTATCCCTTTTTTCGAGGGATTCTTGCGTTACCTCCTGGCTGTACTGGCGGAACCCACGTCCACTTTTTACCCCTAAGGCGCCCGTTGTTACCAGCGACGCTAACATGGGACCAGCGGCGAACCGGTCACCGAAGCGCTGTTCCAACGAGTTGAGGATGCTGGCGTAGACATCCAATCCCGCCATGTCCGCTATCGTAAACGGGCCAAATACGGGAAGCCGGAACCCAAAAGTCGAGGACACAACTGCGTCGATCTCATCCGGGGTGGCCAACCCTTCTTCGACACAACGAAGGCACTCGACGAACAGGGCAAGCTGCAAGCGGTTGGCAAGGAACCCCGGGCTGCTTTGTACAAGCACAGGGACCTTGCGCCAGGTCCTCAGGATATCGAAAACCCGAGCTATGACATCAGGACGCGTCATCGGCCCGGGCACGACTTCAACACCAGGGATCCACTCTGCCGGATTGAAGAAATGCACACCGAGGAAGGAGCTTGGGTCGGACACGCGCTCGGCCAACCTTTCTATGGGGAACGAGGACGTGTTCGTGGCAATGATGTCCGGCTGGGCGGCGGAGATGGAAGTCAGCACATCGCCCTTTATTGTCCAATCCTCGGGCACTGCCTCTATCACGAGCTCGGTGCCGTAACAAGCATCTTTGACGTTGCTCCCACTGTGGACGCTGTCGACAGCGCCAAGAAGATCGGCTGGTGCGAGGTCGGCCCTCACTTTCCTGGCTATCTGGTCCCTGATGCGCCGTATGCCTTCCGCCGTCCTGTCGTTGGTACAATCAATGACAGTAAGGCTGCAGCCATGTGAAAGCGCAGTCTCTGCGATCCCACAGCCCATCGTGCCCAGGCCGACGATTGCTATCCGTGGCGCGCCCTTCTCTTCGCCGTTCATTGCCTCACTGCCATGGTGGTTGGCGGTTGGGGTACCAAGAGCTGAGGCTCGGTAGCGCGGCAGACATCCTCGATGGTCACGCCGGGCGCCAGCTCTCGGAGCACCGGTCGTCCCGGGCCGAAGTCGATGACGGCCATGTCGGTGATGACCCGGTTCACGACGGCTCGACCGGTGAGGGGCAAGCTGCACTCGTTTACGATTTTCAACGTGCCGTCCTTCGTGAGGTGCTCCATCATCACGATGACCCGTTTCGCCCCGTGGACCAGGTCCATGGCACCACCCATTCCCTTGACCAGTCTCCCTGGTACCAACCAGCTCGCCAGGTCGCCGGCTGCTGACACCTGCATAGCTCCGAGGACGGCCACGTCGATATGCCCGCCTCTGACCATGGCGAAGGAAAGTGCCGAGTCGAAGAAGCAGGCACCCGGAAGGACCGTTACCGTCTCCTTTCCGGCGTTTATAACGTCGGGATCCTCAGACCCGGCTATCGGATAGGGCCCCACGCCGAGGAAGCCGTTTTCACTGTGGAGCACTACCCGGGCTGACATGGGCAGATGGCTCGCCACTAGGGTCGGGAGCCCGATCCCTAGGTTAGCGTACGAGCCCGGCGGGAGTTCCAGAGCAACTCTGGCCGCAAGCTGGTCTTTGTCGAGCGTCATGGGCCTTGTGCCTCCACCACCCGGACGGTGCGGCGCTCAATGGGTTTGTCCTTCTCGGGAAGGGCCAGGACAACGCGTTGGACGAAGATGCCGGGGAGATGAACATCGTCCGGTCCAAGCTCGCCGGTATCTACGAGCCTTTCGACCTCGGCTACTGTGGTCCGTCCGGCCATGGCACAAAGCGGGTTGAAGTTGCGGGCCGAGGCATTGAAAATGAGGTTGCCCGCCCTGTCGCCCACGGCCGCCCGGACAAGGGCAAAATCCGTCACGATGGCATGCTCTAGGATGTAAGTTCGCCCGGCGAACTCCCTTGTCTCCTTGGGCGCGGAAGCTTGGGCCGCTCCCCCGTCGGAGCCGTACCTGCGGACAAGGCCGCCTTCGGCCACGACTGTACCCACTCCCGCCGACGTGTAGAAGGCGGGGATGCCGGCCCCCCCTGCCCGCAAGCGTTCGGCCAGGGTCCCTTGGGGCACCAGCTCCACTTCGACCTCTCCGGAAAGGTACTGGCGGGCAAACTCACGGTTCTCGCCTACATAGGAGCTTGTCATCTTGGCGATGCGCCGCTCCTTGAGTAAGAGCCCGAGGCCCCAGTCGTCGATGCCGCAGTTGTTGGACACTACGCCCAGCCCCTGCGCACCCGTTTGGAGCAGCGCCCGGACAAGGTTGATGGGCACCCCGCATAACCCGAAACCCCCGACGCAAATGGTTGCCCCGTCCCCGATGTCCGACACGGCCTCCAACGGGCTCCCGAACACCTTGTCAAACGGCACCGACGACGCTCCGTTGGCGGCCCAGACAATCTATCCCGAGCCCGACGGCCAACATCAGACCCCCTCGACGTAGTGCCCCAACCAGTTCCACGCCAGCACCACAATAGACGACGAGCCGGGACCATTGCGTCCCCGCGTTAGGCCACCAGGCCGTCGCGGTCGAGCACTACCATTTCTCCGGGCGTGAGCACCAGGGTCGCTCCATCGCCGTTAAGGCGGTGGTAGGTACCAACGAACAGTTGTGGGTCGAGCGTCGCCCCCTGGCCGTAGTCGGCGTCTCGCCAAAGCCCGTAATGGAACGGCACGGCTAGGCGCGTGCCCTGGAGCCAGGCCAGCATGGCGGCCTCGTGGGCGTTCATGTTGCCCGTGGTGCCATTGATCGATATGAACGAGGCCGTCACCCCCCTGGTATCGGAAATGATCTCGCTGTCGTATTCAGTGTCGCCGCTGTGATAGAAGCTCACGCCGTCGACCTCGAGGACGAAACCGACGGCGTCGGGCGTCGGCTCGAGCCCGGACAGGTGCCGCGCGTGTACGGCCCGCACCGTGAGGTCCCCGATCGTCAGGGTCTCTCCCCGCCGGACCGATGTCGTCCGCGCTCGCTCGACGCCGGCGTTGGTCACGACCTCGACGGCCATTGGTGGGCCCACGAACCGGGTCTGCTCGTGGCTGAAGAAGGCCGTTATGGAGCCCGGGTCGAGGTGGTCGGCGTGGCTATGAGTGGCCAGGACGGCGTCCGCTCCCACCTCGAGCGGGTCCAAGGGCGCAGGCACGTTGCGGGGTTGGTTGTAGGTCTGCAGCACGGCATCGGAGAGGTAGGGGTCGACGACGACGGTCGTGCCTCCCGGCGTCTTCAGGATTATCCCCGACTGGTACAGCCACCACAGCACAACCGTGCCCTTGCGGACCACGGCGTTTTTTACTTCCGCCCACAGTTCGGGCGCTGTCTTGGTCCCCGCCCCCGTCATTTGGCCCCCGCGGCAGCCTCGAGCTCGGCTATGGCGTCGCGCCAGGTCTCGGCCGGTAGCCGGAGGTAGTGGACCTTGTGGTTGCGCTCAAAGGTCGGGACTCCCTTGCCCGGGACGGTTTCCAGGACGACCGCCTGTGGCCTCTCCCGGACGGGAAAGTCAGCCGGCAATGCCCTTTCGAGCTCGCCGTGGTCGTGGGCGTCCACGCGCACCGTGTCGAAGCCGAAGGCCGTCAAGCGCTCGACGACCGGTTCGACGGTCATTACGTCCTCAGTTGCCCCGTCCGCCTGTATGTGGTTGTTGTCGACCAGGAGGGTGAGGTCCCCTAGGCGGAACTGGCTCGCGGACATGGCCGCCTCCCACACCTGGCCCTCCTCCATCTCTCCGTCGGAAATAAGGCAGAAGACATGCGCCCCGCTGCCTCGTAGCCGCTCGCCGAGGGCCATGCCTACGGCTTGCGAGAGACCTTGGCCCAAGGAACCGCCGGTGATCTCGAAACCCGGCGTCCCCTCGAGCGGGCTCTCCTCGATGCGTGAGCCGGCCTGGCCGTAGGTGCGCAGCTCCTCCTCGGAGTACACACCAAGCTCGCCCATTACGGCGAAAAGGGCAATCGCGCTGTGCCCGGTCGAGAGCACGAAACGGTCGAGGTAGGTGCCGTCGGGGCGGTGCCTCATCACCCGGAAGTAGAGGTGCGTCAGGACATCGGCCAGAGCCAGGCCTTGGCCGGCATAACCTTGGCCCCGCCCGGTGCACATGTCCAGGACCCGGCGACGGACGCGGAGGCTGGTAGCCGAAAGGGCGCCCGCCTCGGTCTGCGGCGATGTGGACCACAAAGCCATTCAGTGACCTCCAATAAACTCGGCGACGGCTTGGGCCAACGAGGGCCCGTCGAGGCCAAGCCTGGTCCGTGGATAGTCGAGCGGCCCGGCTTCGCCCCAGCTGTCCGGGACCCCCAGGCGCCGCACACGTGCGCCCGTACCCGACTCGGCGACAGCCTCACAGACGGCTGAGCCCAACCCCCCGATCAAGGAATGGTTTTCGACGGTTACGACAAAGCGGGACCTCTCCGCGAACTCCACTACGGCGCTGGTGTCGAGCGGCTTGAGGGTGGGGACATGCAGCACCGAAGCCGAGGTACGGGCAAATTCTTCGGAGAAAAAGCGCGTATCGT
>CAYZVQ010000215.1:0-8669 GCA_964481925.1 uncultured Acidimicrobiaceae bacterium
CGCCTTCCGCCACCCCGAATGGGAGGAGTACGCGGCGACCACCGAGCTCGATGAGCGCGAACGACGGGCTCGCCAAGCAGGTCTCCAGTACGTGGGCCTGGACGGCTTTGTGGGCATAATCGCCAATGGGGCCGGGCTGGCCATGAGCACGTGCGATGTCGTGAACCAGGTCGGTGGGCGGCCGGCCAATTTCCTGGACATCGGCGGTGGTGCCAGTGCCGAGGTGATGGCCGGGGCGCTCGAGGTCATTTCCTCTGACACCAGCGTCCGCTCCATTTTCATAAATATCTTCGGCGGCATAACTCGGGGCGAGGACGTCGCCAACGGCATCGTGACGGCGTTGGCGCGGGTGGACATAAAGGTGCCGATGGTGATCCGCCTGGACGGGACCAACGCCGATCAGGGGCGGGAAATCCTTCGGACGGTGGAGTCCGAAATGGTTATCAGTTCTCCCAACATGATGGACGCCGCCCGGCGCGCCGTCGAGCTGGCAGGCGGTGAAAAGTGAGCGTTTTCGTCGACGAGAGCACCAAGGTGGTCGTCCACGGTCTGACCGGCGGGCAGGCCCGTTTCCACGGGTTGCGCAACCGGGACTATGGGACCCAGGTGGTGGCGGGCGTCAACCCGGCCAAGGGCGGCCAGGACGTCGAAGGTATCCCCGTGTTCGCCACCGCCGCCGAGGCCCGGGAGGCGACCGGGGCCAACGCCAGCTTTGTGGCTGTCCCGGCCAAGGTGGCGCCGGGGTCGGTGCTCGAGGCGGCCGCGGCCGGCATCGAACTGATCGTTTGCATCACCGAGGGCATCCCGGCCCAGGACGAAGCCAAGGTGTACAGCGAACTTCGCCATCTCTACCCGTCGGTCCGCCTCATCGGGCCCAACTGCCCGGGGATAATCAGCCCCGGTAAATGCAACATAGGCATCACTGCGGGCGAGATCGCTCTGGCCGGCGGACCCGTCGGCATCGTCAGCCGCAGCGGCACCTTGACTTATCAAGCGCTCTACGAGCTGAAGCAGATGGGCATCGGCGTCACCACCTGCGTCGGCATCGGCGGCGACCCCGTCCCGGGCACGACTTTTGTCGACTGCCTAGCCGCCTTCGAGGCGGACCCGGACACCCGGGCCGTGATGCTGATCGGCGAGATCGGCGGTACGGAGGAAGAAAAGGCAGCGGTTTTTATCGCCGAACGGCTCACCAAGCCCGTGGTGTCCTACATCGCCGGGGTGACGGCGCCCCCGGGCCGGCGTATGGGCCACGCGGGAGCCATCATCTCGGGGAGCAAGGGGACGGCGCAGGCCAAGATGGAGGCGTTGGCCGGGGCCGGGGCGAGAGTGGCGCAGAACCCGACGGAGGCCGGCGAGCTCATGGCGCAACTCGTGCGGTCCCTGTAGAGCGCATATGCCGGCACGGCCCCCAAAGCTAGAAGAGGCGCGACGCGTCGCGCTGGGGGCCGCGTTGTCCGGGGCGTTGCGCGGCGAGGTGCGCTTCGACACCACGGCCAGGGCCGCCTACGCCAGCGACTCGTCCAACTACCGCCACGTACCTCTCGGGGTCGTGTTCCCCGCCGACCACGACGACGTCCGGGCCGCGGCTCGGCTGGCCGCCGAGGCGGGGGCGGCGCTCCTGGCCCGGGGCGCCGGCACCAGCCTGGCCGGGCAGGCGTGCAATGAGGCCGTGGTGCTCGACATGTCGCGCCACATGACGCGGATCGTCGAGATCGACCCCGACCGACGGGTGGCCCGGGCCGAACCGGGCGTGGTGCTGGACGACCTCCGCCGGGCGGCGGAGCGCCATGGGCTCACCTTCGGGCCGGATCCCGCCACCCATGCCTGGTGCACCCTCGGCGGCATGATCGGCAACAACTCGTGCGGGACCCACGGGCTTTACGCCGGCAAGACGTCCGACAACGTCGAGAGCCTCCGGGTCGTGCGGGCGGGGGGCGAAGAGCTCGAAGTGGGCGCCTATACGCCCGAGGACGTGCAGGCGGCCTTGGCCCGGGGAGGCCGGCTCTCCGGCTTGCTGGCGGGTTTGACGGGCCTCCAGGCCCGGTACGGGGCGCTGGTGGCGGCACGTTTCCCGGACATCCCCCGTCGCGTGAGCGGGTTCAACCTGGACGAGCTGGCCCCGGGACGGGGCCACGTCGCCCGCGCCCTGGTGGGCACGGAGTCCACGTGCGCTTTTACCACCGAGGCCACCCTCCACCTGGTGACCAGCCCTCCTCGGAGGTGCCTGGTCGCCATCGGGTACCAGGACATATTCATCGCCGCCGAGGCCGTCCCGGCGCTCCTCGACCATCCCCTACTGGCGCTGGAGGGCTTCGACCGGACGCTCATCGACCAGATGGAGGCCCACGGCCTCAATCGCAGCGGCGTCGCCCTGCTCCCCGCCGGGAACGGGTGGTTGCTGGCGGAGCTGGGCGGGGACAGCATGGAAGAGGCGAAGTCCAAAGCGTCCGATCTCATTGCCGGCCTGCCCCATGGTGTGAGCTCGAGGCTGGTCGACGACGACGGGGCGCAGAAGCGGTTATGGGCGGTACGCGAATCGGGCCTGGGCGCTACTGCCATCCGCATCGACGGGCACCATAACTACGAGGGCTGGGAGGACGGCGCCGTGGCGCCGGCGCGCCTGGCCGACTACCTGCGGGGCATCACCGCGCTGTGGGCGGAGCACGGTTACTCAGGTGCCTGGTACGGGCACTTCGGCCAGGGGTGCGTCCACACGCGCAACAACTTCGATCTTTCGAGCCGCGAGGGCCTGGCCAACTACCGCAGGTACATCAACACAGCAGCCGATCTCGTCGTTTCCATGGGAGGTTCCCTCTCGGGCGAGCACGGCGACGGGCAAAGCCGCGGTGAGCTGCTGGAGAAGATGTTCGGCCCCGAGCTCGTCGGCGCCTTCCGGGAGTTCAAGGCCCTCTGGGACCCGGACGGCCTGATGAACCCGGGCAAGGTGGTCGACGCCTACCCTCTCGACGCCAACATCCGCTACATGACCTTGACCGAACCGGTCCACCTGAGGCCCACGCGGTACTCCTTCGCCGATGACGACGGCTCGCTCTTGCATGCCTCCCTGCGTTGCGTCGGGGTCGGTCGCTGCCGGCGTGACGACACGGCCACCATGTGCCCCTCCTACCGGGCCACCCGTGACGAGGTGCACTCGACCCGGGGGCGGGCGAAGTTGCTGGGCGAGATGTTCCAGGGGGAGCCGGTGCCGGCGTCCTGGCGCAACGAGGAGGTGCGGGAGGCCCTCGAGCTCTGCCTTTCGTGCAAGGGGTGCGCTTCGGACTGCCCGACCCATGTCGACATGGCCACCTACAAGTCGGAGTTCCTCTTCCACTATTACAGGGGCAGGCGCCGGCCGGCGGCCATGTACGCCATGGGCTTCATGCCCTGGGCCGGCCGCCTGACCGCATCCTGGCCGGCGGCGGCGAGATTGGCCAATACCGCCCTGGGCGCCCCGGCCGTGGGGCGGGCCCTCAAAGGGATGGCCGGCATCGCCACCAACCGTCCCGCCCCCCTCTTTTCTACTGCCGGCGGGCTGCGCACGTCCACGCGGCGGGAGCTCCCCGAGGCGATAGACCGGCCCCCCCGGGACACCTCGGTGGTGATCTGGCCGGACACCTTCACCGATGCCTTCCGGCCCGAGGTCGGCAACGACCTGGTGGTGGCGATGGAGGCTCTCGGCGAACGGGTCGCGGTCCCGTCCGGCTGGGCGTGTTGCGGGCGGGCCCTGTACGACTTCGGGATGCTCGACCTGGCCAGGCATTCTCTCCGGCGCCTGCTGAAGGTCCTCGGGCCATGGGTCACGGCCGATGTGCCCGTGGTGGTGGCCGAACCGAGCTGCCTGGCCGCCTTCCGGGACGAGCTGCCCCACTTGTTGGCCGACGACCCGAGGAGCGCGAAGCTGGCGTCCCTCGCCCGTAGCCCCGCGGAGCACTTGGTGGCCAACGGGCATACGGTCCGGTTGGCGGCGGCCGGCCAGAGGACGGACGTTGGCCGGGCCGTGGTGCACGCCCATTGCCACCAGCGGGCGGTGGTCGGGACCGACGCGGACCAGGCCGTTCTCACCGCCCTCGGCTACGAGGTCGAGGTCCTCGACGCGGGCTGCTGCGGTTTGGCCGGCTCGTTCGGGTTCGACGCCCACCACGAGCCGGTCTCCCGCACCATCGGGGAGGACCTGTGGCTGCCCAAGGTGCGGGCCGCCCTCGGCAATGGCGACGGCCGCAGGGCCCAGCTCGTCGTGGACGGTTTCAGCTGTCACACCCAGCTCGAGCACCTCGGTCCCGAGCTGCTCCTCCGGGCCACGACCATCCCTGCGCTCGTCCGGTCCCGTCAAACCGGTCTCATCGAGCCGAGCTCGGCGTAAGCCACAGGCCCCGGCGAGCCCCGGCGTTGCCTCAACCGCCGCTGCACGACTACAGGCGCAAGAGAGACTTTGCCGCCACCCCCGAACCTGTGGGCCCGAGCGAGGGGCCTGGACCGCACGACGGCGGGGATGCCAAGAGATGGGTCGTCCAGCAACACGCGGCGCGTCGTCTGCACTACGACTTTCGGCTGGAGGCGAACGGCGTACTCGTTTCTTGGGCCGTGCCGAAGGGCCCTTCCTACGACCCGGGCGTGAAGCGATTGGCGGTCAAGGTCGAGGACCACCCGTTCGACTACCGGGACTTCGAGGGGACGATACCCGGCGGCAACTACGGGGCGGGCGCGGTGATCGTCTGGGACGAGGGGACCTATCTCAACCTCACCGCGAGGCGCGGAGAGGTCGTCCCCGTCGCCGACGCGGTGGCCGAGGGGCATGTCTCGGTGTGGCTCCAGGGGTCCAAGCTCGTCGGCGGTTGGACGCTGACGCGTTTCGACGGGGCCAACTGGGTGCTCGTCAAGCGCAAAGATGACCGGGCCGCGCCGACGCGAGACATAACGTCCGAGGAGCCCCGCTCGGTGAAAACCGGTCGTACCCTGGACCAGGTGAGGCAAGGGGCAGCCCACTCCGAGAGGGCCGCCGAGCCCGCGGCCGTGCCCGCTGGCTTCCTGGCGCCCATGCTGGCGCAGCTCGAAGCGGTCGGCCCTGGGGCCGCTTCGGTCGCCCTGCGGGCCGGGGCCGGCGAATGGCTCTGTGAGCCCAAGTTGGATGGGCTGCGCTGCATCGCGGTCCGCAACGGCCCCGAGGTCACGCTGTTCTCCCGGAACAGGCTCTCGTTCAACGCCCGCTTCCCCTCGGTCGTCAAGGCGCTGGCGCGGCTCCCGGCCGACAACTTCGTCATCGACGGGGAGCTGGTCGGCATGGTCGAGGGCCGTCCCGACTTCGGGGCCCTTCAACAGGGCGCCGCACCGGTCCAGTTGTGGGCGTTCGACCTGCCGTGGCTCCTGGGCCGAGATCTTCGCCACCTGCCCATAGAGGACCGAAAGGTACTCCTGGCCAAGACGGTTACCGAGGGCGGAGAACTCAAAGTGGTGCACCCTCTGGAGGGCGACCCCCGGCAGTTGTTCGAGGGGGCCTGCCGAGACCATTGGGAGGGCCTCGTGGCCAAGCGTTCCGGCTCGCGTTACACGGCGGGCCGGTCCTCGGACTGGCGCAAGCTTAAATGCGGTTACCGCCAGGAGCTGGTCGTTGGCGGGTTCACGGCTCCCCGAGGTACCAGGGACGCCTTCGGCGCCCTCCTGCTCGGTTATTGGGAGGCGGGCGAGCTGGTGTACGCGGGCAAAGTTGGCACCGGTTTTGACCGGTCCGAACTGGCCGACCTATTGCGCCGGCTCGAGCAGGTCGAGCGGGCAACATCGCCCTTCCGCCCGAGGACCAAGACGGGGCCGGCCCGCTGGGTCGAGGCGGAACTGGTCGTCGAGGTCGAGTTCAGCAACTGGACCACCGATGGGCGCCTGCGGCACCCTCGCTTCCTCGGTACCAGGCCGGACAAGCCGGCCAGCGAGGTCGTCCGGGAGCGCACGCCCCCAGGCCACGGGGCGGCCCGGGCCCGGTAAGCTCGTCCTCACCGACGGCATTGGCCAGGGCGCCCTTCGGGTCGCGAGGGCCCGCCGCCGAGATCCAGGGGTACCAGGAGGAATGCGCTCTGTCCAATGCCAACGCCAATGCCAACGCCAACGCCAACGCTAAAGAGCAGGGCATCCTGCTTGAGGGGACTGTCGTCGAGTCCCTGAAGAACGCCACCTTCCGGGTAAAGACCGACAACGGCCACGAGGTGTTGGCTCACAACTCGGGCAAGATGCGCATGCACCGCATACGTGTACTGCCCGGCGACAGGGTGCAGGTCGAGATAAGCCCCTACGACCTGAAGCGGGGCCGTATCACCTACCGGTTCAAGTAGGCGCGTCCAGCTTCGTTCGAGCCCACTGGCCCCGGGTTCAAGTCCACTGGCCCCGGGCCACGAGGACCTCTTTCAGTACCGTCGGGCGGTCTGTCATGATGCCGTCGACGCCGAGGTCGAGCACCACTCTCATCTCGTCGGGCTCGTCCACCGTCCAGACGTGCACGGCGACACCGGCCCGGTGGCAGGCGGAGACGAAGCCGGCGTCCAGTATGCGCAGACCATGGCGGCGCACCGGCACCTGAGCCGCAGAGGGCCGGTGGCCCATCGCCAGCCAGGGCACGGTCTTCGCCAACATCAACCGGGCGATGGCCGTGCGCCCGGCCCCAGTGGCCAATCCTGGCCCCAGAGCGGCTCGCACCCGGGCCGTCCGTTGGCCCGAAAAGGCCGCTACCAGCACACGCTCAGCAGCATTGGCGCGCTTGATGGCCTCGACCACCGGGGCGATGGCTTCACGTTTCTTCACATCGATGTTCCAGCGCAGCTCCGGCCATGCCGCGAACATCTCGTCCAGACGGGGCATCGCCCGCCCGTCTCTCAGCGGGACCGCTTGGAGTTGCGCCCAGGTCATCTTGGCCAGCTCGCCCTCCTGGCCTGAGACCCTGTCGATGGTGGGGTCGTGCAGAGCGACGGCAACCCCGTCGCGGGTGGCCCGGATGTCCGTCTCGACGTAGCGGTAGCCGAGGGAAACGGCATGGGCAAAAGCGGCCCATGTATTTTCGGGAGCCTCGGCGGCTCCTCCTCGGTGCGCAAAAGCCAGCGGGGAGGAGGCGCTTAAGAAGCTTGGCACCGGGACCACCGCCTCAAGGTAGCTCGCGCCGGCACCACGGTGCCTTACGGTCCGTTCGGTTGCGGCGCGGGCCTCCTCACCACAAGGGGCTCTGACGGGGGTACGGTTTTGCGGTGACCGGCATTGACCTGGCTTCCGCCCGCCTGGTACCCGCGGGGGATGGCGGGTGGTTGGCACGGCTCCCCGGCGCCGTCGTCTTCGTGCCCCATGACGGCGAAGAGGCCAGGGAGATGATCTCGGCCTGCCTGGCCTGCGACGGGGCCATGGAACTGCTGGGCGGCGTGGGTTCGCGGCTGGCGGACCCGAGGGCAACGCCCTGGCCGCCGTTCGTGCTCGTGGCGGCGCGTGGGCCAGAGCTGGTGGCCGTCGTGCACGGTCCCGTGGAAGTGGTCGTCGAGCGCTCAGGCGACAAGGAGCGTCTCTACGGGGGCGACGAGGTCGGCTCGTGGCTCAACAAAGCCCTCCCGCAGGCTCAGGCCTTGTACGCGGGCGCCGGGGCACGGACCGACGGCCCTGTCGACCTGCGCGAAGGCGTGGTCAGGGCGGCCGGCTTCCTGCTGGTGCCCTGGGGCCAGCCCCCTACCGTGACCGGGGAAGACCGGCCGGTGGAGGACGAGAGCCTGACTGTAGTCGGGCCGTCCAAGCTCGACCGGGCCCCTCTCGACGAGGACGCCACCGTCGTTGAACAGCCCGCTAACAGCGTCAAGGGCCTGGGGACGGCCGCCGGCCCCGAGCGCGAGCCACGCACAACTTACGGGGCGTCCCTGGTACGGGGAGTGTGCTGCCCGCGCATGCACCTGAACGACCCTCGAGCGACGACGTGCCGAGCGTGCGGCCTCCCAATAGCCGCCGGGGCGGCCCACGTGGAGGGTCTCCGGCCGCCTCTGGGCAGGCTCACCTGGGACAACGGGGAGATGGACCCGCTGCCCGGCGCGGTCCTCGTGGGCCGGGAGGTGGGCCTTGACGCCGCCGTGGTGGCGGGGGAGCTGGCGCCCCTCGTGCCCAGCGGCCCGAATGACAGCATGTCGCGTGTCCATGCCGAGCTACGTCCCTCGGGCTGGGACGTCGTGGTTATCGACCGCGCCTCCACCAATGGCACTTTCGTCTGGGACGAGGCGAGCAGGGCCTGGCAGCGGCTTACACCCGGCGAAGCGCACGTGGTGCGACCGGGGGCGGTGCTCGCCTTTGGGGAGCGCACGGCGACCTTCGAGCCCACGGACATGCCCGCGGCATAAGCGGGCCGCCTCCGCCGGTCAAGGCTCCCCGGTCCCCGTTGCCCAGCCGCCCGAGGCTTGCGTCATGCTGAAGCTTGTCTGAATTGGGTCGTGAGCGGCGCCACAAAAGTCCTAGGGTGCTGGTATGGCTGACAGGGCGCGCTTCGCCGACCAGGCGATGCAGTACATGGGCTCGTTGTACAGCGCCGCCCTGAGGATGACCCGTAACCCCTCCGACGCCGAGGACCTGGTCCAGGAGACCTACCTGAAGGCCTACCGGGCCTTCGCCACGTTCCAGGAGGGCACCAACCTCAAGTCGTGGCTCTACAAGATCTTGACCAATAC
>CAYZVQ010000216.1:0-8665 GCA_964481925.1 uncultured Acidimicrobiaceae bacterium
GCCTGGTTTATCGCCTGGCGCATTATCAGCACGCCGCCCAGGGCCGTGAGCGAAACGGCCATTGTTACGACGGCCGCGACCGTCATGACAATGTTACGGACCAGGTTGCCCCCCGTTTCGCGCAGTAGGTACGGGCTTGCGAACGACACTCGTGCTCCCCGGTTTTTCTGTGTAAGCCGCCGGCCGCCTACGCGTCTACCATACCGTAGACGCCTCTGGCCTGGTCCCGGACCACTTGCCCTTGATCGAGCTCGATGACCCGCTTGCGCATGGCGTCTACGACGTCCTGCTGGTGCGTGGCCATGACGACGGTGGTGCCGTACTGGTTTATGCGTTCCAAGAGGCGCATGATCCCGGCCGTGGTACCCGGGTCGAGGTTGCCCGTGGGCTCGTCGGCCAACAGGATGAGAGGCCGGTTGACGAAGGCCCTAGCCACGGCTACCCGTTGCTGCTCGCCACCCGAGAGCTCGTTGGGGCGCCGGTCCATCTTCTCGCCCAACCCGACCAGCTCGAGGATCTGGGGCACCTGCGAGCGGACGAAGTGCCGCGACCGACCTATGACCTCCAAGGCGAAGGCGACGTTCTCATACACGGTCCGCTCGGGCAGCAGGCGGTAATCCTGGAAAATGCAGCCGATGTTGCGCCGTAGGTACGGGACCTTCCACGGGGCGAGCGTGCCCACCTCTTTGCCGGCCACCCAGATCTCGCCCTCGTCGGTCCGTTCCTCTTTGGTGACAAGGCGCAAGAAGGTCGTCTTGCCGGAGCCTGATGGCCCGACGATGAACACGAACTCACCCCTGGGGATGTCCACTGTGACGTCCCGCAGGGCGGCGATGGGGCCCTTGTACGTCTTGGTGACGTGATTGAAACGGATCATGTCCCTCGGCCGCCGGTACGAGAACTCGGGACCGGCACTGCACTGAGCATAGCTCTCACAGCCTCCGGTTACACTCGGGCGGCGCGGAAAGACCCCATGACCTGCTCATATATCTGGACAGTCTTCTTGGCGACGGCCTCCCAGGTGAACTCGTCCAGCGCCCGCCGGCGTCCGGCGGCGCCCATTCGCCTGGCCAGCTCGGGCTCGGCCAGGAGCTGGTTGACCCGCTCGGCGATGCCACGGGAGAAGGCCTCGGGGTCCTTGGGGCTGCCGAACTCGTCCCCGCCGGTCTCGAAAGGCACCAGGATGCCGGTCTCCCCGTCCACCACGATCTCGGGTATCCCCCCCACCGCCGTGGCCACGACGGGCACGGCGCACGCCATGGCCTCGACGTTGATCAGACCGAAAGGCTCGTAGATGGAGGGGCACACGAAAACGGCGGCATGGCTCATCAGCTGGACCAGCTCGGACCGAGGAAGCATCTCGTCGACCCATACGACACCCTTGCGCACCCCGCCCAGCTCGTCCAGCTGTGCCCGCACCTCGCGCTCGATCTCGGGCGTGTCCGCTGCGCCGGCGCAGAACACCACCGGGGCGGCGGCGTCGATCGTCTTGGCCGCTTGAAGGAGGTACGTGATGCCCTTCTGACGCGTCACCCGGCCCACGAACAGCACGTACGGCGTCCCGGGATCGAGACCGTACCGCTTGAGGCTCCCCGTGGCCGGGTCGGGGAAGAACTCATCGGGGTCGATGCCGTTGTGGACGACCTTCACCCTCTCGGGAGCTACAGCCGGGTAAACGCTGAGGACGTCGTCGCGCATGGACCGGCTCACCGCTATTACGGCATCGGCGCTCTCGACAGCAGTGCGCTCGACCCAGCACGACAGGCGGTAGCCGGCGCCCAGCTGCTCCGCCTTCCACGGTCGCAGCGGCTCCAGGCTGTGGGTCGTCATGACGTGGGGGACTTGGTAGAGCACCCGCGCCAGGTAGCCGGCAAAATTGGCATACCAGGTGTGGCTGTGGACCAAGTCGGCACCGGCGACGTCGCCGGCCATGCGCAAGTCGGCCGAAAGACTGCGCAGAGCCGTCCCCTTCCCGTCCTTGGCCAGGGCTTCCCACGGCTCGTAGGCCCCCGCCACCAAAGCGTCCTGGCGCTGGGCACCGAAGCAGTAAACACCCACATCGACCAGGCCGGCGAGATGGCGCGCCAGGTACTCGACATGCACGCCCGCTCCTCCGTACACCTCGGGGGGGTACTCCTTGGTGAGCAGGGCGACACGGCTCACACGACGACCTTTTCGCCCTTACCTATAATCACGATGCCGCGGCCCGAGATGGTGAAATGGCTGGCATCGAGCTCAGGATCGGTGCCCACGTGCACGCCCGGAGCGACGACCACGTTTTTGTCAATGATGGCGCGGCGCACCACGGCTCCCTCGCCTATGCGGACGTTGTCCATGATCACCGAGTCTTCGACGAGCGCCCTTTGGTCGACCTTGACGCCCGGGGAGATGATCGAATGCCTCACGGTGCCGCCGGAGATGATCGAGCCGGCCGACACGATGGAGTCGAACGCCTGGCCGGCCCGACCGTCCTCCTCGAAGACGAACTTGGCCGGAGGCAGTTGGGGAGGGCTCGTGAAGATGGGCCAGTCGGTGTTGTACAAGTTGAACGCCGGCTGCACGGCGACCAGGTCCATGCTGGCGTCGTAGTAGCTGTCAAGCGTGCCGACGTCACGCCAATAACCCCGTTCGACCCCTGTGCACCCGCGGACGTCGTTGGTATTGAAGTCGTAGAAATGGGCCTCGCCGCTCTCCACGAAACGTGGGACGATATCGCCGCCCATGTCATGGCGGCTGTTGGAGTCCTGCGCGTCCTCCCGCAAGGCGTCCACCAGAGCGGCGGCGTTGAAGACGTAGTTACCCATCGAAGCAAAAAGGTGCGTCCTCCCTGCCGCCAGCTCCAGGGGGTCCTGGGGCTTTTCGACAAAACGGTCGATGACCGTCCCTCGGCCGGGTTCTACTATGCCGAAGCCGTGCGCCTCGGCGGCAGGCACCGCTATGGCCGCCACCGTCGCCGCCGCCCCGCTCTCGATGTGCTGGCGCAGCATTTGGCCCGGGTCCATCCGGTATATGTGGTCGGCCCCAAAAACCAGGATGTAGTCCGGCCGCTCGTCGCCGACGATGTTCAGGTTCTGGTAGATGGCGTCGGCCGAGCCGGCAAACCACCAGGGGCCGCGGCGCATCTGGGCCGGGACGGTCGTCACATAGTTGCCGAGGAGGGTGGAAAGCCTCCAGGTGCGGGAGATGTGCAGGTCAAGACTGTGGCTCTTGTACTGGGTCAGCACCACGACCCGCAGGAAGCCCGCATTGGCCAGGTTTGATAGGGCGAAGTCGATCAAGCGGTAGTGGCCCCCGAAGGGGACGGCGGGCTTGGCACGGTCCAGGGTCAGAGGCAGGAGGCGCTTGCCCTCACCCCCGGCCAGGACCATCGATAGGACGCGCGGCACGGTCCTACGCTACCTGTGCCAGAACGGCCTACGTGCGTTCAGCACGGACTTTCTAGCAGCTTGGGCAGCCGCTAAACCGCGCCTACTCAGCCGGCGCCGGGTCACCCCCGCCGCCACTCGTGGCCTCCCCGAGGGTACCGGTACCGAACGTGCCGGGGCTACCGAGGCCGTCGCCGCCCAGGGCGGCCGACGCCCCGTTCCCGCCCCCGGGGTCACCATGGCCGACTGCCACCCGCTCTAGTGGCTCGTCCTCACCATGGCCGTCGTGCCCGTTACCGTCGTGCCCGTTACCGTCGTGCCCGTTACCGTCGTGCCCGTTACCGCCGTGACCGTTACCGCCGTGACCGTTACCGCCGTGGTCGGCGCCCAACGTATGGTAAGCGCCTCGCGCGTCGCGGGTGATGATCCCGCCGACCGGCCGCTGGATCGGGTGGACCTTTCCGCCCTGGAGCAGTATGCAGACCCGATAAGCCACCAGGCCTCCCACGATCGGCCCGATGAAAGAGCCGTACTGGAGGATCTCGATCAGCCGCTCGAAGGAGATTTGCAGGCCGTTGCCAATAACGTCGGTGGCGCTGGCCAGCGTCAGGTCGACAAAGAAGAAGAGGGCCGCCACCCCCAGCGCGGTACGCAAGGGCTTGTCGCGGGGACGGTCCAGCAAGTTGTGTTCTCCGTAGTCGGCGTACAGGCGCTTGTCGAGCCAGGGCCAGGCGTAGATGAAGGTGAAGACGATGCCGGGCAGGAGTATGCCGGGGAAGAACGGGTTGGCGATCTCATGGCCGAAGCTGCGGAACTCCCAGTGCGGCCACAAGCGCATGGCGCCGTCAAGCCATCCCACGTACCAGTCGGGCTGCGTCCCGGCGCTTGACCGGGCCGCCTCGTACGGGCCGAAGACCCAGATGGGGTTGATCTGGACCAGACCGCCCAGGCCGAAGATCACGGCAGCCACGAAGGTGAGCAGCGCCGTGGACTTGATCGTGTACTGGGGCCAAAGCCGGCTGCCCACGATGTTGTGCTCGGTCTTGCCGGGGCCGGCGAAGTCGGTGTGCTTTTGGTGCCAGAGTATGGCCAGGTGCCCGCCGAGCAGGCCCGCTAACAAGAGGGGGAACAAAAACTCGTGGATCAGGAACAGCCTCTCGAAAAAGGCCCCCGAGCCGGGGAAGGCGCCGCCCCAAAGGTTGAAGGCCAGCCACGGGCCGATCAAGGGTATGGACTGGATGATGGAAAACACGACCCGCAAGCCTGAGCCGGAGAGCAGGTCGTCGGGGAGCGAATAGCCCGAGAAGCCTTCCAGCATGGACACCAGCAACAGCGTGACGCCAATGATCCAGTTGATCTCGCGGGGCCGGCGGAAGGCGCCCGTGAAGAATATGCGGCCCATGTGGAACGTGATGGCGGCCATGAATATGAGGGCCGCCCAGTGGTGGGCCTGGCGCATCACCAACCCGGCGCGCACGCTGAACGAGATGTTGATGACCGAGGCGTAGGCCTCGGTCATGGATTGGCCGTCCAGTGCTTTGTAGGGCCCGTGGTACACCACAACGGCACTGGAGGCGTTGTAGAACAGCGCCAGGTAGATGCCCGTGGCCAGCAGGATGACGAAGCAGTACATGGCGATCTCGCCGACCATGAACGACCAGTGGTCCGGGAAGATCTTGTCCAGGGCCGAACGGAGCCATTTTGACGACCCCAATCGGTCGTCCGCCCAGTCCAGCGCCTGCTGCTCGAGTTTCGCCCGCTTGCGGGCCGCCGACCGTTCGGCCATGGTGCTCATGCTCAGTCGCCTGACCTGTTCCAAAAGCCGGGCCCGACGGGCTCGATGAAGTCGCTGCGGGCGATCAGGTAACCCTCGGCGTCGACGAGCAGGGGAAGCTGGGGCAGGGGCCGGGAGGCCGGGCCGAAGACCGGTGAGCAGTCCTGGAGGATGTTGAAAGTCGACTGGTGGCAAGGACAGATGAGCTGCATGGTGAGGACGTTGAACAGGCTCACGGCGCAGCCGGCATGAGTGCAGATCTTGGAGAAGGCAACGATGCCGTTGGCACCCGAGACCACTTCGAAGTCAGCCTGGCCGCGACGGGCCTGGATGGGCGCTCCCCCGATATTGAGGACGACCGCTCCCGAACTGGCGTCGTCTATGTACCCCTCCGGGAACACCGTGAGGAGCCCGTCCACCATGACGTCGTCAACGTGCAGGGCGTTGCCGTCCTCGGTTACCAAGCGCGCCCCCGGGTACCACTTCGTGTGGTAGAGGGCGTCGCCCGGACGGGTGCCGAGGGAGGCGAGCGGCCATAGGGCGGCGATGCCGAAGATCCCTCCCACCGGCACCAGGACTTTCTTTACCAAGAAGCCCCGCCGGGACAATATCGCCTCGGTCCCCCGCGACAGCGACTCGACGATGGCGGCCCTCTCCTCTGGGTCGGAGACGTGATGGCCCCGGCTGGCCGTAATGTCATGGCCTGGCAGCAGATAGCGCGCCCACAGCACCAGGCCCGTCCCCAGGCTGGCGAAGGCGAGGAGCAACAACGCCCCCTCGTACTGGGCTTGGCCACCGGTCCAATAGACGATCATGAGGCCGATCCCGCACACCGCCGTAATGCCCCAAAAGGCGGCGATGATGTACTCCATCCGCCGGGCTTTCCAGGGGTCGTCGCGCAAGGGGTACCAGGTGTCGTCCTGGCCCGCAGGCACGTCATCGGGCCACGGCGTGTGCCCGTCGGCCCCGTCGAGGTTGTCGTGGGTACCGGTGAAGACCCGCGGCAACTGTTCTGCTGCCGTCCCGGTTTCTGCCACCGGGCCCTCCGCCGTCCGGTCTTCTACCATCGGGTTTTCTGCCATCGGGCTATCCCCTGTTCCCGATCAGCCGAGCCACTAGCAGCAGCACGCCCAGGCCGAAGATGACGCCCACGAACCCTTCTGGGACGGGGCCGAAGTTGGCGATCCCCAGGCCGCCGGGGTCTCGTGTGTGGCTCAGGTTGTACATATAGTCGGCGATGGCGGACACCTGCTGGTTGGTGAGCTGGCCGGGGCCGAAGTTGGGCATGGGACGGGGACCGACCCTGATGGCCTCGGCTATCTGAGTCTCGGTCGCCTGGCGCAGGCTGGGCACCACGTAGCCATGGCTCAGCATCCCGCCTGCCCCCGAGGCGTCGTGGCACTGGGCGCAGTTCAGGAGGAACAGCTGGTCACCCTCCGAAAGGGTGGGGCAGTCGCTCGTTTCGTTTGTGCACGCCGGAGTGACCTCGAGGATCCCAGGCCCCGGCGTACCGTGCTCGACGTCCAGGGCGTTGATGTAGGCCACAATGTCGGCGATCTGGGCCGGGTTGAAGTAAGGCGTGTGCGGCTGTGGCTCTAGGTTGGGAGAGGCGAGGGGCATGCGCCCGGTGGAAAGGAAGAAATCGACCGCCGCAGGGCCGACGTTCAGCAGCTCCGGCCCCTTGGACCCGACGCCGCCGATCCCGTGGCAAGAAGCGCAGTGGCCGTTGTAGAGGATCTGGCCCGCCTGGATGTCGACCGGGCCGGTGCTGACCGGCTTGGTCTGGGCGGGGGCCGAGCCGGTCCACACCAGCACGGCGAAGACCACCATGGCCGCACCTACCAGCGCGCCCGGTCCCAGCAGCGTCCGGCGCCGTCTTTTTCCCTGGTCGGTGGCAGCGGTCATTTGGTCGATGGGAGCAAGAAGATCATCGCGTACAGGGCAATCCAGACGACGTCTACGAAGTGCCAGTAGTAAGAGAGCATCTCCACGTGCGGGGCGCTGCGGTGCCCCCCGAAGCGGATCCTCGGGTTGAGGGACCGCAGGTACATGAAGACCATGGCGGCCAACCCGCCTAGGACGTGGAGGAAGTGGATGCCGGTCAAGAGATAGAACGCCCCACTGTACGCGCTCTGCTGGAGCGAGAAGTCGCGCGTCGCATAGTCGACGACCTGCATGAACTCGAAGATGGCGCCCAGGGCCCATGTGAAGGCCAACCAGACCCGGAAGCCGGCCAGGTTGTTGCGGTGGACCTCCCGGACAGCGAGCTGCATGGTCCCCGAGGACAGTACGAGTACGACGGTCGCCACACCGACGGTCTTCGCGTCGACGACATCGTGGAACGGCGGCCACACGGGGGTGGCGGCCCGGAGCGTCAGGTAGGCGGCGAACAGGCCGCTGAAGAACATCAGCTCGGAGGCGAGCCAGACGATGGTGCCGACGTTGACCAGCGCCGGTCGGTAGTCGGCAGGGCTTATCGGCTTGGCCGGGCTCAGGGGCGGGGCAGCCGTTGTGCTAATCGACATGACCCCTACTTTCTACACAAAGCCGAGGGTGTAGTCCCAATCACCTAACCTCCGAGGTTCGGGCGACCGAAGTCAGGCCTACCCGGCGCCGCCCGCACCGGACGCCCCGGGGCACGCCCTACTGTGGGCCAGTGCCCACGGAGCCGCGACTCGTAGCGCTTGGCGGCGTGACGACGTACCGGTACGACAACCCTGACGCCGCCGTCCTGGAGGTCTTCGACAACCCGCACCCGGCCGCCATCTGGGCCGTCTGCCTGCTATGCAGCGAGTTCACCTGCCTATGCCCAGTGACCGGCCAACCCGACTACGGGCGCCTGCACATCGGCTACGTTCCAGGTCGTCTCTGCGTCGAGAGCAAGAGCCTGAAGCTGTACCTGGTGCGCTACCGCAACCACGGCGCCTTCCATGAAGACTGTGTGAACAGGGTGGCAGACGACTTGTGCGGGAGGATCTCGCCCCGGTACCTCCGCGTGTACGGGGACTTCAACCCTCGCGGTGGCATTGCCATACGGCCGCTCGCCGTCAGGAGCGCCCCCGACCTGGACGAGGGCGAAGAGCGCCGGTGCCTCTCGTTGCTGGCTCAGGCGGCCACGTATGAGCGCGATTGATGTCCTACCTAGTAAAAGAGATCTTTTACACGCTCCAAGGCGAAGGAGCTCAGGCCGGCCGTCCCGCCGTGTTCTGCCGGTTTACCGGCTGCAACCTGTGGACCGGGCACGAGGAGCACCGGTCCCGAGCCGTGTGCCAGTTCTGCGATACCGACTTCGTCGGCACGGACGGGCCTGGAGGCGGCCGGTTCAGGTCCCCTGAGGAGCTGGCGGGGGCGGTGGCGGTGGCCTGGACCGGCCCGCGCCACGCCCGGGCCGAACCGTACGTCGTGTGCACTGGGGGCGAACCGCTGCTGCAACTAGACGCTCCGGCCGTCGACGCTTTCCACCGGGCCGGGTTCAGCGTCGGCGTGGAGACCAACGGGACCCGGGAGCCCCCGCCCGGGCTTGACT
>CAYZVQ010000217.1:0-8656 GCA_964481925.1 uncultured Acidimicrobiaceae bacterium
AACCCTGGGTCGGATCGGCTGCGATGGTGCTGGTCCAGTAAAGGTACGGCTGGAAGTTGTTGAACGGCCCGGCCCTGCCACGATGGACGGGGACGGCGGTGCCGGGATCGTCCAAACCCAACGTCGTGTAGTACAGCGACCCCATTGCGCTTTGCGAGCACCCGTACCCGAAAGTGCTCGTGTTGTGGCTCGAGCACCCCGGGTCATAGGACGGCGTCGCCGGGAGCACCCAGGTGTCGCGGCCCAGATAGTCGTCCGCGTTCATGGCGGCCACCCAGTTGACCGCCGTCTGGTAGCTCATCGAGCCGTCCTCATTGATCCCGGCGACCTTGAATGTGTCTTTCCTGGCCAAGTTGGCGTCGGCGAGCCAGGTGACGCCCAAAGTGGGGTCGGCAATCGTCTGGCCGACGCCGGTCCTGGCTCCGCCCGTCGCCTGGAGACCTGGTCGAGGCGACATCTTGGCCATTGGCGCCGCCGCCACAGGCGTCGCCGTAAAGACGCTCAGACCGACCGTTATAGACAAGGCGAGGCCACGGGTGCCCGGTGCAAACCTCATGGCACCAGCCTAATCGAAGCCCGGATCCACGTGCGTCCAGCAGCTCGGGCGCCTCCAGTACTCCCGCAGGAACAGTGAGGCGTTGTGCCGGCCCAGCGGCGTCGCGCTGGCGCAGATCTGCACCAAGACTGGCGAGCGCCGACCCGTCGAATGCTGTGGAACAGCCTGTCAAGTCCCCCATTTGGCTCGTTTGGGAGCGCGAAGGTTTAAGCCTCTGATTTTCCTGGGGGTTTTAGCGGACAGGTACAGGACGACGGGACGTCTAGTGACGCGGTGGTGGACGAGGGCGTTGGTGGCGACGCGCTGGAGCGCAGTGGATCGGAGTACCGCCACGATGCTGTACGCGGGTCGGGACCGCAGTTTTTCCATGCGCAGGTGTGTGCCTCAGAATAGGGCCGTCCGTGGCGGTCCCCCGAAAGGGCCCGCTGGGGATAACGACGGCGAGGGTCGGTCCTGACCGGAAAATCCCTGGGGTGAGGTGAGCGCGACGGTCTAGCCCGCCAGGTGGGGGTGCGGGTAGAGGCCCGCTGGGCTTGCCGACCAGCGCGTTGGTCGGGAGTGGCGGCTTATGCGGCGGGGGTCAGGGTGACGTGGTGGCCGAGGGCTTCGAGTTGATTGACGAGGTTGCGGGTGCGTCTTTGCATGTCGAGGCGTTTGGTGTAGTAGTCGGGGCCGAGGTCGTTGAAGGTGGTGGTGGGGTCGGCGAGGAGGTGGAAGATGATGACCAGGACGGAGCGCTCGATGGCGGCGAGGGCTTTGGCTTTGGGCATGCGCCTGATCAGCCGGCGGTAGCGTTGGCCCAAGAAGGTGTCGGTTTTGGCCGCTCCTGTGGCCATCTGTCCGAGCGCCGCTTTGAGGTAGGGGTTGCCCTTGCCGGTGGCTCCTCGGCCAGTCTTGCGGCCCGACTGCACGGTACGCGGTGACACCTTGGCCCATGAGCACAGCCGCCCGGCGGTCCCAAAGACGGTCATGTCCAAGCCGATCTCGCCGATGACGGCCCGGGCGCTGTCGGGCCCGCCGCCCGGTATGGCCGAGATCCGCTCGACGGCCGTAGAGAACCGGGCCCCGGCGGTGGTGATCTCGCCGGTGGCAGCATCGACGGTGGCTTTCTCGACGGAGGTGCGGTCGTCAGGAGCGAGCTGGGGCAGAGTTGTGATGGCCTCGTCGAGCAGGCTGGTGACTGTTGTGATACGCGGGTGTGATACGCCGGCTCAAGTCATCGATTTGGTCCAGCAGCAGGCGGGCCAGTCGGGCGTGGTGGTCGGTGAAATGGCCATCGGCGGCTTCTTCCAAGGCGCCCAGGCGGGCCCGGGCCTTTCCTTTGGCCAGCCCGGCGAACCTCTTAGGGTCGCGTTCGCCGACGATGAGAGCCTCCATCACGGCCCGCCCCGACAGCCCATGTATATCGGTGAGCACCGAGGAGATCTTGACCAGGCTGTCTTCTAGCAGCTTCTCGACTCGCTGCTTGACCCTGGTGCGGTCCTCGACCAGATCGAAACGGGCCCGGGCCAGATCCCGAACGTGGCGCATCGCCTCGGCGGGCACGAAGCTGGGCGAGACCATCGACCGCTCGGCCAGCTTGGCTAGCCACACCGCGTCGAGCCTTGTCCTCCGTGTTAAGGTCAGGGCTTGGCTGAGTAACCAAGGGACGGTACCAGGACCGGGGCGTTGCGACGAGTAACCTCCTTGCGTGAGCGTGCCACAGATCCCGATCGTCAATGGGCTCCTTCAGTTCGATTGTCCTCGCTGCCACCTTCCCGTGACGGAGCGGTCCTACGGCCCGTGCGCAACGTGCCGGGCCGAACTGAACGAGATGTTCTACCGGGCACCCGGGAACGTTCCGGAACGAGGGTCTTCCCGCTTCGAGCCCAAGATGAACGTCGTGCCGAACTTCGTTGCCACCAAGGATGACTTCGACAGTCCCGAGGACGACCCTCTCCTCTAACCTTCTCAGCTGGTGGCACCGGTCCGGTACGGCCCGCCAATGTTCCGGGAGCGGTTCGCACCTAGATAGAACGGAGACGAAGTTATGAGCCAGGAAGAGAGTTGGTCACCCGACGAGGGTTCGGGCACTGAGGTGTTCGACCAGGGCGACGAGGCCCTTGACGAGCAATCGCGGATCGACCCGGAGTTCGTGGAGAGACTGGAACAAGACCCCTCGCTGGACCCCACGCTCTTGGTCGACGAGCGGGAGATCGAGGAGGCGGGCGCGGAATTCGACGACCCTGAGTCGATGGCGACCCTTGAGGGAGGGATCGATGACCCCGACGGTTCCGGCGAGCGGCCGCTGCACTCACGGCTTCGGCCCGAGGACAAGGACGGTTGGGTTCTTGACGAGCCCCTCGTCAAGCAGGACGACACCGATGACGATCTGGCTGAGTAGCCGTCTCCTACGGAGCAGACAGGCGCTCTGTGCGTCGCCACCGGCTGGTCGGGCTTGTCAGGCAATGCTGGACGCGTCGAAGCCTCCCATGCCCAATCCGTCCCCGGTCAGCGGGCAGCGGGCCTAGGTGGACCTTGGCCGTCTCAGGCACCGTGGGCGATGTGATCTTGCCGGTACCGGCAGGTGGCGGCCATGCTGCAGTAATCGCAGGCTTCGCCAGCGTGCTCCACGTCCGGACCTATGCCGATCGCTAACGACGTCGACTTCTGAGGCATCATCAAGGAGCTCTCGGTCAAGCTGACACCCACCGAGCCCGCGTCCAGCAAGGCAAAGAGCTGGCGCTGGCCGTTGGCCAGGGGCCAGCCCACCAGACCGGGGCTAAGGGGGATGGTGGTCCGCAGGCCATCCGCTTCCGCTTGCTCGTCTACCTGCTGGCACACCGCCGTAGCAAGCAGGTCGACGGCGGCCGAGCCGACGGCATCGAGGGCCACACTCATAGCGGGGTCCTCGGCGAAGCAGCCAGCCACGGCCGCCTCCAGAGCGGGCCCGATCGTGCAAAGGGCGACCACGACGGACTTCGCAGCCCGAAAGTGCTCGGCGATGAGGGGGCCAGCCAGATGGCCTCCCCCGACCAGGCTCAGCTGCTGGTGACGGAACTCCGTCACCACGAACGTGGCCGACGACACGGCCGGCTCGAGTAGGCCCGAACCTAGGCTTATGGCCTCCTCGGCAATACCTAAAGCGGCCGATTGGCGTGCGCGTACAACCTCAGGGTCGGCGCCCTGGGCTCGCAGCACCCGGTCGACGTCAATGCTCAGTTCCCAATTGCGTAGGACGCTCAAGCTGTAATCACCTCTCTTCACCATAGGTGGCCTGCGCACAATCGCAAACTCGCAGGTCACTCACCAACATCCGTATCGCCTGAGCGTACACCGTACCATCCGAGCTCACGCCAAGGTTCCCGTAGCTCGCCACAGTGACCGTGGCGAATTACAGGACGGCACATTCTGAGCATGCCAACACAATCGGTTAGGCGGCATGATAAGAGCGGTACTTACCAACGGCCTCGTAGAGCGCGAGCAGGTTGTCTGCAGGGATGCCGGCCTGAACATTGTGGATCGTGTTGAAGACGAAGCCACCTCCGGCCCCGAAGATAGCCATCCGCTGGCGGACCATATCCTTTATTTCCTCCGGAGTGCCGAACGGCAGCACCTTCTGCGTATCAATCCCTCCTCCCCAAAATGAGACCCGAGCCCCATATTTGGCCTTCAAAGCCTCAGGGCCCATGCCTGTCGCGGATGTCTGCACCGGATTTAAACAATCAAACCCCGCATCCACGATGTCATCCAAAAGGAGCCAGATCGACCCACAACAATGGATAAATGTCTTCCAACTTGTGTGTGTATGAACCCACTCATTGACCTTGATGTGGAAGGGCTTAAAGAGGCTCCGGTACGACTTGGGCGAAATGAATGGGCCGCGTTGCGCCCCGAAGTCGGTACCGGTTACAAACGTCGCCGTCACCCGCTCCCCAACCACGGCGTGGATCTTCTCAAGGTTCCGAAGCGCGATCTCGCATTGGCGCTCAAAGATCTCGTAGACGTGATCGCGGCGCAGACTGGTGCTCACGTACTACTCGTCGACTGCCCGGATGCCTTTGGGGTGCTTGAGGTCCATCCCAGGGACCAGCGCAGGGGGATCCAGTTGCAGCGCCTGGCGTAGCCTGTAGACAGAATCCACGTGCATCCCGGTCACATCACTAGCGCCGAGGTCGAGCGGGACCTGATCGGCTTGGCGGTGATCAAGCGCCTCCTGCACCCGCTCCCGTGATGTCATCATCACTCAGTCCTCCCTCACTCGTTCACGTCGTCTTTCTGTGCGAGTACTGCCCAACGGCTAAGTGCGTTCAGGCGGCCGCACCACTTCCCCAGGCGGACCGCCCCTGGTCGCCTGTTGAGCCTCCGACTTTGGTCCCAAACGGGGTTCTTACTACGGCACAGCCGAACGACTATAGGGCCCAAGTGCTCTTCCGTAGAGGTCTGAGGCTTCGGGACCGGCGTCAGCCTACGATGCGTTCGCCGATCGGGCCCAGGATGAGCATTGGAAGATAGATAAGACCACCTACGATCACGATCACCCCGATCAGAAAGACGACAAAGGTAGGACCGGTGGTGTCGAGGGTCGCCCTGGTGCGGGCGTGGACCCGGACGCCAGCCAGGGAGCCGGAGATGGCAAGGGCGAGCACGATGGGCACAAAGCGCCCCACCAGCATGGCTAAGGCGAGAAGCGAGTTGTAATAGGTCGTATTGGCCGCCAGGCCACCGAAGGCCGAACCGTTGTTGTTGGCGGCGGAAGCGAACGCGTATGTAATCTCGCTCAAGCCGTGAAAGCCCGGGTTGAGGATCGAGCTGGTGCCCGAACTGACCACGAGGGAGAGGCTGCCGAGCACCAGCGTGATCGTCGGGATGGTGAGCACGTACGTGACGACGAGCATCATTTGCGGCCCCCGGATCTTCTTGCCGAGGAACTCGGGTGTCCTGCCCACCATCAGGCCGGCTACGAAGACGGCGAGCAGCGCGAACACGAGCATGCTGTAGAGGCCGCCGCCCTCCCCGCCCGGGCTGACCTCGCCGAGCAGGATGCCGACGAACGCCCCCGCTCCGCCGACGGGTGTATAGCTGTCGAGGGCCGAATCGGTCGCCCCGGCCGTGGTCCCCATCGTCCCAACGGTCATCAGGGCCGACCCGTCCGCGCCGAAGCGGACCTCCTTGCCTTCAATGTTCCCACCAGGGTTGTCGGCGCGGGCGACTTGGGAGACCGTCGTCGGCAGCAGGCTGTTGCCATGGGCCTCGGCCTGCATGGAGACCATCGTGTGGGCTAGGAAGAGCAGCGCCATGACGGCGACCAGTGCGTGCCCCTGCCGGCGCTTGCCGATCAGCCGGCCGAACATCAGGGCAATGGCGAACGGCAGCACGATGACGAACAGGAGGTCGAACATATTGGTGAACCCGGTCGGGTTCTCGAAGGGGTGGGCGCCCCCCACGCCGTAGAAGCTGCCGCCATTAGTGCCCAGCAGCTTGATGGCCTCCATTGAGGCGACGGGGCCCCCCGGGATGCTCTGGGTACCACCGGCCAGCGTGTGGGCGGTCAAGAAACCGTTGAAGTTTTGCACGGCACCCTGGCTCACCATGACCAGCGCCCCCAGGACGGATAGAGGGACGAAAACGCGCACCAGGCTACGGATGAGGTCGGCCCAGAAATTGCCGATCGTACGGGCGTTGCCGGCAATTCCACGGACGACGGCCAGCGCCACCGACAGCCCGACAGCGGCGGCGACGAACTGGGCCACGACGAGCCCGGCCATCTGAGCCAGGTAGCTGGCTTGGGTCTCGCCGGAGTAGGCCTGCCAGTTGGTACCCGTGACGAAGCTGATGGCGGTGTTGAACGACAGCCACGAGGACATCGCCGGGGCGTGGGTCGGGTTGAACGGGAGCACTGCCTGCAACCGCATTATCCCGTACAGAAGCAGGGTCGAGATTAGGCCGAAGGCAAGCACGGCGAGGGCGTACGACTGCCAAGGCCAACTGGAACCGGGGTCGGTGGCGATGGCCCGGTAGGCCAGCCGTTCGATAGGGAGAAAGACTCGGTCCCCCGGGGCCGGGCCGCCTCGGAACGTCGCCGCCAGGTAGCGACCGAGAAGGGGTGCGGCCACCGCGGTGACAGCGGCGACGAAGGCGAGCTGCTCCCATCCCGAAGTAGTCATGAGGCCCGGTCCAAGGCGAGGTTGAGCTCGAGTACGTTGACGGTAGGTTCCCCCAAGAACCCCCACTGGCGTCCTGTCGTATAGCGGTGCACGAGGTCGACGACGTCCACCAGGGGCAGATGGCGGGCGCGAGCGACACGTCCCGCCTGATCTAGCGCGTTGGCTATCGAGATGTCGGGATCGAGACCTGAACCCGAAGCCGTCACGGCGTCGATGGGAACGGGGGTGTTCGGTGCCAGCCCGTTGAACAGCCGGTAAGCAATGGCGCGTTCGGGGACCGTGGCCGGGTCACAGACGTAAGAGCCGCTGGGGCCACGGGCGTAGCGCTGGCCCGGTGCCGGGCTCGCCACCGGGCCCCCCTTCAAGTTTACGGGCACGCACGCCGGGCCCGCCTTGGTAGCGAACGGGTTGGTGGGCGAGCGCCGGCCGTCCAATCCGACGGTGTTCACCCCGGCAACGAAACCGATGAGAAGGGGGTTGGACGGCCCGAGGTTGGTGGCGCCCGACGCCGTGCCGTCATAGCCGGCCCCGGCGGCGGACGGTCGGGGCTGGAAGTACTGGGGCAGCGGGGCCCCACTGCTGTTCGTAAAGTTTTGGCCGAGCAGCGAAGAGCCAACGAGCCGGCCATTGCGGTAGACGAGCGAGCCCTTCGCCTGGTGGTCGAAGGCGAGCGCCGAGATCCCGGTGACGACAAGGGGATAGCCGAAGCCGAGCACGACCGTCAGGACGGCGAGCATCACGACGCTGGAAAGAATGTGCCGGCGCATGTCAGTGCAACCCCAAGGCACTTAAGACAAGGTCGATCAACTTGATGAAAATGAACGGGGCAATTATCCCGCCCCCGCTTCTTTGGCCGCTTGCGTGCCGCTGTTCATGGCCAGGCCCACGTCGGCCTGTGCCAAGGCCGGCGCGTCGTTGGTGCCGTCACCGGTCATCGCCACCATGTGGCCGCCGCGCTGCTCGCGCCTGATGAGCGCCATTTTGTCCTCGGGCGTGGCCTCGGCCAAGAAGTCGTCGAGGCCCGCCTCCTTCGCGATGGCGGCCGCCGTGAGCGGGTTGTCCCCGGTGATCATGACGGTGCGGATGCCCATCTCACGGAGTTGCTCGAACCGTTCGGCCATGCCCTGCTTGACGGTGTCCTTCAGGTGGACAACGCCGAGCACCTGTGGCCCGTCGGCCACAACCAGGGGTGTCCCTCCGCTTTTGGCGACCCGCTCCACCAGCGGGGGCAGGTCACCGGGGATGGTGCCACCCTGCCCTTCGACCCAACGGCGGACCGAATCGGCGGCGCCTTTGCGGACCATGCGGCCACCGAGGTCGATCCCGCTCATACGTGTCTGGGCCGAAAAGGGGATGAGGTCGGCACCGTTCAAGTCGGCGCCGGGACGGTCCAGCCCGTAGCGGGCGGTCACCAGGTCCACGATGGAGCGGCCCTCTGGCGTCTCGTCGGCCAGGCTCGACAGCAGGACGGCTTCCGCCAGCTTGCTTTCGGTGACGTCGCCGACACCCAGGACCTCGGACGCCATCCGGTTGCCGTAGGTGATGGTGCCGGTCTTGTCGAGAAGCAGGGTCGAGCAGTCCCCGGCGGCCTCGACGGCCCGGCCCGACATAGCCAGCACGTTGCGCTGCACGAGCCGGTCCATACCGGCGATGCCGATGGCCGACAACAGGCCGCCGATGGTGGTGGGGGCGAGGCACACGAACAGTGCTACGAGCACGGCGGTGGATTGGACAGCCTTGGAGTAGACCGCCATCGGCTGTAGGGTCACGACGGCCACCAGCAGGACCAGGGTGAGGCCGCACAGCAGGATGTTGAGGGCGATCTCATTGGGCGTCTTTTGCCTGCTCGCCCCTTCCACCAGGGCGATCATGCGGTCGAGGAAGGTCTCGCCCGGCTTTGAGGTGATCTTGACCACGATGTGGTCCGATAGGACAGTGGTCCCGCCCGTTACGG
>CAYZVQ010000218.1:0-8583 GCA_964481925.1 uncultured Acidimicrobiaceae bacterium
TTACCTGCACTGGCGTTACCTGCACTGGCGTTACCTGCACTGGCGTTACCTGCACCCGGCTCGCTCGCCTCGGCCGATGGGCCGGGAGCGGCAGCACCGCCGCCGGCCACAGGGGCTACAGGGGCGCCGTCCTCGGCGGCCCGGCCGGCCGAACCGGCTTCCCATTCCTCCGCCGACAGCGCTTCGCCGCCGCCCGCGGGCTGCCACACCATCTCGCCGGCCTCGTTTTGCACCCACTCGCCCTCGGCCCATTCCTGAGCGGCGTAGGCCTCCTCCTCAGCCAGCTGGCTCTCGCTCTTTATGTCGATGCGCCAGCCCGTGAGCCGGGCGGCCAAGCGGGCGTTCTGGCCTTCCTTGCCGATGGCAAGAGACAGCTGGTAGTCGTTGACGATGACCGTCGCCGTCCCCGACTCCTCGTCCAGCAGGACGTCTTTGACCTTGGCCGGCTGCAGGGCACGCATCACGAACTCCCGGGGGTCATCGGAGTAAGGGACGATGTCGACCTTTTCCCCTCGTAGCTCGGTGGTGACCATCCGGACCCGGGCACCCCGTGCCCCGACGCAGGCGCCGACGGGGTCGACGTTGGGGTCGTTGGACCAGACGGCGATCTTGGTGCGGTGGCCAGGTTCGCGGGCCGCCGCCTTGATCTCGACGATCCCGTTGGCTATCTCGGGGACCTCGAGCTCGAAGAGGCGCTTGATGAGGCCCGGGTGCGTCCGGGACACCACGATCTGGGGGCCCTTGCTCGTCTTGCGGACCTCAACGATGTAGGCCTTGAGCCGGGCGTTGTGCTCGTAGTGCTCGAAGGGGACCTGCTCGGCCTGAGGGAGGAGGGCCTCAACCTTGCCCAGGTCCAAGAGCGTGTAGCGGTTGTCGCTCTGCTGGATGATGCCGGTGACAATGTCGCCCTCGCGGCCGGCGTACTCCTCGTACTTGAGGTCGCGCTCGGCCTCGCGCAGGCGCTGGAAGATGACCTGCTTGGCCGTCTGCGCGGCGATGCGCCCGAAATCCTTGGGGGTGTCGTCCCACTCGCGCACGACGGCGCCCTCTTCGTCCAGTTCCTGCCCGTAGACGCGGATCTCGCCGGAGTCGGGCTCGATGGTCACGACTGCCTCTTCGGCCGCCCCCGGCATCCGCTTATAGGCCGCCACGAGCGCGTTGGCCAGGGCGTCGAGCAGCACGTCGACGCTGATCCCTTTGTCCTTGGCTATTTGTTGCAGGGCTTCCAGGAACGCCAGGTTGTCTCTCATAGGGCCTCCTCCGGCACCTCAGCCAGGACGACGTCCGTGGCCTGGTCGCCGACGTCAGCCCGGCGGGCTGTCGCCTTCGCCGCCGCCGCCACTTTCGCCCTCGTCGCGGGCCGGGCCGGCTTTTTAGTGGTGGGCGCGGGCCCCCAGTTGAAGACGGCGTTGGCCCGCTCGACCAGCTCCAGCGGCACGTGCAGCGGGCCCACCTCACCACTCGGCAGCAGCGTCTCGAGGGTCACGTCCTCGTCCGTAGCACCCGCCAACGTGCCTTTGATGCGGCGCACCCCGTTTATGGGCGAGGCTGTCTTCACGGCCACTTCCTGACCTATGTAGGAGGCAAAGTGCCTCGGGTACCGCAAACGACGTTCGAGGCCCGGGCTCGACACCTCGAGGGTGTACCGGCCATCTGGAACGAGGTCGTCCCGCTGGTCCAGGGCGCTCGACAGCGCCCGGCTCAGCTCGGAGATGGCGTCGAGGTCTATGCCCCCGGGCCGCTCGACCATAACCCGCAGGGAGGCTCCGGCGCGCTCGACATCCCAAATCTCCAGGCCGGCGGCCTGCACGATCGGTCTTATAAAGTCGGCAATCTTCTCTTCGGCGCCCATCTCACCTCCTCCTTTGGTCAAGGTGCGTCATACAAAAGCGTGGGCATCCTGCCACGCAGGACAACCCACGCCCGGCATCACCATCCGGTGACAACTACTATTATATCCCAGGTCGTTCCCGCTTCACCTGAGCTCCGGTAGGACGCGCTCGCGAATTCGACGGCCGGCCGAGCTGGGCTTCCCGTCACTTCCAGCGGAAGTAGACGAAGACCCGGCCCCAGTTGTCCTTGTCCTTGTCGAGGCGATGGTAGAGCGCCCGCATTTCGGGCGTCTCGAGGAAGCGGACCACTCTCTTCTTCAGCTGCCCGGACCCCTTGCCGGGGATGATCTCGACCTCCTTGGCCTTGATCCTCACGGCCTCTTGCATAACCTCCCGGAGCGCTCGGTCGATCTCGGCGCCCCGGTTGTATATCTCGTGGAGGTCGAGCTTGAGCTTGGACATTGCTCAGAGCCGTTCGAGCGGGCCGGGGCCCAGCTGGGCCAGGCGTCGCAGACCGTCCACCAGCCCGGCGTCGGCGATGGCCATCGCCTCGTCCAGGCCGAACCACCTCACCTCCTGGCTCTCCCCGGCGGCCGGGGCGGGCTCGGCGTCGTCGCACAACAGCAGGTAGCGCAAGTCCAGGTGGAAATGGGCGTTGGCCGGGTGAGCATCCAGGTGCACCAGGAAGGGGCCGGCCACCGGGTGGCGCACCGGGAGCCCGGTTTCCTCTGCCGTCTCCCTCAGCGCTGCCTCCCAGGGCGGCTCCCCAGTCTCGAGGTGGCCGCCGGGCTGAAGCCAAAGGTGCAGGCTCCGGTGCATATGTAACACCGTGCCCCGGGGGCCGCTGACGATGCCCGAGCCCGTGAGGTGCACAGGGCCGGCGTGCCTGTCGAAGGGGTCAGCCAGACGGTCCATTTCCGCCAGGATGCGTCGCTGCGACTCCAGCTCACGCTGGGACCGGGCGTCAAAAGCCGCTACAGCGTCACGAACGACGCCCCTCAGCGGCTGGTCGACGAGGTTCACCCCGCCGGCGCTGGTCCCCCGCGGCCAGTGGCGGGCCCCTGGGCTTCGCCGGCAGTACCCCGGGTGTCCAAACGGCGGTTTATAAGCTCCACGAGGGCCTCGCTGCGGTTGGCGTCCGACCCCCGGGCGTCGAGGAGCGCAGCGCGGTCCGCCTCCGCCTCCCGGGCCGCTCCCTTGTCAGCCGCGGCCAGGCGGGCCTCGAATCCCTCCTTCACGAGCTTTTCGGCCTCCTCGACCAGGGCGGCGACCATATCCTCCTCCGGCACCACCCGTACTATCTCGCCCCGGATAAAAAGGTGCCCACGGTGCTTGCCGGCTGCTATCCCGAGATCCGCCGACCGAGCCTCTCCCGGGCCGTTGACGACACAGCCCATCACGGCGACCTGCAGCGGGATCGACCGGGACTCCAGGGCGACCTGGGCTTCCTGCGCCACCCGGTAGACGTCGATCTCGGCCCGGCCGCACGAGGGGCAGGCGATCAGGTCTACATTGCGCCGCTCGCGCAAACCGAGGGCCTCGAGCAGAGTCCGTCCTGCTTTAGCCTCCTCGACCGGGTCGGTTGTCAACGAGTACCGGATCGTGTCCCCGATGCCCTCCATGAGCAGCGTGCCGATCCCCGCTGTGCCCTTGATGGTGCCCGAGGGCGGCGGGCCGGCCTCGGTCAGGCCCAGGTGCAAAGGATGGTCGACCACCTCGGAGAGCTGACGGTAGGCCTCCACCATGACCGGGACCCTTGACGCCTTCACCGAGATCTTGACGTTGTCGAAGCCGACCTCGGCGAACAGGCCCAACTCGATCTGCGCCGACTCGACCAGCGCCTCGGGTGTGGCCCCGCCGTACTTGTCATAGAGCCGCTTGTCGAGGGACCCGCCGTTGACCCCGATGCGCACGGGTATACCCCGGTCCTTGCACTCCCGGGCCACCAGCTTGATCTCCTCCGGCTTGCGCAGGTTACCGGGGTTGAGCCGCAGGCAGTGCACCCCTGCCTCGATGGCAGCCAACGCCATCTCCACATGGAAATGGATGTCGGCGACGATGGGGACCGGGCTGCGAGGGACGATGCGGGCCAGGCCCTCAGCCGCCTCGCGCTCGTTGCAGGTGCAACGGACAATGTCGGCCCCCGCCGCCTTGAGGGCGTAAATCTGGGCCAGGGTCCCCTCGACGTCGGCAGTCTTGGTGGTGGTCATCGACTGCACGGTAACGGGGGCGTCGCCGCCCACCGGGACCGTCCCGACCATGATCTGGCGGGTCTTCTTCCGGGGGTAACGATCCACGGTCACCTTTCTATTGATTGTACCGGCACGCCTAGCCGGTTGCCGGAACTGGCCCCAGGCTACAGGTTTGCCCGCCGACTACCACAGGGCCGGCGCGTCCCCGGACAGCTCAGGAGAGCACGTCCCTCAAGTCCAGGAAGAGGGAGGAGATGGCGTAAAAGGCCAGAATGGCCAGCACCGCGTAGAGCACGGGGGCCAGTTTGTTGACGTCGGCATGGTAGGGGCGCCTCGTACGCAGGCTGCGCACCTTCTCGTAGATGGCGATGGCCACATGACCGCCGTCGAAGGGCAGCAGCGGGAGCATGTTGAAGATCCCGACGAAAATGTTGATGAGGACCAGGAGGTAGAGCACCTCGGACAGGCCGATCTTGGTGGCCTCGTTGGCTAGACGGACCACTCCAACCGGCGACTCGAAGCGCTCGGCCGTGGGGCTGTCGGCCGCCTTCTGGCTGGCCAGCATGTGCGTATACCCGCCGAAGTCGGTCACGACCCGGGCCAGCCCGGTCACCGAGGTGACAGCGGTGGCCCCGAACGCCGTGCCCGCATGCTCGACCGAACCCACCAGTCCAAAACGCACCGGGCTCGGCTTGATCTCGATCCCGAGCAACCCGGTCGGCTTGGCGTACAGCGCCGTCTTCTGGCCCCTCAACCTGACATCGGCGCCATTGGCCAGCACCACCGACGTGACGAAGCTGTGGCCATCTCGCTCGATGGTGAGCGACACCCGCTGGTCAGGACGGGCCCGCAGGTAGGCGGTGAGCTGGTCCCAACCACTGAAGTGCCGCCCGTTGACCGCGATGATGCGGTCCCCCGCCTTCAGGCCCGCCAGTTGCGCCGGGCTCGGGCCCCCGGCGAACCCTTCGACCGCGGCCACCGGGCTGTTGGACGGCGGGTTGCTCACGAAGTTGCCGATGTCGCCGGGCCCGAGGAACAAGATCACGAGCATCACAAAGGCCAGTAAGAAATGCACGAACGAACCGGCGCACGCCACTGTCAGGCGGCGCCACGTCGGTTGGTTGCGATAAGCGCGGGGCTCGTCGGCCGGGTCCACTTTCTCGACGTTGGTCATGCCGATGATCCGGCAGTACCCCCCCAACGGCAGTGCCTTTATCCCGTAGGTCGTCTCACCCTTGCGTACCGACCACAGCCGAGGGCCGAAGCCCACGAAAAACTCGCTCACCTTCATGCCCGCCCGCTTGGCGGCGACAAAATGCCCCAGCTCGTGCAGGACGATCATGACCAGCAGAGCGAGGACTACCAGCACGGTGGCCAGCGCCCCGAACAGTTCGGCCACGATGAGGCCGGCGGCGACGACCACGGCCAGGCGCAAAAGGGCGCCCGTCTGCTCGCGTTGGTCCATCTGGCCGGCGGCGCCCGCCCCTCTGTAGTCAGCCACGGGCGGTGCCGGGCCCGGAGGGCAGGGAGTGGCCGGCCACGGCGCGCTCCACGCCCTCGGTCGCCAACGCCCGGCCTTCGGCGTCGGCGGCCAGGACGTCCTCCAAGTCCCGCGGCTCACTGGCGACAAACCGTTGCATTACCCCTTCGATCACCGAAGCTATATCGACCCATCGCAGGCGTCCTTTTAGGAACGCGTCGACGGCAACCTCGTTGGCGCCGTTGAGGCACGCCGGCGCCGTCCCGCCCTGCCTGCCGGCCTCGTAGGCGAGCGGTAAGCACCGGAAGGCGACCGGGTCGGGCACCTCGAACTCCAGGCGACCGAGAGTCGCCCAATCGATGGCCCCGAAAGCTGACGTCATCCGACCAGGGTAAGACAGGGCGTAGCCAATCGGCAGGCGCATATCCGGCATCGAGAGCTGGGCGATGGTGGCACCGTCGGTCAACTCGACCATGGAATGCACAATCGACTGGGGGTGGACGACCACGTCGATCTGGTCGTAGCCGGCGCCGAACAGCAGGTGCGCCTCAATGACCTCGAGGCCCTTGTTCATCAGCGTCGAGCTGTCGACGGTGATCTTCGGGCCCATCTTCCAGGTCGGGTGGGCCAGGGCGTCCTCCACTGTCACCTCGGCCAGCTCGTGGAGGGAACGGCCTCTGAAGGGCCCTCCGGAGGCGGTGAGGACGATGCGGCGCAGCGCCGGACCGGCGAAGTGTGTCCCGCCCACGCTGCGCAGGCACTGGTGGACGGCACAATGCTCCGAGTCGACTGGCACCAGCTCCGCTCCGGGCGTCTGGCGCGCCCGCTGGACGATGGGACCGCCGGCGATCAGGGACTCCTTGTTGGCCAGGGCCAGGCGCCGGCCCGCCTTCAGAGCAGCCAAGGTCACGGCCAGGCCGGCGAAGCCCACCACTCCGTTAACCACTATGTCGGCATCCTCAGCGATCGCCGCCAGGGCGCCCTCACCGGCCAGGACTTCCGTACCCGGCGGTACCAGGCCCTTCAGCTCGGCCGCCCGGGCGGCATCGGCGATCGCCACCCGTGGTGGCCGCCACCTGCGGGCCTGCTCGGCCAGGAGAGCCACCGAGGAGGACGCGCCGAGAGAAGCCACCTCGAACTCGCCCCCGCACGCCTCTATGACTTCGAGGGCCTGTGTACCGATGGACCCGGTACTGCCGGCGAGGCAGACGGTCCGCGTCGCGGTCACCTATCTAGCTGACGATGTGGAGCACGAGCACCAGGAAGTAGGTGGCAGGCAGCACGAACAGTAGCGAGTCGAAACGGTCGAGCAGGCCCCCATGCCCCGGCAGCAGCGCTCCCGAGTCCTTCAAACGGAGGTCCCGTTTGACCATCGACTGGACGAGGTCGCCCAGCGGGGCCACCAGAGCCACCACCAGTCCGAGCTCGAGGCCGTGACGTATGCCGCCCCAGGGAGATACCCGGCTGCCGATCACGGCACCGGCCACGAGGGCAGCGATGCCACCACCGACAAAGCCCTCCCACGTCTTGGACGGGCTGATGGTCGGAGCCATCGGGTGGCGGCCGAAACGGCTGCCCACGAACCACGCCCCCATGTCGGCCACCACAGTCGGTACCAGGGCACCGACGAAGAGATGGCTGCCCAAGTGGGCCCGCAACAACAGGGCCGAAAACGAGCCCAGCACCCCGACCCAGGCAAAACCGAAGACAGTCACGGCCACGTTGACGACCGGTCGCGCCTCGACCACTCGGGCCAGGTACCACGCCAGGCTGGCGAAGAGCACCACGACAAAGACCTCCGACATGGCCGCCGTGCCCTTCCAGTAGGCGGCCAGCACCGCACCGCCACTACCAAGGGCCCCAACCAGTGTCGCCGGCCTGAAACCGGCTCGCTGGAACATGGCGAAGGCTTCCAGGGCGCACCCGGCAATGGCAACGGTCGCCAGGCCCACCAGCGCCGCCGGCCCGATCACGTAGCAGAGGACGAACAGGCCGGCCAGGGTCAAGCCCGTGCCCACCGCGGCAGCAACGTTACGGCCAGGTCCCCCGGCTTCGGCCCCCACGTCGTAGGGAGCCCGGACGTGACGCGCCGCCGCGGACTTGGCGTCCGCCTCGGCCGTCCTTCGGGAAGCCGGTCCTCGGCCGGCACGGCCGAGGCCTACCTGCCCACGGCCGGGCGTCCTCGTGGCAGTACGGTCGGCCATCTCTCCCTCTCCTCCTGAGGGGGAAGGCTCTGTGGAGCCCGCGCCCTGTGCCCCCACACCTTCCCCGTTGCCGCCGACGGCCCGCCCAGCGGGGCCAGCGGCGGCGGTACCGACCGGTCCCTTGGCTTCTCCTACCGGCTCCACGAACAAAGGGGGCGCGCCGGCGCCGGCCACCCTCTCGCTCCCCGTCGTCCCCTGCTGCGGTGTGGCCCGCCGCGGGGCGCCCACCTCGGGGCCGCCCAAGCCATCCCCGGGCCCCTCTGCGGCCAGCGCGGGAGCAACACCCCCGCTCACCTCGCCAGAGCCGGTGCCTTGCCCCGCTACCCCGCCCGCGGCACCCGCGACATCCACGATCTCGACAGTGGCGTCAGCAGCGGTGCTCGCCCGTTCGGCGCGCTGACGTTCGAGGCGCTCGAAGTCCTCATCGAAGGAAAACCGGTTGCCGGCGGGCGGCTCCATGAGGTTCGCCTGTCCCTCGTCCCGGTCGACCAAGTCCTCCACGCCGGGGCCGTCAGACCAGTCGCTCATATCCTCCCGCCAGCGCAGGCCTTTCGAGCCCAGCAACCTCCAACCCTGCAGGTCGTCGTCCGCGCCCGGAGCACCCGCCAGCGCCCGTGGCACCTCGCCGGTCGGTGGGTCCGCCCAATGAGGTAGTTGCGTACCTTCGTCCGAGCTCACTCTTTTGACCAACTCCGCTCCTGGTACAACGTCACGAGGGTAGCCGATCTGTCCGGGAACCACCGTTATGTTGGTACCGGGAGGGGTCAGCTCTCCGTCCCTCCCAGGACCGCCTCCTCCTGCACTTTCGCCCCCCTCGGCTGGCTCGGGCACGGCTGGCTCGGGCACGGCTGGCTCGGGCACGGCTGGCTCGGGCA
>CAYZVQ010000219.1:0-8575 GCA_964481925.1 uncultured Acidimicrobiaceae bacterium
TGGCTACGGCGTTCCTGACCGACCGCTACGAGCTGACCATGGTGGAGGCGGCCCTGCTCAGCGGGCGGGCGTCGTGCCCGGCCACCTTCGAGCTGTTCACCCGCCGCCTCCCCGACCGCCGCCCTTGGGGCGTCTTCGCCGGCCTGGGCCGCCTGGTCGAGGCCATCGAGGACTTCCGGTTCGGGCCGGCTGAGCTGGCCTGGCTCAGCGACAACGAGGTCGTGAGCGATAGAGCTCTGGAATGGCTCTCCACCTACCGCTTCGGGGGCGGGGTGGACGCCTACCAGGAAGGGGAGCTTTACGCCGCCGGGTCGCCCGTGCTGACGGTCGAGGGGACTTTCGCCGAGGCGGTCGTGCTGGAGACGATCGCCCTCAGCATCTTGAACTTCGACTCCGCCGTGGCCGCCGCCGCCAGCCTGATCACCTGCGCCGCGGGCGACCGGCCCGTGATCGAAATGGGCAGCCGGCGGGCCGAGCCCATGGCGGCCGTGGCCGCGGCGCGGGCCGCTTACCTGGCCGGGTTCGCCAGTACCTCCAACCTGGAAGCGGGGCGGCGGTACGGCGTGCCCACGGCCGGCACCGCCTCGCACGCCTTCGTGCTCGCTTACCCGAGCGAAAAGGAGGCCTTCGCGGCGCAGGTCGCGGCCTGGGGGCCGGGCACGACGCTGCTGGTCGACACCTTTGACATAGCCCAGGGGATCCGCAACGCCGTCGAAGTGGCGGGGCCGGAGCTGGGCGGTGTCCGCATCGACTCGGGGGACCTCGGCCGGGAGGCGGCCCGCGCCCGCGCCTTGCTAGACGAGCTCGGTGCCACCCGGACGAGGCTGGTCGTAACGGGGGACCTGGACGCTCACACCATCGCCGCCCTGGGCGGCGCTCCTGTAGATAGCTACGGGGTCGGGGCCAACGTGGTGACCGGGATGGGGGCGCCGACGGCTGGGTTCGTCTACAAGCTGGTCGCCATAGGCGACCCCGGCGACCGACCGGGGACGCCTCAGCGCCCGGTGGCCAAACGCTCGGCCGGGAAGGCGTCCTTTGGGGGGCGCAAATGGGCCTGGAGGGCCCTGCTGGACGAATGCCCCGGCCGGCTGGGCCCCGGCGCCCCGTCCGCTGACGGTCCCGTCTGGGCCGACGTCGTCACGACCTCTCCGAAGTCCCCTGAGGCCGGGGCCCGGCCATTGCAGGTGCGGGCCATAGACGCCGGCGAGGTGGTGCACCGGCCGGGCCTGGCTGAGGTGCGGGCCTTCCACGCCCAGGTCAGGGACGCCATCGGGGCGAAGGGCCCCCTGGTCCTGGACCGGCGCTAGTGGGAAGGGTTTAGGCCGCTCTTATGTTGCCTGGCCACCGACCGCAGTAGCCTGGGGGTTAATGAAGCACCTAGCAGGGCGCGCCCGGTACGGCGTGCCCGCAGTGGCGGTCCTGGCGGTGGGAGCGGCGGCATTGGTACCGACTTTGAGCGGGGCGTCGGCCCCCCCGGACCTGGCCTCCCTATCGGCGGCGGAGTTGTTGGCGGGCATAGCCACGGCGCAGCCGCCCCAGCTGAGCGGCAGCCTCACCTGGACGGCGAACCTGGGCCTGTCCGACCTTTCCACCCTCGAGGGAGCGGCGGGCCAGTCCTCCGGTGGGAGCGGCCTGGGGACCAGCGGGTTCGACCCGTTGACGCTGCTCTCGGGCAGCTATGAGATCGACGTGTGGCTCGACGGGGCCAAGGCCGAGCACCTGGCCCTGGACCTGCCCTCGGCCGAGGAGGTCGACCTGGTCCGCAACGGTGCCCAGGCCTGGCTCTGGGACAGTTCCACCAACACTGCGACCCACCTCGTGGGCGCGCCGGCCGCCGGGGCCTCGCCCACCGCTCCGCCTTCGGCGCCAACCGGCCCGGCGTTGACGCCCCAGCAGCTGGCCTCCCGCTTTCTCAGCCACGTGAGCGCCAACACCTCGGTCACCACGGGCGACCCGCTGTACGTCGCCGGCCAACCCGCATACCAGTTGATCGTGGCGCCGAAGTCGGCCCCCGGTAGCACCATCGACCACATCGAGATCGACATTGGCGCGTCGGGCGCCCTCCTCGGCGTGCCGCTGCAAGTGGCCATCTATGCCCAGGGCCAGGTGGCCGCCGCGCTCCAGCTGGGGTTCACCGGGGCACTACACCTGGGGACGCCTCCCGCGGCCGAGCTCAACTTCACCCCACCCCCCGGGGCGAGGGTCGTCACCCACACCTTGGCGGCCAACGGCGACGGCTGGTTTTCCGACCAACCAGCCGGGAGCGGCCAGGTGAGCGACCTCCACAAGACGGGGACGGGGTGGGCCACGGTTGTCACCGGGACTTCGAGCGAGCTGGTGGACCAGGGCCAACAGGGGCTGCTCTCGGAGGGTGCGACGGTGGTGCAGTTCGACGGCCGGGACGGCCGTCTGTTCAGCACCGACCTGCTCAACGTGCTCATAATGCCCGACGGCCAGTTCTTCGCCGGCCTGGTGACCCCGGCAGTTCTGGAGGCAGCCGCCTCCTCCACCACGTCCTGAGCCGTCCTAGCACCCCGGGCGAAGTGGTCCTCCCCACCCCCGCGCTGGCCATAGAGACCCGGGGCCTGTCCAAGCTCTTTGGCGGCGTGCCGGCGGTCGACGGCATCGACCTGGCCGTCCCGGTCGGCGCCACTTATGGCTTCCTCGGCCCCAACGGTTCGGGCAAGACGACGACGATCCGGGTCCTGCTCGGCCTTTTGAGCCCCACCGCCGGGAGCTGGGCACTGTTGGGCGAGGCAATGCCGGAGCGGGGCATGGCTACCCTGCCCCGGGTCGGAGCTCTGGTCGAGGGCCCTGCCTTCTACCCGTGGCTCTCCGGGCACGACAACCTCGCCCGCATCGACGCCATGGGCCCGGACGGCCAGTCCTCTACCCGGGAGGCAAGGATCGGCGAGGCTCTGGCCCGGGTCGGCCTCGGCGCGGCCGCCAAGAAGAAGTACAAGGCCTATTCGCTGGGCATGCGCCAGCGCCTGGGCTTGGCGTCGGCGCTGTTGCGGCCCCGCCAGCTGCTGGTCCTGGACGAGCCCACCAACGGCATGGACCCGCAGGGGACCCGCGAGATACGTCACCTCATCCGCCAGCTGGGCGAGGAGGGTTCGACGGTCTTCGTTTCATCGCACCTTCTGTCCGAGATCGAGCAGGTGTGCAGCCACGTCGGTGTCATGCACCGCGGCAAGCTGTTGATGCAGGGGATGCTCGAGGAGCTCCGGGCCAGTGCTGTGCCCAAGCTCCGGGTCGAGGTCGACGACCCCGCCCGGGCGGGGGAGCTGCTCGCCCGTTTGGGGATGGCCGATGTCGTCCGGGAGGGCAACCAGGTGGTGGGCACGCTCAACGGGTTGGCGCCGGAAGACTGTTGCCGCCACCTGGTCGAGGCCGGCATCGGCGTGCGCATGCTCATCCGGGAGCAGCGTTCGCTGGAGGACGCCTTCGTGGCATTGACGGGCGAAGGTTTCAATGTGGCCGGTTGAGGTGACATCCGTTATGGACGTCGCAGCGAGTCAACTTGGCGGTACGCCCCAGCTTCCCGGAGCTTGAAGCGCTCCGGTGTTCTCGGGGAGGTCAACCTTGTTGAAGGCGTTCTGCAGCACAGCTTGTCCGATCATGCCCAAGAAGAAAAGCAACAAGAACGAAACCAAGGCAGTCGTTTTCCCCTGGGTGACCGTCTGCACCGCCTCGGAGTACCTCCAGTACCAATAGATCCCCCCAATAACGGGGATGAGCCATATCCAGGCGGTTGGCACCGACCCTCCTCGCCGGTTCAGCTCACCTTTTGTCTTGACAGCCCAATACCAGGAATAGATGCCGAGGGTCGGGAAGGCCAACAAGAAGACTGCCAGCGGGCTACGTTTCTTCATCGCTTACTCCCTTAGTTGGTCGTTTGTTCAGCTGTCGTTTGTTCAGCTACAGAGCGTTCCGACTTGTGGCTCCGGTGGCGCGGTGGCGAGCCAGTGGTAGGCAAAATGCTGGGTGTAGCCAGGATGCCCGGAAGCGGCGGGCACATTGACGAAGGTGGAGATGGGCAGATGCGTGGCGACGGCGATCGTGTCGGTCTCGGTCCCCGTCTGACCTCCGCCGGCGGACCAAGTTTCAGTGACGACCATGGTCGCCCCCGCACGACGCAGGGGCAAGTAGTCACCGTAGGGGTAGTAGCCCACGGGCCCGCCCGTCTGCGTCCGGTTGGCGACAGTGCCCGTGCCCTTGCTCCAGCACAGGTCCGGGTAGTGGTAGGGGTGGATGAAAGACCCCGCGCTCGTCAGCAGGAACAAGGCCGTGATGTTGTCGGTAGTCCTCGTGCAGGTAGGCGCGCTCGCCGTGGGACAGCCCGAGGGCACGATGATCGTCGATGCCCACACGAGTCGCCCCGCCTTGGCGGCGATCGTGGTGTACTCCACGGTCAGGACGTAGCCGCTCGGTACCGAGGCGCCGACGACGTACTGCGTGGTGACGTGCCAGGACTGGGGCGTGACGTAATCGTCTATGGCCTCCTGTCCCGGGATGGTTTCCTCTTCGGCCCCCATACGCTGGGTGGCTGCCGCCACCAGGTCGACGTAGGCGATCGCCGCCGGGTTGCCGGACACGTCCGAGGAGGCGTTGGCCTGGGCGCCACCAACGACGACCTGCGTGCCCCCAACGACCACCAGTGAGGCGCACACAACCAGTCCACCCAGCCGTCGAGCGTGCATGATCATCCCTTCGTCGGATGGGTGGTCACCCCTTCCGAGCTGGTCCCGGCTCACGCTAGCTGCCGGCTCGTCGGTGCGCTAGGGCCTTCACCGCCGAGGACGTTTTTTGAGGGAGCCCGCTACAATCCCGCCGTGGGCTACGTAAAGACGGACGTGGTTGTCAGAAAGGGTTATGTGCCTAATGTGGCTGGTTGAGGCGCGCACCGTTTTCGGGCGGGCCCGGGTGAGGGTACTGCTGGGGGCCCTGGCTGCCGTCCCTGTCCTGCTGGCGGTGGCGGTCTACCTTTCGGGCGGACCGGGGGCGGGCAACGGTCCGGCGTTCTTGGACCGCGCCTCGCACAATGGGGTGTTCACAGCGCTGGCCGGGCTGGCTGTGACCATGCCGTTTTTCATCCCGCTGTCGGTGGCCGTGGTGGCGGGCGACGCCATTGCCGGCGAAGCCAGCCTCGGGACGCTGCGCTACCTGCTGGTCCGCCCGGCCGGACGGGCCCGGTTGCTCCTGGCCAAAGGCATCGTCGTCGCCCTCTACTGCGTGGTGGCGGCGCTCGTCGTGGTGGTGGCGGGCCTGGCGATCGGCCTGGCCCTGTTCCCCCATGGAGCGGTCGTCACCCTGTCGGGCACGACGGTCCCGCTGGTGGACGGCGTGGGCCGGAGCCTGCTCGCCGCCGCCGTGGTCGGTGCGTCCATGTTCGGGCTGGCATCGGTAGGGCTGTTCATTTCGACGTTGACCGACGCGCCCATCGCCGCCATGGCCGTCACCGTCGCCGTCGTGATCGTCTCGGCCATTGTGGACGGGGTGTCGGAGGTGTCGTTCCTGCACCCGTGGATGCTGACGAACTACTGGACGGCGTTCACCGACCTGGCGCGCGCCCCGGTGAGGTGGCACGAAATCTGGAAGGACCTGGTGCTACAGGCCGGCTACGTACTGGTCTTCGGTTCGGCGGCCTGGGCGCGCATGACGTCGCGGGACGTGCTGGCCTGACCGGCCGGAGCCTCAGGTCCGTTCCCAGAGCTTGATGCCGCCGAGGATGCCGGCCGTGTTGTCGGCCAGGCTCACGTCAGGCGGCAGGTCTATCGTGACGCGTTTGGAGTTGCCCCCGCCGATGTAGCAGTGGTCGTAGAAGACGAGGGCTTTCAAGATGGCCAGGGTGTGGGCGACACGGGCGTTCCACTTCTTGTTGCCCACTTTCGCCCGCACAGCCTCGCCCAGGACCTCGTTGTAGGTGCGGCCCTCTTTGCCGAGGGGGTGCTGGGCCAGCTCCAGGTGCGGCGCCAGTTTGCCCTCCCAGAACAGCGCCGTGCCCACCCCGGTGCCCAGCGTGATCACGAGCTCGAGGCCCTGGCCTTTGACCAGGGCGGAGCCTTGGACGTCGGCATCGTTGGCGGCCCGGCATGGCTTGCCCACGCCAGTGGCTATGGCGGACTGCAGGTCGAAGTCCTTCCACGCCTCCACCAGGTCGGCGGACGGCTTGCCCTCGGGACCGGTAGGGGAGATGAAGTGGGGCGCCGACAGGATGCGGCCGGCGCGCATCATGCCCGGGAACCCGGCCGATACGCGCTGGAAGGTCGGCAGCCCCGTAGTTAGCCCAGCCAGGGTGGCGACGAGCTGCTCGGGCCGCAACGGGTAGGGCGTGGGTGTACGTACAGGCTCATGGAGCAGTTCGCCATGGCTGGACAGCACCGAGGCCTTGAGGCCGGTCCCCCCGATGTCGAACGAGAGGGTCCTGGGCAGGCCCGGGCGCCGGCCGGTCCGGACGGCGGTCGCCAGTGGCGAGGGGGGGCTCTCGGCCACCGGGGTCCGGGCCCGGGTGGCGCTTCGGGCCGAAGGGGTGGGCATGGCGGTTAGGATAGTCGGCCACTTAGGCCGTTGCTCCGGCGGGGGGCGGGGCGGCGCCCCAAACCTATTGGGCCATGACGTATAGGTATAGGTTGGTGCGATGTCTACGGGAGCTGAGGGAAGTTCTGGCGCGCCGCCGCGGGCCGGACCGCTGGTGGACGGCTCGCCCGTTATCGACTTGACGGGCCAGCGCGTCGTCGTGACCGGGGGTTCGGGGTTCATAGGGGCCCACGTGGTCGCCGCCCTGTGCCGGGCCGGGGCCGACGTGGTCACGGTGGACCGGCGCCCGGCGCCGGCGTTCCGCTGCCATCCCGACGGCGACCACGGCGTCACCGACGTACTGGGCGACTTGAGGGACGCACCTGTTGTCGAGGCCGCCGTCGCCGCCGGGACGACGGCCATTGTGCACCTGGCGGCGCAGACCCAGGTGCTCCGGTCCATCGAGGACCCGAGGGGCACGTTCCAGAACAACGTCGTGGTGACCGAGGCCCTGCTCGAGCGCGCCCGCCATGCCGGGGTGGCCGCCTTCGTGCTGGCCTCGACCAACGCGGTGGTGGGGGCAGGGGCCTCGGGGGTACTGAGCGAGTCGGCCCCGCTGGGCCCCCTCACGCCCTACGGCGCTACCAAGGCGGCGGGCGAGATGCTGCTTTCCTGTTACAACGCCGCCTACGGGGTGCGCGGGGTGGCCCTGCGTTTCACCAATGTCTACGGCCCCGGGATGTCGGAGAAGGACAGCATCGTGCCCCGGCTGATGAGGGTGGCGGCCAGCGAGGGTGCTCTCGACGTTTACGGCGACGGCCTCCAGGTCCGTGACTACGTCAATGTGGCCGACGTCGTGGCCGCCATAATGATGGCCCTGCGCAGCCCCGTCCTCAGTGGGCCGGTGGTGATCGGCTCGGGTTCGTCGGTGTCGGTCCTGGACCTGATCGACGTGGTCCAAAAGGCGCTCGGGATGCCCTTGCGGGTCAACCACGTGGCGGCCAAACCGGGGGAGATGCCGGCCGTGATCGTCGACAACTCCGTCGCCCGCAGCTGGGGCTGGGCTCCGTCGATGAGCCTGGAGGAGGGCATCGCCGAGGTGACGGCCGGATGGGGGAGCAGCAGTGGCCCCCAGTCCTGACCAGCCCAGTCCTGATCAGGCCAGTCCTGATCAGGCCAGTCCTGAGCCCCGCGGCCTTGCCTCTCTGAGCGCGCTGGACCGCCAACAGGCCGACGCTTTCGGCTCGCTGTACGCCGACCGTGCCCCGGCCCCGGTGGCCGTGGTCATCGCCGCCTACAACGAGGAGAGCAGCGTGGGCACGGTGGTGGGGGCCGTGCCGGCGCAGCTGTGCGGCCTGCCCACCGAGGCCATTGTGGTCGTCGACGGGTCGTCGGACAAGACGGCGCAGATGGCGTCGGCCGCCGGCGCCCTCGTGTGCGACGTCCCCACCAACCGGGGCCAGGGGGCCGCCCTGCGGCTCGGGTACCTGCTGGCGCGCCAGCGCGGGGCCCGCTTCATCCTCACCAGCGACGCCGACGGCCAGTACCTGAGCGACGACATGGAGCGCGTACTGTCGCCCCTCGTAAACGACGAGGCGGACTTCGTCTCGGGTTCCCGGCGGCTCGGTTCCACCACGAGCAACGACGCCGTGCGCAACCTTGGTGTCGTGCTGTTTGCCGGGCTGATCAGCGCGCTGGTGGGCCAGAAGGTCACCGACCCGTCGTGCGGGATCCGGGCCATGAAAGCCGACGTGACCGCCCACGTGGTGCTGGACCAGCCTCAGTACCAGGCGTCGGAGCTACTTATCGGCACCGTCATGGCGGGCTACCGCTACAAGGAAGTGCCTATTGCCATGAAGGCCCGACGGCACGGGAAGACCAAAAAGGGCGGGAACCTGCTCTATGGGGCGAGGTTTTGCTCCGTCGTGATCGGCACCTGGTCGCGCGAGCGTCGCCGGTCGACGAAGACGAAGCGGTCGTAGGCCAGGTACTTGAGGCCCGACAGCACGACCACCGAAAACAGGTAGCTCAGCGTCACCAGGACGTCCCTGGTCGT
>CAYZVQ010000220.1:0-8572 GCA_964481925.1 uncultured Acidimicrobiaceae bacterium
CACCTCTATGGGGGAGCCCTGTTCAGTTTCAGCGCCTATTTCCGGCACTGACAAAACCATAAGTTTCGAGACGGGCCTATTGGCCCAGCAGTCCCAGGGGGCCGTCGTCGGCCGCATAGGCGACACCATCCTGCTGGCCACGGCCAACGCCGCCGGCCATGCGCCCGAAGGCATTGATTTCTTCCCGCTCACCATCGACGTCGAGGAGCGGATGTACGCGGCGGGCAAGATACCGGGCTCGTTCTTCCGCCGTGAGGGCCGCCCGACCGAGAGCGCCATCCTCACCGCCCGGCTCATCGACCGCCCGCTGCGGCCGTCGTTCGCCGACGGTTACCGCAACGAGACCCAGGTGGTCATCACCGTGCTGGGCGCCGACCAGGTCAACCCGCACGACGTCTTGGCCATCAACGCCGCCAGTGCCGCCCTTATGATCTCGGGCCTGCCCTTCGAGGGGCCGATCGGGGCCGTGCGGGTCGCCTACTCGCAGTCCGGGCAGTGGTTCCCCCACCCGACCTACGCCGAAGGCGACGAGTCGACCTTCGAGCTCGTGGTGGCCGGGCGGGCGCTGCCCGATGGGGACGTGGCCATCATGATGGTCGAGGCCGGCGGTACGGAAAAGGCGTGGTCCTTCTACGCCAACGGTGCTCCCAAGGTGACCGAGGAGGTCATCGCCGAGGGCCTCGAGGCGGCCAAGACCTGGATCAAGGAGTCGATCGACCTCCAGCTCGAGCTCAAGTCCAAGGCGGGCACCCGCCCGCCGCTGGCCTACGAGCCGCGCAAGGACTACGGCGCCGACGTCTACGCCCGGGTCGAGGCGGCGGGGACGGAGCGCCTCTCCAAGGTGACGACCATCTCGCTCAAGTCCGAGCGCGAGGCCGCCCTGGCGGAGGTGACCCGGTCGCTGCTGGAGGAGCTGTCCGCCGACCTGGCGGGGCGGGAAAAGGAGATCGCCAACGCCGTCCGCTCGCTCACCAAGCACCTGGTGCGCCAGCGCATCGTGAAAGAGGGCGTCCGCATCGACGGCCGCGGCACCCGTGACCTGCGGCCGCTGTCGGCCCGGGTGGGCCTGATCCCGACGGCCCACGGCTCGGGCCTGTTCCAGCGGGGCGAGACCCAGGTCCTCAACTTCACCACCCTCGGCATGCCGCGTATGGACCAGATCCTGGACACGGTGGGCATCGACGAGAAGAAGCGCTACATGCACCACTACAACATGCCGCCCTATGCCAACGGCGAGGTAGGCCGGGTGGGCAGCCCCAAGCGCCGGGAGATCGGCCACGGCCTGCTGGCCGAGCGCGCCCTGCTGCCGGTGGTGCCCCCGTTCGAGGAGTTCCCCTACGCCCTGCGGTTGGTGTCGGAGGTCCTTTCCTCCAACGGGTCCACCTCCATGGCATCGGTGTGCGCGTCCACATTGTCGATGATGGACGCCGGCGTGCCCATCAAGGCGGCCGTCGGCGGCATCGCCATGGGGCTAGTCAAGGATGGGGACAATTTCGTCACCCTGACCGACATCCTCGGGGCCGAGGACGCCTTCGGGGACATGGACTTCAAGGTGGCCGGGACGGCCGACTTCGTGACCGCCCTCCAGCTCGACACCAAGATCGATGGCCTGCCCGCGACGGTGCTCGGCGACGCCCTGCGCCAGGCCCGCGAGGCGCGCCTCATCATCTTGGACGTCATGAACGCCGCCATTTCCGAGCCCCGGTCCGAGGTGCGCGACACGGCCCCCAAGATCGTGACCATCGAGATCCCCCTGGACAAGATCGGCGAGGTGATAGGGCCCAAGGGCAAGATGATCAACGCCATGCAGCAGGAGACGGGGGCCGACATCAACGTCGACGACAACGGCGTCATCGGCACCGTCACCGTGGGCGCCCGGGACGGCGCCGCCGTGAAGGAGGCCATCCGGCGCATCGAGCTGATACTCGACCCGCCCAAGGCCGAGGTGGGCGCCACCTACCGGGGCAAGGTCGTCAACATCACCAAGTTCGGCGCCTTTGTCAACATCCTCCCGGGCCGGGACGGGCTGCTGCACATCTCCAAGCTGTCGAAGCTGTCCCAGGGCAAGCGCGTCGAGCGGGTGGAGGACGTCCTGTCGCTGGGCGAGGACCTCGACGTCCGCGTGGACGACGTCGACCCCCAGGGCAAGGTATCGCTCTCGCTCGAAGAGGCCGGCGAGGCCAAGCCGGCCGCTAACGGCCCGGCGCCCGCCGCGGCCAGCGGCGGCGGCGGTGCTGGTGGTGGTGGTGGTGGTGCTGGTGATGGTGAGAAGTACGAGACCGTCTCGTTCGAAGAGACCTGGGAGCAAGAGGCCCGTTCGGCTTTCGGGGACCTCGGCCCGGCGTCGGGCCTGGACGCCCCGGCGGGCGCGGCCAGTTCGGCGGCACCACCGTCGCGCAGCGGCGAGGCCCGGGGCCAGGGACCGCGGCGCAACCCCCGCCGCCGGCACTGAGCACCGGCCGTCCCGGGACGGAGCAGGCATGACCGCGCCGCCTGACGCCGAGAAGGGCCCGAGGGACGTTGTAGAGACCACCGTCGTCGACGGTGGTCTCACGATCGTCACCGAGCACATGCCCGACGTCCGCTCGGTCAGCCTGGGGTTCTGGGTCGGGACGGGTTCGGTCGACGAGCCCGAAAGCACCGCCGGGGCGTCGCACTTCCTCGAGCACCTGCTCTTCAAGGGCACCGAGGAGCGCAGCGCCCGCCAGATAGCCGAGCTCGTCGATGCCGTGGGCGGGGACATGAACGCGTTCACGACCAAGGAGCACACCGCTTTTTACGTGCGGCTGCTGGCCGGTTCGGTCGACCTCGGCCTCGACATCCTCTCCGAGATCATCTGGGCCCCGGCCCTGCGCCCCGATGAGCTCGAAGCCGAGCGCCAGGTCATCCTGGACGAAATCCTGATGCACGGCGACGAACCCGCCGAAGAGGTCCACGACCTTTTCAATTCGGCCATGTACCCGGGCCACCCGCTGGGCCGGGACGTCCTCGGCCTCGAAGCCACCGTGAGCGCCGCCACACGCGACGAGATCGTCGCTTTCCACCGTCGGCACTACCGCACGGGCAACGTCGTCGTGGCCGCGGCGGGGCTGATAGACCACGGTGCCATCGTGGACGGGGTGGTGACCAGGCTGGACAAGGCGGCCACGGAGATCGGCCGCCACGTGCTGACCGGCGGCGGCCGCCCCGAAAGACGCTCGCCCCAGGGCCCCGCCCTACGGCGCCTGGTCGTCAACCGCCCTACCGAACAAGCGCACGTGATGGTCGGCATGCCCGGGTTCGACCGCAACCATCCCGACCGCCAGGTCCTGAACGTCCTGGACCACATCCTGGGCGGGGGGATGTCGAGCCGGCTCTTCCAGACCGTGCGGGAGGAACGGGGGCTGGCCTACAACGTGTACTCCTACCGTACGGGCTACCAGGGCGCCGGCGACTTCGCCGTTTACGCCGGCACGGCGCCGGCCAAGGCCCCCGAGGTGCTCAAGCTCATCACCGAGGAGCTGGACAAGATGGCGGCGCACGGCCCGAGCGAGAGCGAGCTCACCTCTGCCCGCAGCCACATCCGGGGCGCCACCGCTCTGGGCCTGGAGGACTCGGGCGCCCGCATGAGCCGCCTGGGCCGCTCCCAGATGGCCCAGGGCCGGGTCCCGTCCCTGGCCGAGCTGGACGACGAGATCGCCGCCGTGACCGCCGACGACCTCGCCCGGGTGGCGGCCGAAGTGCTGGGCGGCCCCCGCAGCCTGGTCGTCCTCGGCCCGTTCGACGACGATGCCTTCGCCGAGTGGGGCGGGCCGGCGTGAGCGGGCCGGCGTGAGCAGGCCGGCGTGAGCAGGCCGGCGTGAACGTGAACGGGCTGGGGGCCGGCCCATGCTGCGGGTAGGCGTCTTCGGGGCCGGGGGCCGCATGGGCGCGGCCGTCTGCGCCGCCGTACGGGCCGATCCCGAACTGGAGCTGGTGGCGGCGGTCGACCCCGCCTATGCCGGGACGGCCCTGGGACCGGGCGGGCTGGTGGTCGCGCCGGGCCCGGACGCCTTGGTGGAGGCGGGAGCCGAAGTCGCCGTTGATTTCACCCTGGCGTCGGCCGTGGCCGCCAATGCCGCCTGGTGCGCCGCCCATGGCGTCCACGCCGTGATCGGTACGACCGGCCTGACGGCCGAGGCGCTGGCAGAGATGGAGAGGAGCTTCGCCCCCGGCCCCGCCAACTGCGTGTTCGCCCCCAATTTCGCCATCGGGGCCGTGCTCATGATGCGCTTCGCGGAGCTGGCCGCCCCCTGGTTCGAAACCGTCGAAGTGGTCGAACTGCACCATGACGGCAAGCTCGACTCTCCTTCGGGCACTGCCCTCCAGACGGCCCGGCGCATAGCTGCGGCCCGCGACGCCGCCCGTTCCGGGGCCGCCGGCACTGGTGCCGCCAGTACCGGTGCCACAGCCACCAGTGCCACCACCACCAGTGCCGGGGACCACGGCCCGGCCCGGGGGATGGAGGCGGCGCCCGGCGTCCAGGTCCACTCCGTCCGCCTGCGGGGCCTGGTGGCCCACCAGGAGGTCCTGATGGGCACGACGGGCCAGGTGCTGACGCTGCGCCACGACTCCATGGACCGCGTTTCGTTCATGCCCGGCGTGCTCCTGGCCGTCAAGGCCGTGCCCGGGCGGCGCGGCTTCACGGTCGGCCTCGACGCCCTGCTGGGCCTTTGAAGCAGGCCCGGCTATGGAGTTGGCCCTGGCGCATGTCGCCGGGTGGCTAGGGTTAACGTCAATGCCGCCCAACTGGAGAGCCTGATGCCTGCGCCCGGACGCTTCGGTTCCGTTATCTGCGCCATGGTCACGCCCTTTGACGAACAGGGGGGCCTGGACATCGCCGGGGCCGTGAAATTGGCCCGGTGGCTGGTGGAAAACGGCAACGACGGGCTGGTCCTTACGGGGACGACGGGCGAGGCCACGACCCTGTCCGACAGCGAGAAGGTCGAGCTGTGGAAGGCGGTGCGCCAAGCCGTCGCCGCCCCCGTCCTGGCAGGGACGGGCACGGCCAGCACGGCCCACTCGGTGGAGCTGACGCGCATGGCCGAGGACGCCGGTGTCGACGGCGCCCTGGTGGTCACCCCCTACTACAACCGCCCTTCCCAGGCCGGCATCGACGCGCACTTCCGGGCCATCGCCGCCGCCTCTGCCCTGCCCGTGATCGCCTACGACATCCCCAAGCGCACCGGGCGTGAGCTCAAGACGTCCACGCTGGTGAACTTGGCCCGGGACGGCGCCATAGCCGGGGTCAAGGACGCCGCCGGGTCACCGGCGGCGACGGCGGTGCTGATCGAGCAGGCGCCGAGCGGCTTCCAGGTCTATAGCGGGGACGATTCCTACACCCTGCCCCTGCTGGCCGTGGGCGCCGTAGGCGTCATCAGCGTGGCGTCGCACTGGGCGGGCCCTGAGATCGGTGAAATGATCGCCGCCTTCGCCAAGGGCGACACCGAGGCGGCCACCGCCCTCAACGCCCGTCTCGGAGAGTCCTGGGAGTTCCAGACGAGCGACGCCGCCCCCAACCCCGTGCCTACCAAGGCCATGATGAGGGCTCTCGGCCTCCCCGCCGGCGAGTGCCGCCTGCCCATGGGGCCCACCCCCGAGGGCCTGGTGGCACGGGCCGAGCAGGTCTGGAGCAACCTCCACCCCCGGGCAGTCCCCGCTGCCCCGTAAAGCGATGGCCGAACCCGCGGCGGCGCCGGTCGTGCGCATCGCCTTCCTGGGGGGCCTGGGAGAGATCGGGCGTAACTGCGCCTGGTTCGAGATGGACGGCCGCGCCGTCCTGGTCGATTGCGGGCTCATGTTCCCCGAGCCGGAGATGCCCGGCGTCGACCTGGTCCTGCCCGACTTCACGTACATAATCGAAAACCAGGACCGCCTCGAAGGCTGCGTGGTCACCCACGGCCACGAGGACCATTGCGGGGGCTTGGCCTATCTCCTGCGCCATGTGAGCATGCCCATCTACGGCTCCGAGCTGTCCTTAGGCCTGGCCCGTAACCGCATCGAGGAGGCGGGCCTGCTGGACCGCACGCAGTTGGTGGTGGTGAAGGACGGCGAGACCCGAAAGATCGGCCCGTTCGATATCGAGTTCATCCCCGTGGCCCACTCCGTCCCTCATGGCTTCGCCCTGGCCTTCCACACGCCCCAGGGCGTCATATTGCACACGGGTGACTTCAAGCTCGACCTGACCCCGGTGGACGGCCGGCGCACGGACCTCGCCCGGATCGGCGCCCTGGGCGACGGCCAGGGCATCCGGCTGCTGCTGTCGGACTCCACCAACGCCGAGGAAGAAGGGCGGACGCCCTCGGAGAAGGACGTGGGCCGGGTCCTGGCCGGCTTGTTCGATGCCCACCGGGACAAGCGGGTGATCGTGGCCTGCTTCGCCAGCCACGTCCACCGGGTCCAACAGGTGGCCGACGCCGCCATCGCCTCGGGGCGCTATGTGGCCACGCTCGGGCGTTCGATGGGGCGCAACGTCGCCTTCGCCCGCAAGCTGGGCCTCCTGCAGATCCCCGAGGAGCGCCTCATCGACATCGAAAAGACGCTCAACCTGCCTGCCAGCCAGGTTTGCGTCCTCTCCACGGGCTCGCAGGGCGAACCTATGTCCGCCCTGTCGCTCATGGCCGCGGGCGAGAACAAATGGGTCAAGGTGGGGGAGGGCGACCTGGTCGTGCTCTCCTCTCACGCCATTCCGGGCAACGAGACCAACGTCGGCAAGGTCATCGACGGCCTGTGCCGGGCGGGGGCGGAAGTGGTGCACTCGGGCTTGGCCGCCGTGCACGCCTCCGGGCACGCCATGCGTGACGAGCTCAGGCTAATGCTCACGATCGCCCGGCCGAAGGCCTTTATACCCGTGCACGGCGAGTTCCGCCACCTCATGCACCACGGTCGCCTCGCCGTGGAGGTGGGGGTGGCCCAGGACTCGGTCTTCCTGGCCGAGGACGGCGACGTGGTCGAGATCTCCTCCGACGGGGTCGAGTTCGCCGGTGACGTGCCCGCCGGTTTCCTTTATGTCGACGGGATCGTCGGCGACGTGGGCCCGGGGGTGCTGCGGGACCGCCAACTGCTGGCCGAAGAGGGCGTGATCGTCGTCATCGTCACCGTCGATTCGCGCACCGGCCATGTCCTCACGGGGCCGGAGATAATCACCCGGGGCTGGGTGTACGCCCCCGAGGCCGAGAAGCTGCTCGACGAGGCGCGCTCTGTGGTCCTCGAGGCCATCGAGGAGCCGAAGGGAGCCGAGGCCGCCGTGGCCGACTTCGAGACGCTCAAGCGCCGAGCGCGTACGGCACTGGGGCGTTTCGTCAACGAGCGGACCAGGCGGCGGCCCATGATCGTGCCTGTCGTCATGGAGGTCTGAACCGCCGCTGCACCGGCCCTGTCCGTGCCGAGGGAGCTTGGGGCGGGCCGGTTGAGGCCCCGCGGTCACCGGTTGCGGGAGGCGCGGATGTTAGCTTTGACCTTGTTGTGGCAACCAGAGCTCTTCGCGGCACCGCTCAGGCCCGGGCCGGCAAGGCTCCGGCGGCGAAGCCACGTCCCAGCCGCCGGGCCCCGGCGGAGGTAGCGCGGCCCCAGTCCCGGTGGCGCCAGGCCCTGGCGGCCATGGTGGAAGAGCAGTCCGACGACGTCTGGGGCCTGGCCTTCTTGCTGCTCGGCGTGCTGGCGGCCCTGGGCATCTACGCCCACGTGATCGGCCCGGCCGGCCGGGCGTTGCGCACCGGTGCGGCCGACGTGTTCGGCCAGGCCCGCTTCGGTCTCCCCGTCTGCTTCGCCATTCTGGGCGTCTATCTCCTGTGGCGCCATCAGCGCTCCCAGCCCGGCCGCGTCGCCGTAGGCCTGGGCATCGCCATGGTGGCCGTGTCGGGGATGCTCGAAATAGCCCTGGGCAAGAGCACTCTGCACCAGCCGGTGAAGGCCCTGGCCAAGGCGGGTGGGATGTTGGGCGCTGTCGTGGGCGTGCCCTTGCGCGCCGGCCTGGCCGGGTGGGGGGCGGGGCTGGTCCTCGCCGTCGTGTTCTTCGTGGCCTGCCTGATCATCACGGCCACGCCTGTCCGGGCTGTCGCCCAGGCCGGTCGGGCGGTGTGCGGGGCGGGCTACCGGGGCGGGGCGCGGCTGTGCGCCGGGGTGGGCGAGCTGGCCCGGCGCCGGCGGCTCCTGGACTCGGCCACCCGGCACCCGAGCGTCCGGGGCCCTGAGGTGGCGGCCCGGCGTCGGACAACACCCAGGCGGGGCGGTACGACCGGCCCGGCCGACGAGACCGTCAATCTTGGCGCGGCCGAGGGCGACGCCGACGTCCTGGTGGCCGACGGTCCCGGGCCCAGACAGGCGACCAGACAGGCGACCAGACAGGCGACCAGACAGGCGACCGGGCAGGCGGTCGGGCAAGAGGTCGGGCAAGAGGTCGGGCAAGAGGTCGGTGCGGCCCCGCGAGCGGGCTTCAACTGGGCCGGCCTGGCCGGGGGCCTGGGCGCCGGCCCGGATGGTGGCGACGAGGAGGAAGAGGGCGCCGCCGTGGCCGGGGCGGGGCGGGGGGTCGCGGTAGTGGCGCCCCCGGTCC
>CAYZVQ010000221.1:0-8546 GCA_964481925.1 uncultured Acidimicrobiaceae bacterium
CTCCCTCTGGCCTCTCCCGGAGTACGACGGGGGCTGGCGTACTCGATAGTCCGGGGGTGGGGTGCCGTTGACGAAGGGTCGTGGCGGGCCGCGTTTTTGGACAACTTTTTGGACAACAACTGCCTCGGGGCCCACTTTGGATCCGGATGCTTGGAGGTTCGAGCCCTCCCCCCGGAGCCTCCCACCAGTGCTTTACTGCTCACCTTGGGTCGTGTCGATAATGGCGCCATAGGGCCTTCGGTGTTGAAACCGCGAGACAGCCCCGAGCGTTAGTCGGACATGGTGTGGTCACGGCTCTGTGCGGTGGGCGTGGCGCTCGCCCTCTCGACCTCGGCCTCTGTTCCCCCCGGGACGACGGGCGCGGCGACGCTGAGGTCGCCGGTGCCTCCCTCCGGTTCGGGGGCACCCGCCCTGCTGGCGCTGCCAGGAGGTGTGGTCTGGGACTACGACGGCTCGCAGATCCTGCGGAGCACCGACGCCGGCGCCAGCTGGAAGGCACTGCTACCAACCTGGCCGCTCACACAGGTTTCGCTCCAAGTGACGGGGGCGTTCTTCCTCAACGCCGACGACGCCTGGGCCGAGACTGAGCACGAGTGGCCGGCGCAGCCGGGGGCGACGACGACCTGGCAGACGACCGACGGCGGGGCTACCTGGCAGCAGGGGATCTCGCTGCCGGGCGCGCCACAGTACGGCACAGCAGGCTTTGACGAGTTTGCCTTCGCTGACGCCACTCACGGTTTTGGCTTCGGGGTGGCCGGGGCCAGCACTTCTGGCTTCGAGCAGGAGCGCCAGGACTCAGTTTTGGCTACGTCGGACGGCGGCCGGGCCTGGGCCGAGGTGCCCGCTATAGGCCTGCCGTGGGAGAACAGCGTCTACTCGGGAATATCGGCCAAGGGCTGTAGCCAGGCCGACCCGTTCAACCTGACAGCCGTGTCGCCCAGCGTTGTGCTCCTCGCCGAAGCTGGTTGCCCGGCGAGCGAGCCTGGCCTCTGGCGGAGCGCCGACGGGGCTCACGACTGGGCACCCGTCCACCTGCCGCCACCACCGGGAGGGTGGGCCGGGGCCGAGGCCTGGCACTACCCAGGCGTTAGTCAAAGCGGGGCCGAAGTGCTCGCCTTGCGGTCCTTCGCCGGCGGCCAAGGGGTCGCTGCCGTCACGAGCCGTCCAGGGCAACTGTTGGTCTACCGCTCGTCCGACGCCGGGGAGTCCTGGTCGCTCGCCTCAGTGCTCAACACGGGTTCCCTGGAACGGCCCGTGGGGTTCTGGGCGTCCTCTCCCTCGGCGTGGGAGCTGCCGGCGCCGGCGGGCCTCTACGTGACGACCGACGAAGGCGGCCACTGGGGCCTGCAGGGATCGGGCCCGAGCCTCGACATGACAGAGGTGAGCTTTTCCTCCCCGGGTAGCGGCTTCGGCTTCGCCGGCGACACCGAAGTTGGGCTGGCGAGCACGGGCGATAGCGGTGTGCGCACCGGCGACGGCGGGCGGTCGTGGGAGCCCGTGTCGTTCTCGGTGCCGGCGTTCCTCGGTGGTCTCCGCGCTGAGACCACCTTCGGCACCGTCGATTTCGTTAACGCCGTGGACGGCTGGGTGGGCGGGGCCGAGGGGGTGGCTGCCACGACCACCGGTGGGTCGGCCTGGACGGACCAGCTCGCCACGCCCGAACCGGTCCAAGAGCTTTCCTTTGCCGGTACCGAGCGCGGCTGGGCGCTCACGCCCGACGAGCTCTTCGCCACCTCCGACGGCGGCGCCCACTGGTCAGCGATGCCCGAGCCTGCCTTCGGGCCCTTCAGCTACGTCCAACTGGTAAACCCGACCTTTGGCGTCGGCGTCATATGTGACCAAACGGGCGGGACGCGGGTGGTCGCCACCCACGACGAGGGCCGCAGTTGGGCCCTCCTGCCGGTGCCCCAGCCCAACGAGCTGCAGTGCGGCACCGTGCCGCCGTCACCGGGGATCATCTCGGGCGTTTGCTTCGGCACCGCCCAGGTGGGCTGGGCTGTCCTGCACGGGGTGGGCCAAGGACGTGAAGTGGTCGAGAGGAGCACCGATGGCGGCATGCACTGGTCAGCCGTCGCGACGGTCAACTACCCGCCCAGCGCGTTCACCTGCCAGGGCGTAGCCGCCGCTTGGATGGGCTTCACCTACGGCGAGCACGGCGGCGAGGGCGCCGTGGTCGGCACCACCGACGGCGGGCGGACCTGGGGCACCAGCGCCCGCCCCGTCCCGAACAGCCCCGTGCTCGTCCCGGAAGTCTGGCCAACGGACGGGACGGCTGTATCCGCCCTTGGCACCTACCAGTCGCCGGCGTGGGTACTAGAGGCGCCCGTCGGCGTCCTCGCCGCTCCTTCCGCGGGTACGGTCGTCGACCTCTGGAGGCAGGATTCTGCGGGGTGCGACAGCGGGTTCGGTATTGCGCTCAGCAACGACGGGGGCACCAGTTGGTCCGGGGCGCCTAGCACGACCACGTCCCAGCCGCCTTGCGGCACGACATCGTTGCCGTACGTGGGCGCGGTGGACTACCTCGCTCCCTCGTTGTCCTTCCCTGACGCTGGCGACGGCTTCGTGCTCGCCCCGGTAGCAGGCACGCCGGCTCTGCCTAATCGCCCCATCGAGGCGGTGACCATGGCCCTAGTCGCCACCACCGACGCCGGGCACAGCTGGCACCTTCAGTACCGTTTCCCTGGCGCTGCCTCGACTGGCAAGCTGACACCGGACCAGCCGATCGCGTTGGCGGTCTCGCACCACGGCGACCTCTACATCGGTGATCGCGGTCGCAACGAAATTCTCGAATGGATGCCGTCGGGAAGGTTCCGGATCATCGCCGGGACCGGCGTGGCCGGGCTGACCGGTCGGCGCCGGTGACTTCAGCACCTCGGGTTTCCGTAGGGGATGCCAGCGGCCAATTGGTCGTAGCGTAGGACAACAATGAACTGGGATCTGCGGCACCGGAAGTCATCGCTTGTCGTCCGGCTGCTGCTGGCAGTTTGGATCGCCGTCATCGTCGTTGTGCTCTGCGCCACGGGACGCTGGTGGGGCCTGGTATTCGTTGTCCCCCTGGTCCTTGACTTGTACCTGCTCCGCCAGATCTTGGCGGCCGGCTCCAGCCGGTAGCGCGGTGTTCGCGGAGCTCGTCGATCGGGACGCCCAGGCAAAATCGACGGGAGTGCGCTCGCCGTCGGGAACGACCGTGCGCGGTTTGTTCCAGCGAGCTGCCGCCCTGCCGATTCCGCGACGACCCAACTCTCAAGCGCCCGCTAGGGGTTTAGCGCCCAGAACAACGATTCATAGGCGCCCTGGGCACGCGTAGCCGGCCTGGCCTGAACGGGCTCTTCTCCACGCCTTTGGCGGATCGACCAACCCCCGAACGCTTCCGACCGCCAGATGCTCTCGGCGTTGGTTAACGACTTCAACAGCAGCAGGTCGACAAGGCCACCGCCTAAGGCTCACGGACCGGCGTCAGTAGACCCAGACCTCGGTACCGATAGGCATGATGTTCTCCGCCCAGATCCAGTTGATCGCCTCGTCGCTCACGCGAACGCAGCCGTGCGAGACCGGGAAGGGTGGCACATACGATTCGCCGTGGACGGCAAAGCCGCCAACGAAAAACCTCGGCCGCCAGAGTGCCCCGAGCGAGTCGACGTCGAGCCCGTCGATCACGTTGTAAATATGGAACACGCCGCTCGGGGTGATCGCTACGGACGTGACGCCCTGGTCGGTGTAGGTGTAGCCGCCGCCAGTAGAGACATTGAGGGTGTGGAGCAACTTGCCGGCGTTGACGACCATAAGGAGGTCGTCCTGGAGGTCCACCTCGACCACATAGCCCGACGTCGACCGTGGCTTGGGCACGACGCCGGCCTCCAGCGCGGCGGCTGTCTTCGGCCCGACAACGCCGTCAGCGCTGAGGCCGGCGGCCTTCTGGAGCGCCCAGACGGCCTGTTGGGTCGAGTCGCCGAAGGTCCCATCGGGCACCCCCACCCAGTAGCCGAGCGACGAGAGGTACATCTGGAGCGCCATTACCGCCGGTCCCATGTCACCGAGCTGGAGCCCTAGGACGGCGGTGTTCGTCGCCCAGACCGACCTTCGGGCGGCCGAGTAGATGATGGCGTTGCCGTTGTCCTGGAGGCTCAGGTAGTAGCGGCCATTGTCCCCATGGTCGGTCCCCGAGCTCCAGATCGGCCGGTCCCCCTGGTAGACGACGAGGTCCCCATCGGCCTGCATCGCCAGGAAGGATCCGGGGTGCTTGGCTGTGTTGGAAGCCCACAGAGGGCGTCCCCCCCAGTAGAGGACGAGGTTTCCGTCACCCTGCATCGCCAGCCGGTAGTGGCCGTCCGACGACGCCAGCCACGACCCATCCCTGAGCTCGGTGCCAGCCACGAGCTCTGTTCGCCCTACGCCGACGGCAGTGTTCGTCGCCCAGACCGCCTTTCGGGCGGCCGAATAGATGATGGCGTTGCCGTTGTCCTGGAGGCTCAGGTAGTAGCGGCTATTGCCCCCACGGTCGGTCCCCGAGCTCCAGATCGGCCGGTCCCCCTGGTAGACGACGAGGTCCCCATCGGCCTGCATCGCCAGGAAGGCTCCGGGGTGCTTGGCTGTGTTGGAAGCCCACAGCGGGTGCCCCTCCCAGTAGAGGACGAGGTTTCCGTCACCCTGCATCGCCAGCCGGTAGTCGCCGTCCGACGACGCCAGCCACGACCCACCCTTGAGCTCGGTGCCAACCACGAGCTCTGTCCCGTGCCCGTACCGCGGTCCGGGCGAGGTGGAGACCTGGTGAGCGCTGGTCGCCGCATCGCTCGGCGCCGAGCGTGCAAGCACGGCCAGAGCAAGCGCAGCGACGGTCAGCGCTCGATACCGCGCCGGTCGTCTTCCATCGTGTGATCGACCCAGAGTTCTGACCTTGCCCGGCATGCGGCTCTCCACGTTCGGCGTTCCAAGTACCCACGCGTAACACTGACCGACACCGCCTTAGGCGTCGACGTGCCCGACCCGTACCGTTCCGCTGCGCCACCGGCAAGCACAAACGGCACATCGGTGACAATACCGGCTGATCAGGGGTTCCCAGTCCAGCACGGCCAGCAGCAAGCCGGGCCACGGCCCCACCAGGCCCAGTCTGAGGCTGGAGCCAGTACGGGATGTCGAGGAGGGTTACCACCTCGGCCTGCCGTGCGACCTGCCCTCCGACGGTCGGCTGCGTTAGCAGTAAGCCCGACTCGAGCTCGGCTCCGATTGGGGGGCCCATGGCACCGTCCCGCTCCATGCAGGTAGACCCGCGCCCCAAATTGCTCTCCTGGCGAACCGAGTGGCCGGTACCGCGGCCCAGAAATTTCCGGGCTCGCGGTACCGGACCACACGTGCTGGTTCCTTCTTTGCTGTTCCGGAGGAAGGTTTTCCCCCATGGCTTGCGCCTAGTCGCTACTACCCTTTGAGGATCGAGGTGATCTGGCCCTGCGCTGTCGCCAGCGCCGACTGCACGGTTTGTGACCCCGACAACGCAGCCTGTATGGCCGTCCACACCACTTCGGAGATCTTCGGGTACTTCACGCCGAGCCCCAACGTGCGGGGATGCGCATAAATCGTCTGGTTGGCGTACACGCTCCACTCAGGGCCGACCTGTTGCACGAAGGTTTTGGCCACGGCTTCCTTGGGAGGCAGGTACCCGTACAGCTTCGATAACGACAACTCCTGCGCGGGCGTCTGCATACCCGCTAGGTACTCGAAGGCCATCTGCTGTGTTGCACTGTTACCACTGGCGCTGACCATCCAGTCCTCACCGCCCAACGGCACGATCACGTGTTGGCCGGCCACCCGGACCGGGACAGGGACGATCCCGAACTGCTTGCCGTAGTACATGCCCGCTGCGTTGAGGTCAGAGAAGTTCCAGGGGCCGTTGACCATCATCGCGGCCTTGCCGGCGATGAACTGGCTCGAAGCGGCGGGAGTTTGGCTCCAGCTGAGACAGGCCTTGGACGCCGAACCGTCCGTTACGAGCTCTTTCCAAAGGCTCAGGGCCTGTACTCCCGACGCAGACGCGATGTTGGCGAACGTGAAATCGCCCCCGTTGCTCCAGAAGAACGGCTCCCACTGCCAGGTGGTGTCTTCCGCCGCCTCGCACGTCAGTGCGATCCCGTAATGTGTCGCATTTGTCAGAGCCTTGGCGTCGGTGACCAGCTGCGCCCACGTAACCGGAGGGGTGATGTTGGCCGCCTTCAGCATGGCGATGTTGTAGATCAACGCGATCGAGTTGAAGCCCGCCACCGGCAGGCTGTAGTACTTGCCGTTGTACAGGCCTTCGTCGATCACGGCCGGGAAATACCCCTGGGTACTGAAGCCGCTGAAACCGCTCACGGGGACTACCTGGCCGGTCGTTATCATGGTCGACACGAACGGGTTGTCCACAGCCAAAAGGTTGGGCAGGTCGTGCCCGGCGGCCTGGGTCAGGAGCTTGGTGTCCAAACTGGCAAAAGGCACATATTCTCTCGTCACCGTCACACCGGGGTGCGCAGCCTCGAACTGCTTGCTGTACGCGGCAAGGGCGGCGGTCTGGCCAACGGTGTTGAAGTAGTCCTCTTCTGTGAGCGTGATGGTGGGCGCGGCGGAAGTGCTCACCTGTGACAACCCGATCACGGCACACGTCGAGGCCACCAGGGCGGCAAGGCCCCGGTTCCACATTCTCTTCGATAGTTTCACTGCGGTTCTCTCCTTTATTGTTGACTGCCGGACAACGAATTCAGCCGAGCTTTTGTCGGAAAACTTACGGGGAAACACCAGTCCGCGAGCTTCCATCACCCCCTCCGTGCCGTCGACGGGCGTGGGCCCTAGGCCGGGCTTGCCTCAGCGGCGAGACAGGCCCCATCACTACCCGACCACCGAGCCAGCCGTGAGGCCACTAGCTATGTAACGCTGCGCTATCACCAGCATTACTGCCGCCGGGACCATCGCGAACGCGGCGGAGGCCATGACCGCGCCCCAATCGGTCGAGTAGTTCCCGAGGTAGGTATAGATCCCCAGGGTGATGGGTACGATGTTCGTCCCGTTGAGGACGGTCAAGGCGAATATGAAGTCTCCCCAACCGTTCAAGAAGGAGAACACCGCCACGGTTATCACGGCAGAACGTGCCAGTGGTACCACGATGCGGCGGAAGGTCTGCCATTCAGACGCACCGTCGACCCTCGCTGCCTGCATAACCTCGTTCGGCAGGCCGAAGAAGAAGGCTCGCAGCACGAGGATGGCAAAGGGGATGGCGTAAGTGCCGTCGGCGATAATAAGGCCCGGGTAGGTGTTCACCAAGTGGACCCAGTGGAAGATGATGAACAGCGAGGTGGCGAGGACGATAGAGGGAACTATCTGTGCCACTAACAGCGCGCTCACTATGACCACCGTCACCCTGAGGCGGTACTTCGCCAGCGCATAGGCCGCCGGCACCGCCACGACAAGGGCCAGCAGCGCTGTCCCCAAGCCGACGATGAGGCTCGTCAGCACGTTACCTGACTGTGCTTGGATGACGGTCCGGAAGTTGTCGAGCGTCGCCGCGTGGGGCAGCCAATAGTAGTTGCCACTGAAGAGGGTATCGGTGGACTCGAAGGAGCCCACGACGACTGCGTACACCGGGAACAGCACTACGACCAGGGCCGCCACCGTCGCCAGCGTGCATAGCCACCGCAGGGCCCTTGAGTGTTGCAAGCGAGTCATTTACCTTCCCCCGAACTGCGCCGCAAGGACCCCCGGCTGAGCAACAAGTACAAGGGCGAACAGATCAACGCCAGCACCAGCAGCACGTTGTTGAGGGCCGCGCCTTCGCCGAAGGAGAACTGCTGGAACGACAGGTTGTAGGACCATGTCGTGATCAGTTGCGAAACGTTGGCCGGGCCTCCGCCGGTGAGGGCGATAATGAGGTCGAACACCTTTACTGTGAAGACGAACCCCAAGAGGAGGGTAACCTCGATGACCGGCAGGATGATGGGCACTATGATGAGGCGGAGCCTTTGCCAGGGGCCGGCGCCGTCCATGAGGGCCGCTTCTTTGACCTCCACGGGTACTTCTTGAAGGGCGCTGTAGAGGAGCAGCACGAAGAAGGGCACACCCAGCCAAATATTCGCGATAAGGGCCGTCAGCAGCGCCAGGTGCGGGTCGTCCAGCCAGTCAATGGGGTGGTGAGCGAGGCCGACGTTCATGAGCAGTTGGTTGACCGCCCCGCCTTCCAGCTGGAACAGGAACTTGAAGATGACGCCGGTCACTATCAACGGCAACAACCAAGGCACGATGATGAGGGTGCGCCCGATGGCCCGGCCCGGGAAGCGCAGAGTGAAGAGCAACGCCATCGCGAACCCGATCACGAACTGGCCGACGAGCGACCCGGCGGTGAACTCGAACGTATGGACTATGGCCTGTCGGCTCGTCGGGTCGTCCAGGATGAAGCGGTAATTGGCGAGCCCGGCGAACGGGGCGGTCAAGCTGGATATCGTCGCCGGGGAGCTGTTCTCGAAGCTCAGCATCACGTTGTAGATGATGGGCAAGGCGAAAGCGAAGAGGAGGTACAAGATGGCCGGGGC
>CAYZVQ010000222.1:0-8520 GCA_964481925.1 uncultured Acidimicrobiaceae bacterium
CGCCCGGACCGAGGCGGGCTTGAACGTCTCGTCCCACTCGCGGAGCTGCTCTCGCCAAAGCTTCCCCCGGAAAACCTCCTCGGCCCGCTGGAAACGCTCCGGGGCCTGGCTACGTTCAACCGGGACCAATGACGTGTAGCAAAAGCCGTGGATGTACTCGTAGGCGAGGGAGTCGATCAGCATCCCATAGAAGCGGGTGAACTCGCGAAAGCCACGCTTGAACGGCTCGGGGTGCGTGGTCTCCCAATATCGCGTTACCGGGCGCGGAAAATGGACCAAGTCCATCTCCCACGACCCCGGGCTGTGCACCTCGAACTGAAGCTGACTAGCCGCTCCAGTACCTCTCATAGCAACCCTCCCTCTCGTAAAACCCCTGGTAAGAATGCCCCTGGCGGCTCGGGTTGGCAGAGTATAGACCGCTGCTAAGGACTGGGGAGAGTTGCGCTGGAGCCGCCCCGCTCACATAGGGCATTTGTCCGGGTACCAAAGCCAGTGCAAGCTCAACCAAAGCGGCTGAAGTGCGCAGGGACAGAGATGTTGCACATACGGGGTAAAACAGAAGTCGGCAACTCCCCACCACTGGGCATATCGCGATCGCCGAGCTATTGGTGTACCCGCACGGGGCCACCTTAGGGCTGTCACACGGCGAGGACGGATCCGAAGAACTGCTCCGTGGCCTTCCAGTGGCGCTCGGCGGCGTCTGCGTCGTAGGTCGGGTTGTCGGCGACTGCAAAGCCGTGGTGGGCGTCGTAGGTCACGATGGTGTGGGTAACCCCCGCTTCGCTCAGGGACTTCTCCAGCAGGCCTTTTTGCTCGTCGGTGAACGACTGGTCCTCGATCGCCCCTCCCACGTACACGGAGGCCTTGATGGCCCTGGCCTTGTGGTGTGGGCTGTCAGGGTCGTCGGCCTTGGCGAGGTTCCCACCGTGGAACGAGGCTGCTGCCGCGATGCGCTGCTCCAGGTTAGCCGCCGTGATGAGCGAGAGCCGGCCGCCCATGCAGTAGCCGGTGGTGCCGACGGGGCCTGGCTTTGTCTCGGGCAGCGAGCCGAGGTAGTCGACAAAGGCGCGAGCGTCGTGCACCACCATGTCCACGGTGTAGCCCCGCATCCTCGCCATGATCTTCTCCGCAGCCTCCTTTGTCGAGAACGCGGTGCGGGCGTCGACTGGGTCGTAGGGCCCGTTGCGGTAGTAGAAGTCGGGCACCAGGACCACATAGCCCAGACCTGACAGCCGCTCGCCCATCTGCCGCATGACGTCGCGCATCCCCCCGGCATCGGGGAACATGAGCACTGCCGGGGAACATGAGCACTGCCGGCCAGGGGCCGTCTCCCACGGGAATGCTGAGCGCGGCCGGGCAGGTCCCGTCTGCGGTCTCGATCTGTACAGCGCGTTGCGTCACGGCGACTCCCTTCTTGGTATCGGTTCTTGGGACCGAGGCGAACGGGCCTCTTGTCACGGGGGGCCACGGCCTTCGGTACCCCGAGGGTACAAGAGTTACCCGTGCTCAGCCCGGCAGCACTGGTGGAGCCGGCCCGGGCCGAGGGAGCCTAGGATCGACGATGTGAGAAGTTTCGACGCCGTCCTGTTCGACTTCGGCCACACTCTGTTCAACACCAAGCCGCCACAGGTATGTACCGCCGAGTTCCGCAAAGCATTCGATGTGGACGTGGACGACGCGGCATTTGCTCGGGCCTGGGAAGCGATAAGGGAACGGTCGCGCCAGCCTGCGGAGATAGCCAAAGGCCGTGACCTCAGCGCCAAGGCGCACAGACGCCTCTGGCTCGAGCTGCTCGCGCCTCTCGATGAACTGGCGCCCGATCTGGCCGAGTTCATCTATTCGATCGAGTCCTCCGCCCGGGGGTGGGAGCCTTATCCTGATACGCGCCTGGTGCTCAGCGAGCTCAGGCGCCGTGAAATTCGCGTAGGGGTCGTGAGCGACTGCGGCTGGGACATCAGGGGCGTGTTCAAGGAATACGGGCTGGACGAGTTCATTGCATCGTTCGAGCTTTCCTACGAGCATGGGATCTGCAAACCTGCTGCTGAGATCTTCGAGGCGGCCTGCACTCACCTCGCGGTCGGCCCCGATCGGGCGCTCATGGTCGGCGACAGCTGGCTGACTGACGGAGGAGCGGCGGCCATCGGCGTCATGACCATAATATTGCCTGCTCGCGATAGAGCTAAGTTCCCCGCGCTCGAGCGAGTGCTTGACCTCGTCAACTGAGATCGGCGCGGTCCCCGCGATTTGAGTCCCTAGTTGACGTCGGAGATCGTAGCCAGAGGATCGGAAATGAGCCGACCGAAACCACCAGCGGCCGAAATAGGGTCATCTTCGCGCGCTCGCCTGGACGGCATCGTCCAGCGGGTGCGGGCGATACCGGAGGGCTTCGTTCGTACCTACGGCGACATTGACCCCAGAGCACCGCGCCTTGTCGGGTACGTTCTGGCCACCACCCGAGAAGACTTGCCATGGCACCGAGTCGTACGTGCCGACGGCAGCTTGGCCAGGGGCGAAGCACAGCGTCGGCGCCTACGCCGAGAGGGCGTCCCCATGATCGGCGACCGGGTGGACCTCGGCCAAGTCCGGCTCCGGTCGTAGGACCGCCAGGCCGCACCGCAGTTTGTTCGGCCCGGAGGAACCTCGGCGCACTCTGGACGGCACCGAACTCGACAATGCCCTAACGGTGGCGGCGGACTTCATCGACCTGAAATCGCCCTACATGGCAGGCCACAGCCGTCGGTGCGCACAGCTCGGCGTGGACGCCGCCAAGGTGCTGGGGTTCGGCGATGGCGAGGTCACGACGCTCCGAAGGGCGGGCCTGGTCCACGAGTTCGGCACGACCGCCGTATACCCGGCCGGCCTCACCGGTCGTGAGGTCGAGGTGCTGTGCCTTGCCGCCAGAGGGCTCACAACGCGAGATATCGCCGAGCGGCTGTACATCTCAGCAAAGACAGCTGACCACCATATCCAGCACGTCTACACGAAGACCGGGGTATCGACCCGAGCCGCCGCCATGCTCTGGGCGATGCAACATGCCGTCGTCAGCTGATCGACCACGTCGCTCCCGTCGACGGTTGGTGGGATGTTGCCGCCGCCCCCCGTCTACTTCTCGTCCTGGTCGAGGCGGTGCAGCTCCTCGTCGCTGAGTTTGAGGTCGACTGCTTGAGCGCAGTCGCGCGCGGAGCTCGGCCGGGTGGCCCCGGGGATCGGGATGACATGGTCGCCCTTGGCCAGCATCCAGGCCAGTACCACTTGGTGCACCGAGGTCCCATGGTCATTAGAGACCTGTACGAACGCGGGGTGGTCGTGCCGCAGGACCTCGGCGTTGCCAATGCCGCCGAAAGGGCTCCACGGTAGGAACGCAATGCCAACTTGACCACAGTGCTGTAGTTCGCCCTCGCTGGAGCGGGAAGAGGGGGAGAACTGGTTTTGCACGCTCACCAAATTGCCCTCACCGAGGATGGAGCGGGCCAAGTCGATTTGAGCGGCACTTGCGTTCGAAATCCCGACCATGAGCACCTTCCCCGCGTCCAGGAGCTCCTTCAGGACCCCGATCGGCGCCTCGTAGGGGACCTTCGGGTCAGGCCGGTGGTACTGGTACAACCCGATCGCCTCCACCCCCAGGCGGCGCAGGGATGCTTCGGCGGCCGTGCGGAGGTAAGCGGGGTCGCCGTTGACTGTCCAGCTGCCATCCCCGGGACGGATATGGCCGCCCTTCGTGGCGACCAGGACCGAGTCGCGGTCGCCGTTCCACGACGACAGCGCTTTGGCAACGAGGGTCTCGCCATGACCCGTGTCCGGTCCACCCAAGCTGTAAGCGTCGGCCGTGTCGATCAGGGTCATCCCCGCATCCAGGGCGGCATGGATGGTCTCAATCGAGCGAGCCTCGTCCGGGCGCCCTTCGATGGACATAGGCATCTCGCCGAGGCCAATCGCTCCGACCTGCCGTGAACCGATCCGTCGCAACTCCATGTCGTTCTCCGATCATTAGGTGGTGTCCCCTTACGGTGGCGACGCCGATCGTCCCGTGACCGCACATCGGCAGGCACCCACATTAGTGGGGCGAGGGTGTGGCCCCATCACACGCCGACCACATCGGAGGGCCTGAGGGCCTCGGTTACAACCAGGGCGGCGAGCTCCGCCAGTTCGGGCGCCATCGGCTCAGAGTGCCCGTCAAGGCCTGCGACGTCCTCAGGCCCGGTTGCTGTAACCTGCGGATATGGCGCTCATCGGCAAAAAGACGGGGACCATCCCGACTGGCCTCGAACTAGTAATGGGCAGTGTCAACCCATTATCAGATCCCAAGATGCGGATGTTCGTGCGGTCCGCGGTCATGGGCGACTACGGGGCTGTCCAGGACGCTCACGCCCTCGCCGAGCGCCTCTTGCCGCCCACCTCGGGGCTGTGGACCTGGTGGCTCGATGGGGTGGAGAGCCTGGCAAGAAGTGGTGACCAGGACCTCGAGCTCTTCGTAAGGTTCACCCGAGACGTCGCCGGCATCGCCCCCTGGGGCAACCCCCCGGCGACCGCCGGCCAGCGGCTTCGCGCCCTTAGCGGCTGAACCCCACATTCTGGCGTGGCGCCAACTAACGCGGCACCAACCCGTAAATCCGTCAACACGAGCCGATGAGAACACCACGCCGCCTCTCTTGGTCGTCAGCCGGGGGCTTCCCGCCCGGCACCCCATTTCGGTGATGTGTCGAGTTCGGTCGACCCGAAGACGCCCAGCTTGCGCTGCGCTCGCTGGTAGAAGGTCGTCCGGCCGAGCCTTACGACCTGGGCGCCATCGGAGCGGGCGGTGAGTACTACGGTGTCGCCGGCTGTTACGTGGGTCGCGACCAGCCCGTCGACTTCGACGGCCAGGCGGCCCGAGGACGGGAGAATAGCGAGGCTGAGCGTGTGCCCATGGTCGATCATCACGGAGCGGTTGAACACCGAGTGCGGCGAGGAAGGGGTGACAAGGATCCCGGGCACGGAGGGGGCGACGATCGGGCCACCGGCAGAAAAGTTGTAAGCCGTTGAGCCCGTTGGGGTTGAAACAATGACAGCGTCCCCGGCGTAGCTGACGAAGTGGTGCCCCTCTACAGACAGGTCTATAGCCGCGGTGCCATCACCGGGGACGCGGACGATGACAACATCGTTGAAGGCGGTGAGCCGCTGCGCCCCGATGGCAGCATCGAGGGCGGTACGCACCTCGATCTCGTAAGTCCCGGCACCGATGGCGGTGAGCGCGGCGGCTAAGTCGGGGATATCAACCTCCGCCAGGAAACCGAGTTTGCCAAGATTGACGCCCAGTACTGGGGCACGGCAGCCATCGGCCAGCCTCATCGCGCGCAGGACCGTGCCGTCACCACCCATGGCTACGAGCAAGTCTGCTTGGGCTGCCATCGCCGCGGCCGGGACCACTACCGCCCTGCAGCCGAGGCGCCCGACTTCCTCCGCTAGCCCGAGGACCTTCACACCTCGATCGTCCGCCCACCTAATGATAGTGTTGACGGCCTCCGCCGAATCGCGGCGGGGATGCAGAACGACCCCCAGCGTGCGAATTTCGTACATGACATCTCCGTTCGAAGGAAATCGGTCCTCTATGTGGCGAGCACCGAGGCTCCCGGCCGGTGAGGCAATATACCGGTGAGGCAATATACAGCCATGCCAACCGGGGGACGGGCAAAACCAGGCCGACGTGATCGCCACCCGGCACGCTCATCGCGAGCCCTCGATCTCACTGAGCCGGTCGGTCAAGAAGGTCCGTTCGACCGCGTTCTCGCTGAGAAGGAGGGCTTCTTCGTAGGCGGCGCGCGACTCGTCTTTCCGGTCTAACCGTTGCAAGAAGTTGGCGCGGGCCGATGCGAGGTAACTATATGTGGCCAGGAGCGGCTCGGTGGCAAGCTCGTCGAGAGCGGTCAGGCCGGCTTCGGGCCCTTGCGCCAACCCAATGGCGACGGCACGGTTGAGGGCGACGACGGGCGAGGGCCACTTCGCAACCAGCAGGTCGTAAAGCCCGACGATCTCGTGCCAGTCGGTGGCATCCCATGAGGGGGCTTCCGCGTGCACGGCGGCAATCGCGGCCATTAGTGCGAAACGCCCGGGCGGGCGGTGCCGTAGCGCTTCGCGTACGAGGTCGACCCCCTCACGGATGGCGGCATGGTCCCATCGGGAACGGTCTTGCTCGGCCATCAGCACGAGGCGACCGTCGTCGCCCAGGCGCGCCGCCCGCCGGGCGTCCGTAAGAAGGATGAGAGCCAACAGGCCGGCGACGTCTGCATCTCCTGGTAGCAGCTCCCTTAGCAATTGGGCGAGGTCATGGGCACGCTCAATAAGGTCGCTGCGGACCAGGTCGGCACCGGCAGGGGAAGTGTGCCCGGTTGTGTACAGCAAGTGCACGACGGTGAGCACGGCGTGAACGCGCGAGGGCAACTCCTCGATGGGCGGCACTCGATAAGGGATGCGGGCCATGGCAATTTTCTTCTTCGCCCGTGTGATCCTGGCTGCCATCGTCGTCTCGCTAACCAGGAACGCTCGGCCTACCTCGGCTGTAGTAAGGCCACAAAGCAGGCGAAGGGTTAGCCCAACTTGCGCTTCGATGGCGATGGCTGGGTGACAACAGGTGAATATCAGCCGGAGACGGTCGTCGATGATCTCGGGTACATTCTCGTTCAGTTCCTCAGGACCGAGTGGCGGCACACGTTCGACGAGCAAGGGCAGGGCCCGGTCGTGCCTGGAGCCACGGCGAGCCAGATCTATGGCGCGACGGCCGGCGACCGTGGTCAACCACGCGCCCGGCCTGGACGGGATCCCGCTGGTGGACCAGGTGGCCAAGGCCCGGGCGTAGGCATCCTGGACGCATTCTTCGGCCAGGTCGATGTCCCCGGTGACGCGCACCGTTGCCGCGAGCACAAAGGCCCACTCGCGACGGTGCGCGTCGGCGACCGCAGCTTCGACTGATGCGTCCACCAGTCGACGGGTGTCGCTCAGTCGAAGGTCCTGATTGGCCGGACCTCAACCCCGCCGTACGGCATCGGGATCTGTTTTGCCAGATGGATAGCCTCGTCCAGGTCCGCCGCTTCCACCAGGTAGTAGCCACCGAGAGCTTCTTTCGTCTCGCCGAACGGGCCATCGGTCACGACGAACCCCCCGGAGGCATCCGGCCGCACCGATGTTGCCGTAGCGGTCGGCTGCAGGGCGTTCCCACCCCGAAGTGCGGCGGCGTTGCGCTCACCGAAGACTTGATGGCCCTTCATCATCTGGTTCATTACCTCGGGCCCCGGCTCGGCGAAGGCAGCCTCTTCACCGTAAATAAGGATCAAGTACTCAGCCATGAAAGGCTCCTCTCGTTCTCGCCCCCTCGGACGGGGCGCTTACCTAGTACGACGACCGAGTTATGCCCCGATCGACAACTTTGACAGGTCCCATCAGCGGGGCCCAGTGGGGGCTCTGCACGCTTCGGAGCCGGAGCTCCAGTGTTCCTCGTTGGGGTACTTCCTGGTGGCCCGTTGCCTCAGCACCGTCGGGAGCCCCGTCCTACGCCCGAGTTGACCACCTGCGACGGTTGGGCTTGACGTCGTTTCGCAAAAAGTGATATCATTTTGATAGCCAGCCATCGTGGCGGCACCTCATGTAAGGGAAGGAAGTTCGATGCAGGCACCAACCCAGGACCTCACTACGTCGCGACCGATGATCGTCACCACGACCGAGAACATACCCGAGGCCCAGGTGGTGAAGACCATCGGGCAGGTGTTTGGCCTCACCGTCCGGTCCCGAAGCCTCGGTGGCAACATCGCCGCCGCTCTCAAAAGCCTTGCCGGCGGCGAGATCCGGTCGTACGTCAAGCTCAACGAGGATTCCCGGCGCCAGGCTCTCGACCGCATGGTGCAGAATGCCGCCGCTATGGGGGCCAACGCCGTGACAATGATGCGCTTCGACTCCACCGAGATGGGCAGGAGCATGAGTGAGATCGTGGCCTACGGCACCGCACGGGTGGTGGAGTGGCTACCGGCTCCCCCGAACACAAGCGCGCAGGGCTGAGCGGCCTCCGTGAGCGCCGTGGAATGGGTCGTGCTCGTTGTCGTGATCGCGGGGATCGTCATAGCGCTCTTCGGCTGGGACCGTTACCGAGGCAAGCGGAAGGGCGGGGGCGACAGCAGCGCTTCCCAGCCGACGGGCGAAGTCTTCCTCGACCCTGAGACGGGCCGAAGGATGCGCGTCTGGTACGACCCGAGCACGGGAAAACGGGAGTACCGTCCCGAGTAGGTCGTCTACGCTCCAAATGACCAGATCAGGACGAAACCGCAGGCGCTGGCGAGGACGACCATGGCGTGCCAGACCTCGTGGTACCCGAACAACCTGGGCGAAGGGTTGGGCCACCTCTTCGCTTGGACAACGGTGCCCATCGTGTAGAGGCACGCCATGGCCCCGAGCAACGACAGCTGCCCAACGTCGAGGCGCTGGAGCGCTTCGGGGAAAGTGAACAGCGCCAGCCACCCCAGCACCAGATACGCCGCGGCAATGAGGCGCCGGCTC
>CAYZVQ010000223.1:0-8467 GCA_964481925.1 uncultured Acidimicrobiaceae bacterium
ACATGGAGATCCTCGGCCTGTACGACCCCGACAGTTTCGTGTTCTGCACCCGCAACGGCACCCCGTTCTTGCTGCGGAACCTGCGCAGGGACTTCCAAACCCTCTGCGCCCGAGCCGGCCTGGGCGAGGACTGGACGACTTATGAACTGCGGCACTCGTTCGTGTCCCTGGTCGCCGACCAGCTCGACGACCTGGTCAAAGTGGCGGACTTGGCCGGTCACCGTGACACCCGCACGACCCAGGGGTACCGCCACCCCGTCCGTTCCTCGCTGCCCCACGCGATCCAGGCGTGGGAGGCGTTGCTTTCCAAGCACGCCGCGGCCTCGTAGGCGCCGGCCCTCGTGACCGTGCCGCCGGGCTGGGAATGACAGCTTGGGCTGGCCCCTTCGCGATAGCTTGAGGTGGCCCATTCGGTCACGCTGAGTGACGGTGTGCGAGGTTTGGACGGGGTCGTCAGCGACGCCAAAGCCGTCGTTATCGGCTCGCTTTGGAACGCCGTCGACGATGGGCGTTATCCGCTCCGAGCAACAGTTCGGGACGCATGGCCCATCCGCTGCGCTGGCGGCGCGCGGGTCGGACCGCTCACCACCACCACCTGATCATGACGAACCGCGTCGCAGCACGGCGTGCTCCACGGTAGTGATCACCTCGGGTGACAGGCGGTACAGGTTGTTGCGGTCGTACCAAGTGGTCACCCCGACCCCGAGGACGACCCAGAACAGCAGCTCCAGGCCAAGGACCAGGACGGCGTGGGAGGCTCCGGCATTCCACTGGCTGCCGAAGTAGAGGATGTCTCGAGCGCCTCCAAGCAGTTGCCGGAGCGGTTCGACCTGGCCTACCCCTTTGAAGAAGCCAGGTAGAGCCTGGATGGGGATGGTGCCTCCCGAAGAGGCCAGAGACAGGTAGACGAGGACCACCATGGCGAGCATCTGGCCCATGCTCCCGAACGCCGCCAGCAGAGCAAGGGTCCCGAACGAAACCATGACCGCGGCAAGTGTGAGGAGCGGCCAGAGGGCACCGAAGTGGGGGGCGTACATCCCGAAGGTGCTGACGGCGACGGCGAGGATGATGGCGGTGAGCACGGGGGCGACGACCAGAGCAACGCACCACTTGATAATGAGCGTCTGCTTGCGTGATATCCGTTTGGGGATCCGGATCTTCCAGCGGGGGCCGAGGTCACTGGTGGCGTACCCGAGGGCGCCGTCGATCGAGGAGTTGATCACTCCAGCAGCCAGGAACCCGCCCAGGATCGAGATGAGCGACACGTAGAAGGCGCTGAGGCCCAGGGCGGAACGCGCTGGTAGCGGGCGATAGCTCACAGTGGTGACTGTGACGGGATCCGCGAGCTGTGCGGCGAGCACTGGGTTGGCACGCACGGCGCCCGTGCTCTCCTTGGTCAGCCGGGCCCCGATCTGTTCCGAGATGTCGTCCAGCGCCGGGTCGAGGACCCCGGCAGCCAGGTTGACACCGAGGCTGCCAAGTCGGCTGTTCTCCTCGATCTCGACCGTCGGCGTGGGCGGCGTGGCCGAGGGCGCGGGCTGCCCGGCATCGAGCAGAGCAGACTCGGTGAAGGTCGAGGGGATGACCAGGGTGGCGTAGGAGCTGCCCCCGTCCATGGCCTTGTCGGCCTGGCTCAGTGTCACGACGTGCAGGTCGAGCCGGCTCGATACCGCTGTGCTCCCGACCAAGGCGTGCACCATGTTCTGGCCGAGCACGACGCGTCCGGTGGGTGTGACGGCCCCGGTGTCGAGATCGACTATCTGCACAGGAAGGCCCCCCAGGTGGCCCGTCGGGTTGATCACGGAACCGATGTAGATGGAGGTGACCAACGCGACCATGACCGCCGGTACCACTAGCGGCAGGAGCCACACCTTCGGGACTCGTAGGACCATCCGGGGACGAACCTGTGGTAGGAGGGGCTCGCGGGCCGGGTCGGGCTGGTCGGGGATAAGAGCTTCGTCGGGCACCAGTTTTTCCTCCTGTCGCGTTTATCTGTTCTCCTCTCATGGTCTTCCGTGTGCCCGCCGGGCGCCCTAGGGAGTTTCCCTAACCGTTGCTGCCGAACCACTTTAGGGAGACTCCCTAGGGTGCCGGGGCGGTCGCCGGTGCATCGTTTAGGTCATGGAGATCATCGTTGAGATCCACAAAGGGCAGGACGGCCGTCCGATCGGCACCGTCCGGTCCGCAACTGAGGCGGAGGGACGGTCTTTCTCCGGCAACCTCGACTTCCTAGCGCTGGTGGAAAACCTCTACCTCGCCGAAACCGAACCCGCTCGGTCCTATCCGGACAGCAAAGCGGGACAACGCGACGACAACGACAACAACGAAAGGAGAGCGCAATGACCGAGATGATCTGGAGTTTCGCCCCGTGGATGACATTCCTCGCGGGGGTACGGGTAGGCAACGTGTACTGGGGGGCCGGTGCCGGTGCCGCCGTCGCCATCGTCGTCCTAGCCAGGGCGCTCAGCCGCCGCAAGGCCCACCTGTTCGACTACGTCGGGGTAATTTACTTCATCGGCATGCTGATATTGCTGGCCATCCTGCATCCCGACGACATCGGCACCTGGGGCCGCTACGCCCAGGCGGTGGCCCACGGGTCGCTGTGCGTGATCGTGTTCGGCTCCGTACTCGTCAACCGGCCCTTCACCGAAGAGTACGCCCGTGATCAAGCCCCGAAGGAAATCTGGGACAGCCCCGCCTTCCGGGCCTTCAATCGGAAGATCTCTGTCGTATGGGGACTGGCCTTCCTGCTCGGCACGGTCTCTATGGTGCTCGCCGGGGCGACCGACTCCCGCCAGCTCCTGCTCCGGCTCATCGTCCCCTTCGGAGCGCTGGCCGCCGCCTACACCTACAGCCAGAGGGAAGCCACATCGGCGAAGCACCCCCAAGCGGCGTAACCGCCGGGGCCTCCCGGGGACCGGTAGTAGATTGCGCGCCCGGGAGGTCCATTGACAGCTACTTTCGAGCACGAAGGAACGGGCTCCCCTTTCGTAGGCAGGGCCGCTGAGTTGTTGGAGATCGCCGCTTCGGTCGAGGCGGCGATCTCTCGTCGTCCTCGGCTTCTGTGGGTCGAGGGAGCTGCCGGCTCGGGTAAGACGACGCTCCTTCGCCGGGCCGTGGACGCGTTCCCAGAAGGGCTGGTGAAGGTGCGCGCCCTCGCCGACGAGCTGGCTATTGCCGTCCCCTACGAGCTTGTCGGCCAGTTGGGGGCGGGTGACTGCGACAGCCCGTTCGCGGCCAGCCAGAGGTTGCTTGAGACCTGGTCCCGGCTCCAAGAACGCGGTCCGGTAGTGATCGTGATCGAGGACGTCCACTGGGCCGACTCGTTTTCCGTGGCGGCGTTGATCAGCGCGGTCAAGCGCCTAGACCAGGACCGGGTGGTGGTGATCGTGACCAGCCGGGCGCCGCCCGACGAGGGATGGGACCGCCTGGTCCGGGACGAGGAACACTGCCGCCGCCTGGTGCTTGCGAGCTTCGGCACCGACGAGGTCCTCGCGCTCGCGAGCCAGGCCGGGATCGAGCTCAACCAGCGCCAGGCCGAACGTCTTCGACACCACACCGGCGGTCACCCGATCTGGGTACGGACTCTCCTAAAAGAGCTGACGGCAAGGGAGCTACAGGCGCCCGACGGAGAGCTGCCTGCTCCACGGTCCCTCGCCTCGGCGGTTACCGCCCACCTTGCCAGCCTGCCACCGCCCGCACGCGACCTGGCTGCGGCGCTGGCCGTCATCAACCAGGAGGTAACGCTGACCGTCGTTGGGCGGGTGGCCGGCAATGCTTCCCCTATCGAAGCGCTCGAAAGCCTTCAGGCCACCGGGTTCGTCCGCCGCAGAAGCGGCCAGCCCGGCGCCCTGGTCGAGTTCTCACACCCGCTCTACCGGCAGGCGGTGTACGAAGACCTCTCTCCCACCCGCCGCCGAGACTTCCACCGCTCGGCGGCACGGGTGCTGACCCCCGACAGGGTGCTGGCCCACCGGGTGGCGGCCGCCGACGGGGTTGACGACGCACTGGCCAACGAGCTGGTAGAGGCGGCCACCTTGGAGAGTGCCGCCGGCGCGGTGGCCGTAGCCGCCCGGAACCTCCTCTGGGCCTCCTCCGTGAGCGGATCCTCGGACCGGGCCGAGGACTTGCTCCTACAAGCTGCTCTGGCGCTCATCGACTCCAACCAGGTCGACGAGGCGGCCCGGCTGAGGCAGCGGCTGGAACGATGCCGGGACACCCAGGCGCGGAGCCTCACCCTCGGCCTCATCGACTGGGATCTCGGCCTGGCAGCCAGCGCCGAGCGATGGCTTCTTCGCTCGGTGAACAACAACGAGCCCAGCGGAGACGCCCCGATGCTGGCCAGGGGGTGGGCCCAGCTGGCCGAGCTGTACGCGATCGAGGGACGATCGGACCAGGCCGTCCAGGCAGCCCGACGAGCGCTCTCGGGCGCCACCCCAGGCACACCCGCCGAACGGCTGGGTTGGATGCACCTGGCCACGGGCGAGGCCATGATGCGCGGCGGCCCCGCCGGGCTCGAGGAGCTCGATCAGCGGCTCCCCGCCGATCCGGGCCAGGTCGACCCGTCAGATCTCGACATGCTGGTGACCCGGGCAAACATCGAGTACTACTCGGTCCGGACCGCTCAAGCCAGGGCCGACCTGGAGGCCATCCTCACCATGGTCCGGCGAGGTCGCCCACCGGTCCAGCTGGCCCGGTGCCACTACCTCATGGCCGCCATACTGACCAATACCGGCGAATGGGACGACGCCGTCGTCCACGCCCGGACGGCGGTCTCTGTAGCGGACGGCGACCGCATGGTGTGGGTGCGGTCCCAGTGCCATGCCGCGCTCGCCACCCTCTTCGCCTACCGCGGCGAATGGGACGATGCCGAGAGCCAGATCGACCGGGCAAAGGAGCTAGCAGCCGGGACGGACAACCTGGAGGCGGCCGCCACCGCCCTAGTGGCGGCCGCCTCGCTGGCCCGGGCCCGGGACCAGCCGGGCGCTGTGGTGCGTAGCCTGGAAGGCCTTCCCACCTCCGTCCCGATGCTGTCGGGCCTGTACTTCTGGCCGACCCTCGTCTCGGCCCTCGTCGACGAAGGCAGGCTGGACGAGGCTAACAAGCAGATCGAGAGCCTGTCCCAAGCCGCCGCCTCCCGCAGGATCGACCTCCAGGCGCGGCTTACCTATCTCCATGCCCGTCTGGCCGCCGCGGCCGGACAACCCGACAGGGCAGCCGAGCTCTTCGAGACCGCCGTCGCGACCTTCGGGCCCGACGACCCGTACCTCGATCGGGCGATCCTCCATCACTCCTACGGCCGGATGCTCTCCGCCCGAGGCGACCGACGGCGTGCCGTCGACCACCTCCGGTCGGCCCGCAACCTGCTGGCCTTGGTGGGCGCGCTGCCTTTCACCGAACGGGTGGATGCCGACCTCGCGCAGGTCGGTATTCGCGGTGGGGAGAGACCCGCCTCCCGGTCGTCTATAGACTTGACCGACCGGGAACGCGACGTTGCCACGCTCGTAGCGCGGGGGCTGACGAACCCAGAGGTCGCAGCCCAGCTCTACGTCAGCCGCAAAGCGGTCGAGTACCACCTGGGGAACATCTACGGCAAGCTCGGGATCAGCGGCCGACGGGACCTTCGGGACCTCAAGCTGCCAGCCTGACCTCCTGGCAACGCGCTTCGGCTAAGGATCCAACCCGCACCCGTCGCCATGGTGCATGCCTCATTTCACTAGCTGTCGAGGTACTCGAAGCGTCCCCAAGGTGCAGCGACATGCGACCCGGCACCCTTGACATGCATAGCATCGAAGCGGCCGCCAAAAGGCGGCCAGGTGTCGCAGAACAACGTCACCCTGTCGCGCCAGATGCTTGCGCGAGAGATACCGATTCGGCGATCGGGGCGGGCTCTCCCCCGTCGCCCGAAGAGCGGACTGGCTGCGCACCCTCACTCACCGCGGCGAAATGGAGCCAGCTCAGATCATCACGGGGGGGGGCCTGTTCGGATCGTCAGTCCGAGCTGGCGCCGGGGGCCAGGAACAGCAGGCTTGTCCGTCCCGAAGAATGGCGGCCCAACCCCTCCTGCGCTGGAGAAGGAGGCCAGTGCTTCGAGGAGGACTCAATGCGCGCACCATGGGATAAGCCGTGGCACGTAGATGAGGTTGACCCTGCCGTCGTCGAGCGGCTGGCCGTCGCCCACGTGCCCGACCGAAAGGCCGTAGAGATGGGCGTCGATATCATCAGCGACCCCCACGCCGAAGACGATGACGGGTACAACTGGACCGTGCTCAGCCGGGCACGGGACTTACACGATGTCACGCCCGGCTCGACCGTGGTGACAGGGAGCGCGATCGGCAACTATCTCGCCAAGGTCGTCGCCTGGGACTTCGAGGTGAGCAATACCGACCCGATCGTGGTGCTCGACCTGCTGCCGGTCACCCCGAAATCGGTGGCGGACGCGCTTGTTCGTGCCGGGTCGCCGGCCGCCTGAAACCTCAGCTGGCGTAGCTACTGTCGAGCCTTGCGGGGGGGCCTGGTGGGCAAAGCGGGCGGCGGCGATAGATAATCGGCGTCGCTGAGTTCTTCGGCCACCAGACCGCGCACCCCGATGAGGCGGAGGTGGTCGAAGAAGGCGCCGAGCTCGTCGGCGGCCCTGTCGACGCCGTCGCCGTACTGGTCGAGCAGCGCCAGGAGCATCTCTTTGCGGCGTTGGCGGTAGCTGTCCTGGCGAGCAGGGCTGGGCCGGCCGGTCAGGGCTTCCACGGTGCGGGCCGCAGCGGCGGGATCGTCGATGCCCAACTGGCGCAGGCGGTCGTAGATGGGGCCGAGCTGGTCCTCTCGTCCGAAGACGAGCCCGTACAGCTCGGCCACGTAGCTGGAGGTGTGGTACAGCCGGCGGGTGTCGCCGGGCGGGGGGAGGAAGAACCACACCAGCGGGAGGTCGAAGGCCAGGGCGAAGGCGAGGATCGCCGCCGCCGGGCCGCAGGAACAGTGGCCAAGCGTCGTTATCGCCCAACGTTTCGACCCAGCCCAAGGCGGCTTCGATCCTGGCGTCGCCTTCATCGCCGACACGTCTCTTTTCCTCGTTGGTGCCGGGACTCGCTTACTCGCATACGACCTCAAACGCGCCGCTCGTTTGTGGGAGGACGTTGCCGAAGTCGGCTTCTGGCACTGGTCGGTATATCCGGATGCCGTCCTAATGTCAGCCGATCTGGAGCTGGCAGCGTGGGACCGTCTGGGCACCAAGCTGTGGAGCCGGTTCGTCGAACCTCCGTGGAGTTTTCGAGTTCTTGACCACCGAGTCCACTTGGACGTAATGGGTGTCAAGACCGACTTCCCAATCACCGGTCCGCCCACCTAGCGAGCCTCCAGTCGGAGATCGTGGGCGCCCCCCTCCGACGTGAACCCCCAGTAAGGACGGGACGGGCAGCGGCGGCCTGGCTACCAGCTTCCCTCTATTGCTTCCGGTGACATTGGTCGACGTCCAAAGCGCCTGGTACCACAACATGCCTCAGCTCGGCTGGCCCCCGGTTACCCGGCTGGCCGGTTGGCGCCAGCTGAGCCGCACCGGCTGCCCGCTGCAGTTTGCAGGTCGTGTGGGAGTTGCAGAGGGCGCACCTGGCCATCGACAGCTTTGGTGTCCCCGCGGCCCCGCTGGCCCATGACATTCTGGCGTTGGCCTGAAGACAGGCCGAGCAGGCGACGGCGCAGGGCCGAGTGACACCACAACCGGGTAGCCGAGGTGGACACCGGGTTCAAGAGCCGGCGAAACGTTCTCATCCCGAGCCTCCGATGCCACAACCACCAGTCCGGCTCTCGGACCGGCGCCGGCTTTTCCGAGCTTAGGCGCCAGGCAGTCCGGCCAGACGCTCGTTGTCACCCCGTACCGTGTTTGGCATGGTTGGGCTCAGTAGCTTCGACAGGGCGAGGCTGACCAAAGCAGTCGTTGCCGCCAGCGCCGCCAGGGCGGAGATGGGGTCCGGCCACGCCCTGACAGTGCCAAGGAAGCGGGAGCTTCGCACGGTGATCAGGATGGGCGATGAAGCTGCAGCGATCCTGGCCGAGGCGGACCGGTCGGGCGGATAGAGCGTCAAAGAGGAACGTTCCAGCCTGAGCGGGCCTATTGAGTTGCCTCCATGGCCGCCACCCGTTGGCTACGCTCGCGGCTACGTTGGCAATTTCGGGGCCAGAGAGTGCGATTCTTGCGGTCAGGCAAGGTTGGGCCCACAGAAAACCCGCAGAAAACGTAGCCAGCAACGTAGCCGGGGGCGTCTGACTCGATGCCGGGCCACACGGGACGTCTGGGCGTGCGAGCCTGGACGGGGACAAATGAGCCGGACGAAAAGCCCCTTGTCCTGAATGGGCTACGTGCCGGACAGAGCAAGACTCCCGCCAACGAAATCCGCTATAACTATATAACATGGACAGCGCTGGAACTGCATGGCATGCAAGAGGTAGCCGGTTCGATCCCGGTCGCCTCCACCGG
>CAYZVQ010000224.1:0-8446 GCA_964481925.1 uncultured Acidimicrobiaceae bacterium
ATGGGCATCAACTTCCTGGTGGACGGGTTCCTGGCTGAGGGGGCGGGGCGTGGGTTGCCGTGGCGGCCAGCTCGCGGGGTGGGGGGCCGGCCAGCCGGGGCACGGCTTGCAGCAGGGCGCGGGTATAGGCATGGCGAGGGCTTTGGTATATCTGCTCGGCCGGGCCTTGTTCGACCAAGTGGCCCCGGTACAGGACGGCGACGCGGGTGCAGAGGTGGCGCACTACGGCCAGGTCATGGGAGATGAACACGAGCGTCAGGCCGAAGCGGTCCACCAGGTCGTCGATCAGGTTGAGGACCTGGGCCCGCACGGAGACGTCCAGGGCGCTGACGGCCTCGTCGGCGACCAGGACGCGTGGACGGGGCGCCAACGCCCGGGCGATGGCGATCCGCTGGCGTTGGCCCCCGGAAAACTGGTGAGGGTAGCGGCGAGCGGCCGACGACGAGAGCCCGACGGCGTTGAGCAGCTCGTCGACCCTGGCCTTATGGTCCCCTGCGATGCGCAGGGCACGTAGCGGTTCGGCGACCGACTCCCCGATGCTCATGCGGGGGTCCAGGGACCCCATCGGGTCCTGGAAAACGATCTGTACAGCGCGCCGCAGGTTGGCCAGTTCGGCGCCGCGGCGAAGGTCGAGGGTAGCGCCCTCGAAACGGATCTCGCCCGCCGTGGGCTCCTCCAGGGCGAGGAAAAGGCGGGCCAGGGTGGACTTGCCCGAGCCCGACTCGCCCACGATGGCCAGGCGGTCCCCGGCGTGGACCTGCATGCTCACGTTGTCCAAGGCCAGTACGGCGGGACGGGGCCCGAAGCTACGTCGTGGCCCGTAAGACTTCGTCACGTTTACCGCCTCCAGCAGCGGGGCGGTAGCGGCCAGGTCACCTGGCGCCGCTGAGGTCATCTCGGCGCCCCGCTGTCTACGGTGGCGCCGCCGGGGGCCGGCGTCTCGAGCGGGCCGCCGAAGGCGTCGTGGGTGTGCGGGTGCCAGCAGGCGACTTGGTGGTCACCGCCGGCCAAGACCGGTGGCAGCTCGCAGTGCTCGTCCGCCCGGTCGCAGCGGGACCTGAAGACGCACCCGGTGGGGAACGAACCAAGCTCGGGCACGGTGCCGGCGATGGCCGGCAAGGCCCGGCCGTCGCGGGCTCGGTCAGGGGAAACCGCGCCCGAGGTGGCGACCAGGCCGGCGGTGTAGGGATGGCGCGGTCGGGCCAGCAGTTCGGCCGTGGCCCCGCTCTCCACTACCCGCCCCCCGTACATGACCAGCAGCCGATCGCACAGCGAGGACACCACCGCCAGGTCGTGGCTTATGAGCACCAGGGACGACTGCTCTTCGTCCACCAACTGGCGCAGTTCCACCAGGACCTGGGCTTGCACCGTGACGTCCAGGGCGGTGGTGGGCTCGTCCGCCAGGACCAGGGAGGGCCCGCAGGCCACGGCCATGGCCAGCATCACGCGTTGGCGTTGCCCCCCGGAAAGCTGGTGGGGGAAAGCCCGGGCCTGATGTCCGGCATCGTCGAGGCCCACCCGGGCGAGCAGCTCCACGGCCCGGGCCCGAGCCTGGGCCCGGCGGAGGCCCCGGTGGACGCGGAGCACCTCGCCGACCTGCTTGCCCACCCGCATCAGCGGGTTGAGGGCGGACATCGGCTCCTGGAACACCATGGAAATGCGGTTGCCCCGCAGTTCCGACAGCCGGCGCTCCGACGTGGAGAGCAGCTGTTCGCCGTCAAAACGCACTTGGCCGGTGGCTGACATCTCCTCGGGCAGGAGCCCGATGACCGCCAGGGCGGTTACCGATTTCCCGGACCCCGACTCGCCGATAAGGCCCACCCGTTCCCCGGCGCTGACGGTGAAGGACACGTCGCTCAACACCGGGACGGGCCCGAGGTTGACCGACAGCCTCCTGACCTCCAGAAGGGCCGGGGCCGTGCTCACGAACGGGGCGGTCCTCACTAACGGGACCGGAGCCGGGGGTCGAGCAGGTCGCGCGTGCCGTTGCCGAGCAGGTTGAAGCCGAGGATGGTGATGGCGATGGCGAGCGTCGGCCATAGCGACAACAACGGGTCGGTGGCCAGGAAGTTGTGCTGGGCGTCCTCCAGCATCAGGCCCCAGGCGGACGACGGCGGCGGGGTGCCGAGGCCCAGGTAGGACAACGCCGCTCCGGCCAGGATGGCCACGGAGAACAGCAGCGACGACTGGACGAGAACGGTCGGGGCGATGTTGGGCAGCACGTGCCGGCGCACGATGGCCAGGCGGCCCCGACCGTAGGCCCGAGCGGCGAGCACGTACTCCGAGCTGAGCACGCCCAGGGCCGCGCTCCGGGTGACGCGGGCGAAATAGGGCACCGAGGCGATGCCGATGGCCAGCATGACGGTCGTGGTCGACGAGCCCAGGGCCGCCGCCAGGGTCACCGCCGCCAGCAGGGCCGGGAAGGCAAAGAGCAGGTCCGCCGCCCGCATGATGCCCTCGCTGGCCAGTCCGCCCAGGTCGGCTGCGGCCAAGCCGGCGGGGATGCCGACCAATGACGCCACGACCACGGCAAATACGCCCGAGTACAGGCTTACGCGGGCCCCGGCCATCAGCCTGGAAAGCTCGTCCCGGCCGTACTCGTCGGTGCCCAGGGGATGACCCAGGCTGGGCCGGGCCAGGACGTGGCTGGACAGGGTGACGGGGCCGTAGGGCGTCCACACCAGCGACAGCAGCGCGACGGCGACGATGGCACCCACTACCAGGGTGCCGATGAGGGCGCTCGGGTTGCGGACCAGGCGGGCGAGGAAGCTCGTCGCCCCGGGCGCAACCTCGCCGGGGCCCACCCCGGCAACCGTTGGCGTTAGCGGTGCCGCCAGGGAAGAGCTCACGAGCCGAGCGCGATGCGAGGGTCGAGGAGGCGGTAGGACACGTCCACCAGGAGGTTGACCACGAGCACGGTGCCGGCGATCAGGAACACGATGTCCTGGACGACCAGGAGGTCGCGGTTGTCTATGGCCTGGACGAGCATGGTCCCCAGGCCGGGCAGGGTGAAAACGTTCTCTACTACGACGGCGCCCACGAGCAGCCCGGCCAGTTCGAGCCCGAGCACGGTGACGACGGGGACGGCGGCGTTGCGCAGGCCGTGGCGGACGAGGGCCTGGTGGGGACGCAGCCCCTTGGCCCGGGCCGTGCGTAGGAAGTCAGATCTCAGCACCTCGAGCACCGACGAACGCACGTACCGGCTCAAGATGGCCCCCTCGGCCAGCCCCAGGGCGATGGACGGCAGTACGAGGGCTTCCAGGGATTGACTGGCTCCTGCTGACCACCCGTTGAACGAGGCCCCCGCCAGCCAGTGCAGCTTCACGCTGACGATGGTCAGCAGCAAGATGCCGGCCACGAAGTTCGGCACGGCGATACCTATCTGGCTGAGCGTTGACAGCACCGCCCCGGACAGCTTGCGGTGCCGCACGGCGGAGAGCACGCCCAAGGTCACCCCCACGACCAGGCCGACGGCCAGGCCTAGGGCCACCAGCGGGCCGGTCACGGTGAGCGCCTGGCCGATCTCGGGCCCGATCGGGTCCTGGGAGATGTAGGAGCGCCCGAGGTCGCCCGAGAGCAGGCCGCCGGCCCAGTGGACGTACTGGTGCCAGAGGGGTTCGTTGAGGCCGAGCTTGATCGTCTCGGCTCGGACCGACGCCGGGGTGGCCGCCGTCCCCAGGATCACCTGGGCGGGCTTGCCGGGCAGGACCGCCAACACGCTGAAAACGGCTATCGAGGCGATGAAAAGCGTGATGACGAGGATGAAGAGCCGCCGGAGGAGGAACGGGGCGAAGGTCCCTCTTCCGGCGGGTATGGCCGGGAGCTCGACGGCAGCCGGCGTCGCTTCGGCTGGCTGCCTGTCGAGCTCTTCCGCCATCTCTGTGCCGCGCGCCCTAGGAGTCGCTGTACCCGAGCGCTACCGCGCTGGCGGGCACGGTCCCACCCCAGCTGACGTACTGAAGGTCGAAGGACTCGGTATAACCGCCGGTGGGCAGCCCGATCACGCCCTTCAAGTGGACCTCCAGGACGGGCAGGGCGTATAGCCAATCGTTCACGGCGTCGTTGGATATCTCTCTCAGTATGGCCTGGGTGCCAGCGATCCAGCCTTGCTCGGTCGGCGCCGCGTTGGCCGCGGTGAGCTGGGTGGCCACCTGGGACGTCCCGGCGAAGTGCCAGTAGTAGCCCTTGGTGGCGTAGTTGCCGACATCGCGCGCCTCGGCGTGGTCGATGATCGTCAGGTCGAAGTTGCCGCCTTCGAACACCCGGCTGAGCCAGAGCGGCCAGGCGACGTTCTGGATCGTGACGGTGATGCCGACCGCCCCGAGCTCGCTTTGGATGACGGGCGCGGCCAGCTGCGCGTAGAAGTAGGGCGGCAGCGTCAGGGTCGTCGAAAAGCCGTGCGGGTAACCGGCTTTGGCCAACAGCTGCTTGGCTTTGGACGGGTTGTAGGGGTACAGGTTGGCCAGGTTGAGATAATACGGGTCGGACGGCACGGTGTCAGACCCGATGGGGGCCCCCAGGCCGGCCGACGCCACCTGGATCACCGCTTGTTTGTCGATGGCGTAATTGACGGCTTGGCGGACGAGCTTGCTGGCAAAGGGGCCGGCGGTGTTGTTGATCGTGAGCTGGACCTTGCCATTGGTCAGGCCGCCGATGACCCCGTACTTGGCCGGGTCGCCCGTGAAGGTGCTCGCCTCGTCAGGCGAGGAGAGGTTGTCGATGACCTGGATCTGGCCGTCTTGCAGGGCGGCGTCCTCGGCGTTGGAGTCGGTGAAGTAGCGGAACTCGATGCCGGCCACGCCCGGCGCCGTGCCCCAGTAAGTCGGGTCCGCCTTTAGCGAGACGCTGTAGTTGGCCACTTGACCGGTGACCTCGTAGGGGCCGGTCCCGATCGGGTCGGTGCCGAGAGTGGACACCGTACTGGGGTCGACGATCACCCCGTTGGAGTACGAGGCCAGGTCGAACAGGAACGACCAGCTCGGGCTCTGCAGGGTCACCGCCACCTGGTCGGTGCCGACGGCGGCGGCCGACGCCACGTCAAAGATGGCCGCGTACGGGTACTTCTTGGCCGTTACCCGGTCGATCGAGTAGACGACGTCGGCTGGGGTGAGGGCGTCGCCGTTGGAGAACTTCACGCCTGGGCGGATGGTGAAGGTGTACACCAAGCGGTTGGACGACAGGGTGTAGCTGGAGGCCAGCACGGGGACGATCTTGCCGTCCGGCGCCAGCTGCACCAGGTGTTGTAGGACGTTGTAGTCGACGACCTCGTCGATGGCCTGGGCGGCGTTGGCCGTCGGGTCCAGAGTGGGCGGTGCCTGCTGAGAGCCGATAACGAGGGTCTTCAATGACGTGGCGGCGGGGGCCAGGGTGGTGGCGAGGGCGGGCGTGACGCCCGTCCCGGCGGCTGTCAATAAAGCGGTGACCGCCAAACCGCTGGCGACGACGGCTCTGGTCCTGTGGTTCATATCAGCGCGAGTTCCTTCCGGTAGGTCAGGTGCTTTTGCGCATCCCAGGCCCTTGTCAGGGCGCCGGGGCGGTCTGCAGGTGTTCTCGGTCCTCAACGTTGCCGGCCTTCTGGGGGCTGGCCGCTCTTAGGTTAGACTAATCATATTGAATCAAGCGAAAAGATGGCAACACTCAACATTGACGGGCTGGTCCGCTTGACTCAGGAACTGGTCCAGCTACCCAGCGTCTACGCGCCGGAGAAGGGCCGGAGCGAAGCGGGGGCGGCCGAGCTGGTGGCCAAGGTCATGCGCGGTTTCGGCTGGGCCGTTGAGGTCGATGAGGTCGCACCCGGGCGGCCCAACGTCATAGCCACCGTCGAGGGCGGTCTCCCCGGTCCCACCCTTCTTTTCGAAGGCCACACCGACGTCGTCACCGAGGGCTCACCGGAGAGCTGGTCGTTCCCTCCCTTCATCGGTGACAAGGTCGACGGCAACATCCGGGGGCGTGGTTCGGCCGACATGAAAAGCGGTCTGGCGGCCATGATCTTCGCCGTCGCCGCGCTGGCCGGCGGCGGCCCGTTCCCCGGCCGGGTGGTGGTGGCCGCCCTCGTCGACGAAGAGGGCCTGATGACGGGCGTTAAACACTTCGTGGCGCGCGGTCGGGCCCAGGGCATCGACGCGGCCATCGTTTGCGAGCCCGAGGGGGGCGAGGTCTGCGCCGTCCAGAAGGGCGCGTTGCGCTTGCGCGTCGACGCCCAGGGCAAGATGGCCCACGGCGCCATGCCCGACAAGGGGCGCAACCCGGTCCCTGCTCTGCACGACATGGTCTCCTTCGCCGCGTCGGAGCAGCGACGGCTCCAGGGGCTGTTCGGCGACTACCCGCTGCTCGGACAGGTCTGGGTGACCCCGACGGTGTTCCTCGCCGGCGACCCGCTTCAGATGAACGTGATCCCGGCGACCGCCTGGGTAGCCTTTGACGTCCGTACCGTGCCCGGCGTAGACCATGACGACCTCGTCGCCCGTACCGAGCAGGAGGCGGCGCGCCTTTCGGTCGTTCACGGCGTCACCGTCACCGTCACCGTCGTCGACGACCGCCCGCCCACCGAAACGCCCCGCGACGCTCCCATCGTTCGCGCCATCGTCGAGGCGCACGAGGAGGTCACAGGGGCGGCCCCACCCTTTGGCGGGGTCCCGGGGACCACCGATGGGACGATCCTGGCCCGGGACGGCGGGTTGCCGGTCGTTGTGTACGGCCCCGGGGGCAAGTGGATCGCCCACCAGGCAGATGAGCACGTGGCCGTGGACGACCTCGTCACCTGTGCCAAGGTCTACCTGTCCGCCGCCCGGCGGTTCCTCGGGGGAGGCGCGGATGGCCGGTGACGACGTCTTCGGGCAGTTCGCCGCCGTAGGCCCCGGGCCGTCCAACGGCATCACCGACGTCGCCGGGATCGAGGTGGGCCACTTCAGCCGCACTGACGCTCCGTACCTCACCGGCACGACCGTCGTGCTCGCTCGCGGCGGGGCTACGGCCGCCGCCGACCTCGGGGGCGGGGCGCCGGCGACCCGCGAGACAGACGCCCTCGACCCCCGCAACCTGGTCGACGCCATCCACGCAGTCGTGCTCAGCGGTGGTAGCGCCTACGGGCTCGATGCTGCCGGCGGCGCCATGCGCTGGCTCGAGGAGCATGGCATCGGGCGGCGGGTCGGCGCCGGGCTGGGCGAGCTCGTCCCCGTGGTGCCGGCGGCCGCACTGTTCGACCTGGGCCGTGGTGGGAGCTTTGGCGCCCGGCCCGACGTGAGCTTCGGCTATTCGGCGGCGGAGGCTGCCTCCTCGGGCCCCGTTGCCCAAGGGAACGTGGGCGCGGGTACCGGCGCCCTCATAGGCAACCTCGTCGGGCGCCGGTTGAAGGGAGGGGCGGGCACGGCCAGTGCCGTCACTTCCAGTGGGGTCACCGTGGCCGCACTGGCCATCGTCAATGCCCTCGGCCAGGCGGTGAGCCCGGAGGACGGGCTGCCCTACGCCTTGGCCCTCGGGTTCCCGGGCGAGTTCCCCGAACTGGTCGCCGCATCGGCCGCCGACCTCAGACGCCACCTGGGAACGGAGGCGCCCGCGCCCGGCATATCGGGCCACACCGTGCTCGTGGTGGTGGCCACTGATGCCGCGCTGACCAAGGTCGAAGCCGCCGACATCGCTCGTGTAGCCCAGAGCGGTCTGCCCCGGGCCGTCCGCCCCGCCCATACCCGCTTCGACGGCGACATCGTCTTCGCTCTCGCCACTGGCGCCAAGCAGCTCCTCCAACAGGGCCCGCCGGGCGCGGGGCCGCCAAGAGCGGGGCCGTCGGTGGCGGTGCCGACTGTCGCCGGGGCGCCGGTGCCGTCGGTGGCGGGGACAGCGGCGGCGCGCGACTTGGCCCTGGCGCTCCTGGGGCAGCTCGGTGCCGACTGCCTGAGCCGGGCCATCGTCCATGCTTTATTGGCGGCGACAACGGTGGGGGAGTTCATTGCCTACCGCGAGGCTTTTTCCAGTGTGTTTACGCAAGCCAGTGGGTTCGAGCAGGGAGGATAAGCAGATCTCTGATTATCGAGCATTGTTCGAGCTGGGCGGCCGGCGAGCCGTCGTCGTGGGGGCGGGCAGCGGCATCGGTGCCGCCAGTGCCGAAGGCTTGGCTGCCTTCGGGGCCAAGGTCACCTGCGCCGACGTGGACGAGGCGGGGGCCCGAGCTTTTTTTGCCAACCAGGTCAGGCGTTGGGCTTCCAGCTGGTGGCGAGCACCGGCCGCAGCGTGTTGTCGGGTGGCTCGGCGCAGGACATCGCGCCTGGTCATCCGCTTGGACAGCATCTCGTCGACCAGGTGGTGGCCGTAGTCGTGAAGGTCGAGGTCGTCGGACATGCGCCGTTCTCCTTGGGCTCGGGGAGATGAAAGGCGAGGAACGAACTTACCTCAATGTTGACTATTTCCATAGAAGTTGTCAAACTGATAGTAATGCTGGATACTGTCCACG
>CAYZVQ010000225.1:0-1411 GCA_964481925.1 uncultured Acidimicrobiaceae bacterium
AGCACGTCTTCGACCGCCCGTCTTTGGCACTTCCTTACCGGCGGTGGGGGCTTTTGGCATCTCCTTTCGTTTTCCAGCATGAGGAGCCAAAAGCTCCCGCCAATTGGCGCACGAGGCACACAAAATCGGATGTAATCCCCACTAAGGCCCCTCGGGGCACTCCGCTTTGTGGACTTTCTTACGCGCCGGCACCCGTTTGACGGCCTGTTTTCGGGCTCTTCCCGATGCGAGCCCTACCGGGCGCCACGCAAGATAACAGCAGGGTCATAAGCCATCTCGACGCCAACTTCTTGCTGGTGCGCTCCGACCGCCTGACACCGGCCGAAAGGAAGTACCTGCGGGCGATGGCAGAGCTGGGACCAGGGCCTCACCGCTCAGGCGACATCGCGGCCCGGCTCGGGACCAAGGTGGAGCCCGTAGCCCCGCGCCGTAGCGCTCTGGTCGCCAAAGGGATGGTCCACCGCCCTGCTCACGGTGACACCGCGTTCACCGTCCCGCTTTTCGACGAGTTCCTCCTGCGGGCGTTACCCAGTCACTCATAACTCCTTTCATAGTGTTACATGCTTCTTATAGTATTTCAAGTCATGTTGGTCATCAACTCGGCCTCGTCTTCGGGTGTCGCCTATTGGCAGCGTTCTGCCTGGCACAGCTTTTGGCTGGGCCACGGCGCCCAGGCTCTCGGGCTGTACGGGAGGGTCGATGGGGCCGGGCTCCAGGACGTGCTCCTGGGCCAGGCGCCCGGGGGCGGGACGCTGACGGCGCGACCTGGCCTGCGCCGGCGCCACGGTTGGGACCTGGTCTTCGCCGCGCCCAAATCGCTCTCGCTGTTGGCGGCCGCCGGGCCTGAGGGCGACGCGGCCAAGCTGCGCGGCGCCTACCGCCAGGCGGTCACGGACACCGTTGGCACCCTCGAGGACCGGGCCGCCTGGGCCCGCCGGGCCGGGGACCTGGTCCGCGCCCGGGTCGTGGCGGGCGCCTTCGAGCACCACGACAACGACGCCGGCCACCCTCACCTCCACGCCCACGTGGTCCTGGCCAACCTGGGCCTCGGCGGCGACGGCCAGTGGAGCTGTCTGGTGGGAGACGAGCTCTGGCGCTGGCGGGAGGGCCTCGGCGCCGGCTTCCAGCTGGCCTTGCGGGGACGCCTGGCGGAGGCCGGGTTCAACTTCACGTGGGCGATCTCCAATGGGGGCCTGGGTGAGATCACCACCGTTCCGGCGCCTGTAATGGCCGCCGCCAGCACCCGGTCCCGGGCTGTCCAAGCCGGCGCCCGTTCGTTCGGGTCCGCCTCGCTGGCCAGTGGCCGGGTAGCCCAGGGCCGGTCGCGCCGGAGAGACCCGGCGGTCGACCGGGGGGCGGCGGTCGACCGGGGGGCGGCGGTCGACCGGGGGGCGGCGGTCGACCGGGGGGC
>CAYZVQ010000225.1:1511-8434 GCA_964481925.1 uncultured Acidimicrobiaceae bacterium
CGGCGGTCGACCGGGGGGCGGCGGTCGACCGGGGGGCGGCGGTCGACCGGGGGGCGGCGGTCGGGGCGTTGGCTCAAAGCGGGTGGGGACGGGCACAGGCCACGACCATCCTGGGCGCGGCCCGGAGCCCGGCGTTGCCGCCTCCCCCACCTGCCCCAGCCGCCGTGGCTGAAGCCTTGGCCCGGCGGGAGTCGGAGTTCACCGAGCCGGACGTCCTCGTGGCCCTGGCCGAGTCGTGCCCGGCCGGCCTCGGGCTGGCGGCGGCGGCCGAGTGGGCACGGCGCTGGTGCGACGCCAGCGTCGGCACCGGCGTCGGCGGGACGGGGCCGCCCGCCACCCGCTCCCGGTGGACCACGGTGCGGGCCAGCCACTTGGACGACAGGGTCGTCGAACTGGCCGAGGAGGCCCGCTCCGCTCGCACCGCGCCGGCGAGCCAGGCGGTAGCCGAGGTCGAACTGGCGGCCCTCGGGACCGGAGGGCGCCTGGCCCGGGCCGCCTCCCAACTGGCCTGCTCGGGCGAGGGCGTGGCCGTCCTGCCCGCCGCCCCCTGGCTCGACCAGGCCGCCTGCGCCGACGCCGCCCGTGCCATATGGCAGGCCGCCGGCATGACGGTCGAAGTGGCCTGCCCGTCCGAGCTTTCGGCCCGGCGCTGGCGCGCCCTCACCTCGCTGGAGGAGCCCGGCACAGCCCGGCGCATCGGCGCCGCCCCGCTCTCCCGGCCCGGTCGCCGGGTGCTCATGGTCGACGCCGCCGGCCACATGAGCCCGGCAGCACTGGCTCAACTGGTCGAGCAAGCGACCGCCACCCAGACCAAGCTTGTACTGGTCGTCGGGGGCACGGTGCCGGGAACGCGTCCCAGCATGGCCCGGTCGCTCGACCACCTCGCCGATCAGCTGGACGGGTCGCCGCTGGCCGACCTGGCCGGGGCGGCCGCGATGGCGGGGGCGGGGACGGCGGCCATTTCCCTAAAGGGGATAGTCGTGCAGGGCTCGCTGACCGGCGCCGCGGCCATGGCCCATCTCGTGGCCGCCAGGGAGATGGCGAACAGGCCGGGACGGCCGTCGCCGTTGATGGTCGCGTTCGGGCCGGCCGAAGCCGAGGCCCTCAACGCCGCCGCCCGGGCCCGGCGCCTGCCCGCCCCGGGAGGCGAGGGCCGCCAACAGGTCCTCGGTGAGCGCGCCTATGCCGTGGGCGATGAGGTCCTGGCCCTGCGGCGCATAGGCCCGGTAGCGGCGGCGAGCCGGGGCACGGTGACGGGCTTGGGCAAGGGCGGGGGCGCCGTCGAGGTCGAGTGGCGGGCACCAGCCGGGCCCCCGACGTCGCTGCCCAGGACGTCACTGGTAGGGCCCGAGCACGCGCCCTCCCTCGGCTACGGGTACGCCACCACGGTCCCCTACCTGCGGTCCTGCGGACCGGGCCGCGACGCCCTGCTAGTGCTGGGCGACCCTCTGGCGCTGACCGGCCGGGCCGCGCCCGTCACGGCCGCCTGGGTCACCCTGGCCGGGCCGGGCATACCAGCCGCCGGGGCCGCCGGCCTGGAGGCACGGCGCCGGGCCGGGACCGCCCAGTTGGCTACCGGCTGGCCGGACGCGGCGATGCTTGAACGTGCCGGGCCCCGCCCGCTCAACGCCGTTGCTAGGCGGCGCTGGGCGCAGGAGGTGACGGCCGCAGCCGTCGAGCGCGACCTCGGCCTCCCGGCCCGGGCGCGCCCCGACCCGTCCCGCCCAGACAGGCGCCCCGGCCCCACATTGGGGATATAGCCGACAACCCTATGTTCGGCAAGTGCCGGCCCGGCGCGAAGATGCCCAAGTGCCACGGCTGACCAAGAAAGACTTCCTGCGCTTCTGGAAGCCCTTCCGCATCGTCGCCGGGTTCGCCCTCCTGGGCGTTGCCATCTGGGTCCTTACCGGCAAATCGAGCGAGCTGGCCGGCGCCGGGGCCTTCCTCAACCAGATCCGCTGGGAGTGGATCGTCCTGGCCTCGGTGGCCGAGTTCGGGTCCTACCTGTCCATAACCTTCATGGAACGGACCCTGCTCGGGGCCGGGGACGTACGCGCCAGGCTCAGCCGCCTCACGGCCATCGCCTTTTCCGGCAGCGCCATCCAGTCCGCCCTGCCCGTAGGGGCGGCCTTCGCCGGCGTCTACGAGTTCCGCCAGTTCCAGCTGCTCGGCGCCGACGAGGTGCTCGCCGGCTGGGTGGTCATAGCCGTCGGCGCCGTCGCCTTCGCCACCCTGGCCGCGCTGGCCGGTGTCGGCCTCGCTCTGGCGGCCACGTTGGGCAGCACGTTCGACCTCGTGTACGCCATCGTGGGCGTCCTGTTCATCGCCCTGCTGGCCGTGCTGGCCTGGGCCAACCGCAGCACCGGCTACCGCCTCGCCCTGCGGGCCACGGCCAGGCTGGAAAGGGCGCTCAAGCGCCCCCCCGGCCAGCTGAGCGGCCCTTTGGACAAAGGCGTGCAGCGGATGCGGTCCGTCGCCCCTACCCGGTTCGAATGGGCACAGGCCGTACTGGCCGGGACGTGCAGCTGGCTGTCGGACTGTTCCTGCCTGGCGTTCGCATTTATCGCCGTGGGCGCGGGCGTGCCCTGGGCGGGGCTGCTGCTGGCCTACTGCGGCGGCCAGCTGGCCGTGAACCTGCCCATCACGCCCGGGGGCCTCGGCGTGGTCGAGGGCAGCCTGACGGTGGCGTTGGTGGCCTTCGGGGGTGGTGAGGCGCCGACCGTGGCCGCCGTGCTGCTGTACCGGCTCATCAGTTTCTGGGTACCGCTGCCGATCGGGGGCGCCTGCTACCTGGGCTTGTTCCGGGCCCGGCGCAAAGCGGTACGCCGCTCGGAGCAGGAAGGCCTCGCCGCAGGACGCGCCCCCGTGCCCGGAGCGGACCGGGCCAGGCCGGCCCTTGACCGCACGGCGCCGCCGGCGCTGGACGGCGCCGGGGGGCACGCAGGACAAGCCAAAGCCGTGTCGGAAGGGACTGAAGGGGGAGAATGACCATGACCTGGACAAGTTGGGCCGGCCCGGTTCGGCGTGCCTTTGTTGCCATCGTCTTGGTGGCGACCGTGAGCCTGGGCCTAAGTGCCTGCCACCATCTGAGCCCGCCCGTGGGCCTGGGGCCGTGCTACGAAAGCCTGCCCCTGGCCGAAGGGGCGCTGGACGTGCCCAAGGCCAGCTACGTGTTCCACGGGGTCGAGCTGGTGAGCCCGAAGATCCTGGCCCGGCTGGTCAAAAGGCGCTTCCCCAAGAACCCTTCGGCCGACTACAACCCGCCGGCCGGCACCAACGTCTGCGCCTTCGCCTTTACCGGCAGCTTCCCCGCCGGCCAGGTGGCAGGGGCGCCCTCGGGGGTCTCGGGCAAGGCGGCCATCGTGCTCACCACGACCGACCGCAAGCTGCTGTTCAGCTTCGTACTGGCCAAACTGCCCGTCAACTTCAGCCGCCCGTTCACCGGCGCCTGAACCCCGTTTGAGGGCCAGGGCCATCGTTGCTTTAGGTGGTCAGGAGCTCCCGGGCGCCGCGATCGGTGGAAGGATGGCGCAACTTCGACATGGCCCGCGCCTCGATCTGGCGGATGCGCTCCCGGGTCAGGTTGAAATGTTCGCCCACTTCGTCCAAAGTGCGAGGTTCTCCCCGGTCGAGGCCGAAACGCAGCCGGAGGATCTCCCGCTCACGCTCGTCCAGGGCCACCAACATCTTGCCTACTTCGCCCGAAAGAAGCGATGCCGCCGCCGCCTCGAAGGGCGACACCGCCGAGCGGTCCTCGACCACGTCGCCCAGCTCGGCGTCGCCGTCCTCGCGCAGCGGCTCCGAAAGGGAGAGGGGCTCCGCCGCATGGCGGAGGATCTCGATCACCTTCTCCTCTTCGAGCTCGAGGTCGTTGGCCAGTTCGGCTGACGTGGGCCGGCGGCCGAGCTGGCCCTCGAGCCGGCCCCGCGCCTTGGTCACGCGGGTCAGAAGGTCGCCGGCATGCACGGGCAGGCGGACGGTACGGCCGGTGTTGGCTATCCCGCGGGTGATGGCCTGGCGGATCCACCAAGTGGCATAGGTAGAAAACTTGAAGCCCTTGCGCCAGTCGAACTTCTCCACCGCGTGCATCAGGCCCAGGTTGCCCTCCTGCACGAGGTCGAGCAGCGGCAGCTCGGCCGCCTGGTACTTCTTGGCGATGGACACGACCAGGCGCAGGTTGGCCTTGACGAAGGTCTCCGCCGCCTCGTCGCCCTCCCGGATGGCCCGGCGCAGTTCCCGCTTCTTCGGGACGGTCAAGGACTTGGCGCTGCTCATTTCGGCCCGGGCCGCCCGGCCCGCCTCAATAGCCTGGGCCAGCCTGGCCTCGTCGTCCTTGGTCAGCAGCGAGTGCTTGCCTATGTCGTTCAGGTAGAGGCGGACCAAGTCCTCCTCAGGCTGAGCGGCGTGATTGTTTGGCACCTAGTCCGTTTTCCTCATGCGAAACGAAGAGGCTTCACAGCACTCCCCTACCGGTTTGTTGCAGCGGCCAGAAGTGCCTGGCACCAGGTTTTGGCACCGGCTCCTCCCGAACCCCTGCGCCGGCTGTCACCGTGGCCTCTTACAGCAATGATACCGGGCCCACGCCTTGTCGTGAATAGGGTCCCAGGTCCCGATCCGCTTTGTCAGCCCGAATGGCCCGGACGGGGCACCGCCGGCTGGGAGGGCGAGCACGACGACGTGGTTATGGCCGGCCACGGTGCTCGTCGTGAACATAACTCTTGGGTACCAACACACGTCGCTCCTATTGTGGGCGTTGGAGGGAGCCTAACGGCCATCTCGTGCACTAAACGGGCCAGGTCGATGGCGGCTTGCTCCCAAGGGTCACCGTGTAGGTCCCGAGCGTGTCCGGCGTCCCGGTGATGACCCCGGTGACCGCGTTGAACCCCATGCCGGTGATGGTCACCGAGGTGCCCCCGGCCAGAGGGCCGGAGCTGGGCGAGACGCCGGTGACGGCGGTGACGCTCCACTGCCAGGTGTCGCCCAGGTAACTGGTGCCGTTGTAGCCACCGAACACGACCATTTGGCCGCTGCTCTGGTCAAGGGCCATGGCGGCGGTGGTGCGTACCGGGGGGTTGGTCGAGGACGAAAGCTGGGCCCAGTTGTTGTTGGCCCAGGCCCAGGTGGAGTTGTCGTAGCCCCCGGCCGTCTGGCCCCCCAACAGGACCAATTGGCCAATGGCGGGGCTGTAGGCCAACGTCTCGCCGTAGCGCGCCGTCGGCGAGAGCGAGGGTGCCGACGAGGTCCAGTTGGTCCCGGTCCACAGCCACGTGTCAGCGAGGGCGCTGCCGCCGTTGCCGCCGAACAGGACCATATGGCTGGTCGCCGTGTCGTAGGCGAAAGCGGCCTCGTAGCGCTGAGGCGGGCTGGCCACCGGAGTGAGCTGCGTCCAGTTGCTCCCGCTCCAGGTCCAGGTGTCAGAGCCGCAGGTGGCGGCGCCGGTCCGCCCGCCCAAGAGGACCAGTTCGCCCCCGCTCATGGCCGGGTCATAGGCCAGGGAGGCGCCGTAACGGCCCGTCGGGCTGGTCGTCGGGCTGAGCTGTTCCCAGGTGGTGCCGGTCCAAGCCCAGGTGTCGCTCATGTAGGTCGTGCCGTTGTAGCCACCGAAGAGGAGCAACTGGCTGGTGGCCGTGTCGTACGCCATGGAGGCGCCGTAACGCGCCGCAGGGCTGGTCAGGGGGTGAGGGCGGTCCAGGTGGAGCCGTTCCAGTTCCACGTCCCGGCCTGTGCCGTGCCGTTGGCGTTGCCGCCGAACATGATGGTCTGGCTGGTGCCCGGGTCATATGCCATCGACGCGCCGGATAGGGCCGATGGGCCGCCCGCCCCGGTCACCTGGCTCCACAGTGCCGGTGTAGACGCGGAGGCGGGGGTGACCCCTTCGGCCACCAGGCCCGCCACCATCGAGATCACGACCAGGAGCCGCAGCGCCCGATAGGTCGGCCCGCCGGCGCGACGATGAGCGCTTATCGGGCGCGGCCGTTCCACTCTTGCCCCTTGGTCCGCTCGGGCGCGCCTGTTGCCCCAAGGCGGTGGCCGCCGTGGGTGCCCTGGTCCCTTCGTGTGCCCAGACCAGGGGCGCCAAGCCCCTCCGGCGTGGGTAGCGACCGGCCGCGACCAGGGCTTTCACTCATTGACCGCTTCTGTCTCGACGTACGTGCAGCAATTGGGCCGCGCTGAAGAGGGGGTAGCCGTGCCGGCGGGGACGGCAAAACTTGGAGATGGCACATGGGCTCGATTCGTTGGGTGGGCAAAATGCACAGCCCCACCGCTCCCACGGCAGGAGCCCCCTCGCTGTCGACCTCACCCCGGCCGCCTAATAGGGTACAAAGACCCTAAAACCACGTTCGGTGTCAAGATTTAACACTCCCCGTGTCGATGACTTATGGACGGGCTGTAGCCCCGAGGTACTTCTGACCCAGACCCGGGCGGAGGCCCCTGCCGCTACACCTCTGACCCTGTAGACGTCACGCCCAACCGGGGCGGCTATATGCCGGCCACGTGCCGGCCGAGAAAGGCGGTACGCATGAAACCCTCCTCCCTTCTAGGGACCGGGCCCCCCCTGGCCACGAGGTCACGACCTCGCTTGTCAAGGTCCATACTTTTCCCGATGGCTATCGCCGTTCTCGCCGGCTCGGTGGCGCTATCCGGCGCCGCCAGCGCGTCGTCCCTGCACGGCTCGCCCGCGGCTAAGGCCAGCCCCAAACCGGCCGCGGCCAAGATCTACATGCAGCGCTCAGGCACCGGCAATAGGGAAATTTCGTCCCTGATGGTCCCGCCCAAGTCGAGCGTTGTTTGGCGCTTCGATTGCCAGAACGCCCCCAAACAAAAGGGGACTTTCGTGCTGAGCTCCAAAGAACAAGGCCAAGCATCCGTTAAATTGACCGACCAGACCGGCCTGGGCGGCGGCGGCCAAAAGCCGTTCATGC
>CAYZVQ010000226.1:0-8298 GCA_964481925.1 uncultured Acidimicrobiaceae bacterium
CCGAGGCAGCCGTCCGGACAGGCGCCAATTGGGCCACGCCCTTCGGCCCGCCGCCGAGCAGGCCCGTCGTGGCCGAGGCTTGGTGGGACCGCCTCAGTGTTATTGCCGCTTACCGCGACCGCTGGAGTATCACCACCGGCAGCACTCTCGGGGACATGGCCGACATCGGGTCGTTTGCCCAGGCGGCCCACCGGAACCGGGCCCGTCAGGCCGTCGAGGAGGCGTCTCGGTTGGCCGGTCTTTGGTCTCAAAGGCCAGCCACGGGGCACAGTGGCCCGGGCGTGGGGGCCCAGACAGGGGTGGATATATGATCCCGGTCCTCGGCCCGTCAGGTTAGAAAGGCCGGTGATCGCTCGCAGAACGCCGGTTATGGACGGGCGATGAGTGAGGCGACAGCCTGAAGACCTCGGTATTATGAGCGTTTCAGCGGGCGAGCGTTATGGCGCGCCGTTAGGTGCGTGGAAACCTCTGGAAAACCTGGGGTTTCCGGAGCACGCGTGGGGCGATAACCGTCGATCTGTACTCGGCTTGATCCTCCCGGGACGCGCCAAACGACGCTCGGAAATGGTTGTTATGCGTCAAGGACCGTCATGTGGAGCATGCCCGGCGGCCGCCGATAAACGGGTGACCAAGCTCCTCGCGCAGAGGGTGTTGACGCTTGCCTCGGTGCAAGGAATCGGCCCACAGCCGTTGACACAGTCCTTGGTCGGGCCAGAAGCATCCCGGCAACCAGGACCGATCCGGCAACGGCGTTGGCCGAGACGAACACAACCTCCGGTTCCTGTTTCGTGGAAGGCGTCGCAACCCACGTTCCGCGCCGCTGAGCAGTCCTGCTGCGAGCGTTTGGGCGCCTTCACCCTTGTCCCGAGGGCTCACAGGGTCGGTCTGCTCAGTCGGCGGACAAGCCAGAAAGCTCGGCCTAACGTCAGGGCGCGCAGCGTCTCAAGCGGAAGACCTGCATTCGCTCAGGCCTTTTCTTCGAAGCGCCCCCCGCCGGCGCTCCGCGGTCGCTGCGATTACAGTTCGGCTCCTTGAAAAAGGCCTCTTACGGCGCTATGACGACGTAGGAGGGGAAGTTCATCCCGGTATCTGGGCCGACGATGGCCCGGCGGGGCGTGGGCGACCCCGAGCTGGCGAGCTGGTCCTTGGCGAACTCGACCGTGGTGTTGTTGTCGAAGTTCTCCACCCAAAGGTCCCCCGAGGGGCTGAAGGCTAGCGAATAGGGGCCGTACAGGGACCCGTCAGCGCCAGCCTTGGTTGAGCTGATCGTGACGGCGGGCGTGGGCGACCCCGAGCTGGCGAGCTGGGCCTTGGTGAGCTCGACCACCTCGTTTGTGCAGGGGGTGCCGAAGCAGTCTGGGCCGCCGCCGGTGACCATCCACAGGTCTCCGGAGGTGTCGAAGACGAGCTGGGCACCGCCGGTCGACGAGATCGTAACCGTTGGCACCGGTTTCGTAGTGGCCAGCTCGGCCTTGGAGAACTCGACCACACTGTTGACAGTCGATACCCACAGGTCGCCGGAAGGATCGAAGGCGACACCGAAAATGGGGGTGCTCGAGAAGTCCGAAATGGTGGTCTGGGGCATCGGGCCGCCCGAGCTGGCCAATTGGGCCTTGGTGTACTCATAGACCCGGTTCCACGCGTTACTGACCACCCAGAGGTTGCCCGATGAGTCAAAGGCCATCCCGAAGGGGTTGGCGAGCGCCCCGGCCCCGGCGAAGATGGTCACTGCCGGCACCGGGTTGGGCGTGGCCAGCTGGGCCTTGGTTATCTCGAACAGGTCGCTGGTGTTCTCGTTGGCCACCCACAGGTTGCCTGACGGGTCGAAGATCATGGTGGTGGGGCCATACATCCCATGGGTGAAACTTGCCTCAGGGGCGACGTCACCGTCGGCGTTCGGCGGGTAGACGTCCACGTCCCCGTTGAGCTCAAGGCGGACCCCGGTATTAGTGCCTCCGAATATGGTGCCCCCCTGAGAGACGACGACGCTCCCCCGGGCCAAGACGCCTATGCCAGCCGAAGTAGCGGAGGCGTCCGCCGGCGCGACCAGTACGGAACTTGCCAAGCCAACAAGGGCACACAGCGCCCCGGTTCTAATGCTCCGCGCGCGCGCAGGTCGTTTGGTCGGTTGAAGTCGAGCATTTGAGGTTGCGCTCGGGCTCCGGGACAGCACCGTTATGCGTTGAGTACGGGGGGTCACTTGAGTTCCTTTCGCAAAGGGGCCGCCGCGGAGAAGGGCGACGCCGTCCGGCGCAAACGTAGAGCACCGGCATTCCCAAAGCGTTCCCGCGCTGTGATCCACCGTTCCCACCGTCCTCGGGGCCTGCTCCTGGCGACGGGAACGTTTGGGGAACGGGGCTACTCCAAGCTCTTAGTAGGTAGCTGGGCCAACTGGACCGGAGGGGAACGGAGGGGACTTTGTCGCCACACTGGCTTTTCCCAGCTCAATTGACCTTCTCGCCCTCCAAGGAGGCCGGGGAGCTCCACCAGCCGGAGCCACCCGTGGGTGACGGCGACGCAAGGCGACAGCAACGCTTCGCCGACCGCCTACTGGACCTGTCGAACAGCGGGTCACTGGCGTTGATGGTCAGTGTCGGGCACCGGACCGGGCTCTTCGACACCATGGCCTCGCTCCCCCCGGCGACGAGCGTTGAGATCGCAGACAACGCCTGCCTCGACGAGCGGTGCGTGCGCGAATGGCTCGCCGCCATGGCCACCGGGCGGATCGTCGAGCACGACCCGGTGGCCATGACCTTCGCATTGCCGGCGGAGCACGCCGCCTGCCTGACCCGGGCCGCGGGGCCGCACAACTCGGCGGTGGCGTTCCAGTTGTTGGGGATGTTTGCGGCCGCGGAGGACAGGGTCGTGGAGTGCTTCCATCGTGGCGGCGGCGTGGCCGACTCCGAGTACCCGAGGTTCCAGGAGATCTGCGCCGAAATTGGTTGGGCCAACCTCGATGCCAACCTGCTCGCGCTGACGCTGGCGCTGGTCCCCGGTCTGACCGATCGCCTCCGAGCCGGGATGGACGTGGCCGACGTCGGCTGCGGCGCGGGCCACGCCATCAACCTCATGGCTGAGGCCTTCCCGGCCAGCCGGTTCATTGGCTGGGACTTGTCCGAGGTGGGGCTGGCGGCCGGGCGCGCCGAAGCGGAGCGAAAGCAACTGGCCAATGTCAGCTTCGAACGGCGTGATGTGGCGGTGTTGGACCAACATGAGCGGTTCGACTTCATCACCACGTTCGACGCGGTCCACGACCAGGCGCGGCCGGACCTCGTGCTGAAGGCCATCGCTGCCGCGCTGCGTGCCGGCGGCACCTACCTGTGCGTCGAGGTCGGCGCCTCGAGCACGCTCGCTAACAACCTGGACATCCCGTGGGCCCCCACGCTGTACACCGCCTCCTGCATGCACTGCCTATGCGTGTCGCGCCAAAACGGGGGGATGGCTCTCGGTGCCATGTGGGGTGAGGAGAGGGCTCGCCAAATGCTGGGCGAGGCCGGGTTCGCGTCGCTCCATGTGGAACGCTCGCCGGTTGACCCGGTCAACAAGTACTACATCGCAACCAAGACAGGGGCGCTGGGGGGTCAGCCCGTCGTGGAGACGCAGTGCTCCCCGCCCCCGCCGGCCCATGCCTCTCGCCGCTGAGTTAGGTATACGCTTCGCAGGACAAGCACCAGGGAGCGGACTGTGACCATGACCAACACCGAGTACGACAAGATCGTCAGCGCTGTTCAACTCTACATTGACGGGTTCAACGAGGGGGATGTCAAGAAGTTCGAGGAGGCCTTCCACGAAGACGCGTGGATGTTTTTTACCGACCAGGACGGGGCCCTGCACAAGACGCCTCTCGGCCAGGAGGTGTTCCAAGCCTGGGCGGCAGGGGTCGACCAACGCGACCCTATACAGCTTCGGATCCTCTCGGTCGCTCAGATGGGAGATGCTGCCGGTGTAGCTCTCGCCTTTGGCGACGACTGGCTCGACTTCCACACGCTGGTCCGCATCGATGACATATGGAAGATCACCAACAAGACGGCCTCCCACTCAAGCAGGTAGGTAACCCGGAGCGGCGAGAAAGATGGCCGTGAACGAAAAGGTCCCTCGTGGAGTTTGGCTGGACTGGCTCGGTCCGTGCTCAATCGCCGACGCCGAGGTCCCTGGTGCCCGCTAGGCCGGCTGAAGCCACCGGCGAGCGCGGCGCGGCGCGTTTGCAAGCGACGCTCCTAGGCCCTTTCTCGCTGACCGTGGGGGGGGTGGTGGCTGGCCCGTGGGCCCGGCCGAGCGCCCGACGCCTGTGCGAGCTCGTGTTGGTAAGCCCGGGACGGCGCATCGGGCGCCAGGTGGCCTGCGAAGTGCTGTTCCCGCAGCTGGAGGCCGGGGCGGCGACCAACGCCCTGCGAAAGGCGCTGTCGATGGCGAAAGTGGCCTTGTCAGCCCTGGGCAGCGACGCCGCGCAGTTGTTGCAGGCAGATCGGAGCCGCATCTGGGCGCAAGAAGGACTTGACCTGGAGGTCGACTTTCCGGTCCACCATGAGGCCCTCCGCGCCGCGCTGTCAACACCGCCAGGTCTCGGCCGAGACGAGCTTCTGGCGCTTGCATTGAGCCAGGAAGGCACGCTCCTCGAGGATGAGCCTTATGCCGAGTGGGCCGTCGGCCCAAGGCAGGCCCTGGAGGCCCTCCGTCAGGATGCCCGCCTGGCCCTCGCCAGGGACCGGGCCAGGGGCTACGGACGTACGGCACACGCCGACGTTGTTGAGGCCTGGGAAGCCTGTTCCCGGACCGACCCCACCTCTGAGGAGGCAGCGACGGCCCTGGTCCGGGCCTATGCTGCCAGCGGGCGTCACGCCTTGGCCCTTTCCACTTACCGGCGCTACTGCAAGACCCTAGAGGAATTAGGCCTGCCGGTCTCGCCCCTTGTGGCCGAGGGGCTGGGGACCAGCTCCCCCGAGGTGTCCCCGGGTAGCCCCCGCCAGCGCGCCGTCCCGGGAGAGGAGCGCCGTCTCGTAAGTGTGCTCTTCGCCCAGCTGGCTGGGCCGGTCGGTGCGGGTGAGAGACTCGGCCCCGAGGAAATTAGCGAGCTTGTAGGCGGGGCCTTGGTCGCGGTCGTGACCCAGGTGGAGACGCTCGGCGGTACGGTTAGCGCCGTCTCTGGTAATGGCCTGGTGGCGCTATTTGGCGCCCCCGAGGCCCATGAAGACGACCCCGAGAGGGCGTTGAGGGCTGCGTTCAGGTGCGTCAACGCCACCGCCAGTCAGGTAGAGGGCCTCTGTTTGCGGGTGGGAGTCGAAACTGGTGAGGTGATAGTCGGCCCGATAGGGGGCGGCTCGAGCGCCCACTACGGTGCCATGGGAGAGGTAGTCGCGATCGCGGCGGCGCTACAGGTGGCCGCCAGGCCAGCTTCGGTGCTTGTCGGGCCAGCAACCCGGCGGGCCATTGATGACCTCTTTGAATGGGGAAGGACCGAAGAGGTGTTTACTTCAGACGGTTCCCCGCCCGTGCTGGCCAGTTGCCTCCAGCGGCCCAAGGCACGGGCGCGCGCCGAGGCGGGCCGGCGCCGGCTGGCTGGTTCTGCACCTCTGGTTGGCCGAGCCCCGGAGATGTCGGCGCTCCGTGAAGCTCTCCGGAAGGCGACGGAGGGCAACGGAGGGGTGGTGGTCCTGGTGGGCGAGCCCGGGCTGGGCAAAACACGTCTGGTCCACGAGTGCCACAAGCTGTTCACCGTCTGGGTAGGAGCGGTTTCGGGACGACTGCCCCTCTGGCTCGAGGGCAGGGCTGCCTCTTACGCGTCCATCAGGCCGTACGGTCTCTACCAACAGCTCCTTTGCGCCTGGCTCGGCGTTGCCCCCGACGAGAGCGAAGAGGTTACCCGAGCCGCCCTGGGCCGAGCCGTGAAGGCTGCCTTCGCCGGGAGGGTGGACGACGACCAGGTCAACTTGCTGGCACAGGTGATGGGCCTCGGGCCTGTCCGGGGAGGGCCGGCCCTGTCCCGCTACGGCCCCGAACAGCTCCAGCAGGCCTGCTTCGCAGCGGTCCGCAAGCTCCTTTCCTGTCTCATGACCGCCGGCCCGACGCTGCTCGTCCTAGAGGACCTTCACTGGGCAGACCCGACGTCGTTACGGTTGACTGAGGCCATCTCATCGCTTACCCAGGACGGCCCCTTGCTGTTGGTCCTGACCAGGCGGCCCGAACCCGATCCTGGGACTTCGGCGCTGGAGGCCACCCTCTTGGTCGACGCCGTGCCGGAACGACGCAGGCTAACGCTCGCGCCATTGGATGTCGACGCTCAACGGGACCTCGCCCGGGCCCTTCTGGGCGAGCGGACGCCAGACGAGATCGTCGACGCCGTCAGCGAAGGCGTGGAAGGCAACCCCCTCTTTCTGGAGGAGCGGCTGGCGTCGTTGTTGGAAACGAGCGCGCTGACAAAGGGCGACCAGGGGGGATGGCGTCTTGATCTCGGCGCCCCGGGACGAGTCCCGGAAGCCCTCGAACGCCTCGTGCGGGCCCGAGTCGACCGCCTGGGCCCAGAGTCACGCCAAGCCATAGGCGCCGCTTCGGTGCTCGGGCCGGAGTTTTCTCTCGCCGGCTTGGCCGGCGTGACGGATCTCGACGCCGGCCTCCTGACTACGGTTTCAGACCTGTGTTCGTCAGGATTGCTCATCGAGCTGAGAAAGTTCCCTGAGCCCGCTTACCGGTTCCGGCACAGCCTCATTCGGGAGGCAATTTACAAGGGTCTCCTGAGACAATCGCGACGCCACCTTCACCTCCGCGCCGCCTGGGGCCTGGAAGCGGCCTCAGCAGGCCGGTTGGAAGAAGTTGCTGCCTTGCTTGGCCACCATTACGCCATGGCCGGTGAGGTCGAACCGGGCGTGCGCTACCTGGAGGTCGCCGGCGACCGCGCCGCCCTAGTCTTCGCCAACGACGAGGCCGTCGTCTCCTACCGCCTGGCGCTCGACGTGCTCGGGGCAGCTGGCGAGCAGGCAGCGCGGGCTGTAGAGCTGTGGCTCAAGTTGGGGGCACTCTTTTGGCGCCTTGGTCGCTATGGCGAGGGCCGGGCCGCGCTTCAGGAAGCGGCCAAGTTAGCTCCTCGTGGTGCCCCCTTGTTGGCAGCAAGGGCACATCGATGGTTGGGCCAGCTCGAGGTCGAAGACTGTCGCGACGAAGAGGCACTGGCCGCGCTCGATGCCGCTGAAGGGGTGCTTGGGAGCTGCTCGAACAAGGACGACGACGATTGGGTCGAAGCCTGGTTAGACGTCCAGCTGAGCCGGAGCAACCTCCATTACTGGCGCGCCGAAACCGAGCTCCAGGCCGCAGTCCTGGCCCAGGCCCGACCTCTAGTCGAGGGTCGCGCCGGGCCGCGGCAGAAAGCTGACTTCGGTGTCCACATTGCCGGTCAACGCTGGCGGGCCCGCAGGTTCATGGTCGACGAGGGAATTGTGGCCGACATCCGCTCAGCAAGGGCGCTCTTTCTAGCCACCGGCGAGAACGTGGAGAACTTCCACTGGCAGACCCTGGGCTTCGTTCTCCTTCTTCACGGGGAGCTCACCGAGGCAGAAGCCGAGCTCGCAGGCGCCCTCACTGCAGCTCAGCGAGCCGGTGACAAATCGTTGGAGCTGTTCTGCCTCATTTTCCTGGCCTGGGCTGGTTTGCGCCAGCGCGATGTACCCCGCGTGAAGGAGTTGGCGGTCCAGAGCGAGGACCTCGTCCGGGCCCACGCCTTCCCACCTTCCGCGATGGCAATGGCATTGCTGTCCTGGGTGGCGTGGAAGGAGGGGCGATTTGCCGAGGCTGAGCGCCTCGCCGAGGACGCTCTTGAGCAATGGCGGCCGACGATGGTGCGCTACCCGTTCTGCTGGATCTGCCTCTGGCCCCTTGTCGGCCTTCGCCTCGCCGACGGCCGTTGGGAGGGGTCTATGGCGGCAGCCCGCGAGTTGCTCAAACCCCCCCAGATGCGCCTCCCGGTAGAGCTCGAGACCGCATTGCGCTCGGCAATCTCGGCTTGGGACGGGGGCGCCCCCGGCTTAGCGGCGGGTCGCTTGGGCCAGGCGCTACAACTGGCAACAGAGCTGAACTTCGCCTGAGGACCGAGAGCCCAATTCTTACGACCTCAGCGAGAAGCTCGTCGCACTGAACGCCCTCCGTCCCACCTCGAGGCCGCTCCTCGAGGTGAACCGTCACCCGTTGGCCGGATTCCTTGCCGATCGCGCGGCGCAGGTCAGCCTTGATGGCAGCTTGTGGGTGCCGACGCCGAGCGCCATGAACGCACTGCGGAAGGGGTGGTCGTCGACACGGCCGCGAACCTTCACC
>CAYZVQ010000227.1:0-8255 GCA_964481925.1 uncultured Acidimicrobiaceae bacterium
CAAGAAATCGGCGAACGCGGCGTACTCCAACAAGATCGCCCGACGCGCAGGCGGCGCATCGGCCAGCAGACGCAGACCCTCTCTGGCGAGTTCGGCCATCTCCTGGTACTCCGAGACGTCGAAGCCCATCGCATGGGACGACGACATGTCGATGCGTACCCGGTCCATCCGCTCGCCCGCAGCCCGGGAGCGCTGGATGAGCCCGAGGGTCTCCAACGCTTTCACCGCGCCGGCGATTGCGCTCCGGCTCGCCAGCAGGGCGTCGGCCAGCTCACCGATGCTCTGCTCGCGCGGGTCGCACACGCCCAGATAACCGATCAGCCGACCCACCACCGGGGCCATCCCAAAGCGTCGGGCATAGAAGCGCCCGGCGTGGTCTGCGAAGGTGATCTCAGCGTCACTCGGCATGTAGTTATCATACAGTAAGTTCTGAGATCACAGAAATATCTGTCATCTCAGATGGAAAACTCACGGTTAGGTTGCCCCGCGCCCGAGGCGAGCCCAACGAGCGGGGCTTCGCGTCATTCATGATGGGAGTGGCCGAGGCCACGGCTCTGCTCCGCCAATGACAGAACGTCCTGGCGCTTCGAGCGACCCACTGATCACCGGTTAGGAGGTACCACTGATCTGCGTCCACTTCCACCGACCAGTTGCCCTGTGGGTCGAACCGGTGAAGTAAAGCCAAGCGCCCCATGAACTCAGCGTTCTGGTCCCATAAGTGGTCCCCAATATCTGCGTAGCGGTTGGGTGCCTGCACCAGGGTGGCAGCGACGATGTCCTCGTGGTCCCAATCCGGCCACCGTTTAGCTCGGTCGCCCTGGTCTGGCTTAGTGCTCACCGCCATGATCGACGATGCGAACTCGTCGTCGAGGAGGCGGACATACCAGGGTGGCGGTGTAGTAGCAGCCACTCGGTGCTCGATCTCGGCAAGCTCTTGATCGGTCAGTTCGTCCACCACTACAGAGTGTCCGATCTGCGATCGACCCGCAGAGGATTAAGCGAACCCTGACAACGACCTAACGACCTTCGGCAGCGTGGTGTGGGTCGGCAGAGGAAGGGCGCGGCGACCGATATCAGCGGACTGAGAAACGGCCTGGGGAGGCCCGTCGACTTCGTTTGCCAACGGGTCTGGGGGTGGGTTCAGCAAATTGTTCCCCCGGCCCGCCTACCAAGAGGGCGTCCCGGGCATCGGCGCCAACAGAGCAGTGCCCGACGTGGCGGCCAGCGCTGACCTCGATAGCGGGCTGGCAGGGCTGGTCCGCTCCGGCAGTAGCGAGGTGGTCGGCCCGATGGGCGGTACCAGCGCCGGTGCCCCGTTCTGGGCCGGCATCATGGCCATCGCCGACCAGTACGCCGGGCGTGACCTCGGTTTCGTGAACCCGGCCATCTACGAGATCGCCAAAAGCCCGCAATACCACTCGGCGTTCAACGATGTCACCAAGGGCACCAATTCTGTCCGCTCCCTGGCGACGCACCGGCTTACCGGCTATAGCGCCGGTCCGGGTTGGGACCCGGCCACCGGCTGGGGGACGCCGGGTGCCTCGGTCCTGGTGCCGCTGCTGGCTGGCGGCACCAAAACAGGAAAAGCATAACATGCATCACGCAAATTGCCCCTGCCCAGGTTGGGCCTGGTCCACTTGCCGGCCCAGCCGCTGAGCCGCTAGCCGTCGAGCTGCGCAGCCTGGACAAATGGTGCGGTGGCTAGGAGAGCGGGCGACAGGCGTTTTCCAGGTCGTGGCCTGCGCGTTGGGCACGGAAGGGCAATTGCGCCTTGAGGGCGCACCTAGCAGGGCAACTTGTACAGCCTGAGCCGGTCGGCACTGGGCCCGGGACCACGGGACCAGGGACGGGTCGTCGGGTATCCTCATTGCGGCCAGAGAAAAGGGGGCTGAGTTGAACCGACGCAGGTTGAACTGGAGCCGGCAGGTGGCCGCCACCACGTGTGCCTTGACCGTGACCCTGTGCAGTCTCGTCAGCGTGACCGGCGCCTCGGCGAGCGTGACCTACGGCAGCATCAAGGTGAGCGGCGCGGTCGGGGGCACTTACCAAATAGAGGGTGAGTGTAAAGCTTTCAGCGGCGTCAGCGAGACCTTTGTCACGCTCGACCCCTATGCCCTCAACTCGCCCACCTTGAGCATCACCGCTCCGGCGGGGGCGTCGGCGAAGCGGCTCGGGCTGGCCCACACGCGCACCTTCGACGTGGAGTACGAGACGACCGCGCACATGAACGGCCGCTGGGCGTGTTAGCCGTCGGTCGCCTCGCCGCCCAAAGCGGCGCTTTGACGAGCGTCAAGGTCGCAGTGGCGGCCACCACCCTGAACCGTTGTGGCTCGAGGCGTTGCCGTTGGTGCGCGCCGTCATACGAAACTGACTGCTCGGGCAAGACAAAGGAGTTATGTCATCATCGACGATCCCACCACAGGCAAAGGAATCCGATTGGCAGGTGCCCAATTTGCATGACGAAGACAGGATCTCTAAAGAGCGGGCGGGCGACGTCTACTCCGGCATGGCGGGCGTCAATCCCGAGGCGGCAACGGGGCGCTCCCGTAGAACCGGGGCCTCCTCTATCGCCTTGTACCGGCGCCTAGCTCACGGACCGTAGTCCACCGTGGCGGACCTCTTCGTCTCCTACGCCCGAGAGGACCAGGACCTAGTCAGACGCCTGGACGAAGCTCTGACTTCACGGGGCAAGGATACCTGGGTCGACTGGGAGGGGATCGAGCCGTCGGACCGGTGGCTCCAAGCCGTCTACGACGCGATCGAAGGCGCCGATGCCTTCATGTTCGTCATTTCCCCGCACTCTCTAGGGTCGCCGGTGTGCGCAGCCGAGCTGGACCATGCGGCGGCCCAACACAAACGCCTGATCCCCGTAGTTGCCGCTGAACCACCCCCTTCCACCTCGGTCCCGGCGGCGCTAGCCGAGCTGAACTGGATATTCCTACCCCCCCGTGTCGAATGGGGCTACGCCGTCGACGAGATCGTGAGGGCTATCGACCTCGACCTCGACCTGGTGCGCATTCACACCAGCGTGCTGGGACGGGCACGGGCGTGGGAGCTTTCCGGGCGGCGGACGACCCCGCTGCTACGGGGAGAGGAGCTCGAGCGGGCCGAACGGTGGCTGGCTCGGGCCACCGAGGGAGCAGAGCCTCGGCCGACGGAGCTCCAGGCCCGCTTCGTCGCCGAGTCGCGTCGGGTAGCGACCAGACGTCATCGCGCCGTCGCCGGGGTGTCGATGGTTGTCGCCGTGCTCTCCATCGCCCTCGCACTGGTCGCGGTAATCGAGCGAGGCCACGCCATCGCCAGCCAGAAGGTGGCACAATCTCGCCTCCTCGCCGCCGAGGCGGAGAACGAAGTCCAGGTCGACGCTTCCCTGAGCACGTTGCTGGCCGAGGATGCCTTGCGCATCGACGACACGCCGCAAGCGGAGGCAGCACTGCGCGACGCCCTGGAAAACCTGCAGTCCCTCGTAGTCCTGAGGGGGGCGGACGCACTAAACACGGCGGCGTACAGCCCCGAGGGCGCAGAGGTGGTTACCGCCAGTGACGACGGAACGGTGGCGGTCTGGGACGCCCGCACGGGAGCGCAGCTCCGGGTGCTGAAGGCAGACACCGCCGTGGTCAGTTCCGACGCCGCGGTCAACAGCGCCGTATTCAGCCCAAACGGTTCAGAGATCCTCACCGCCAGCAACGACGGCACGGCTCGCCTCTGGGACGCCCGGACGGGTTCCCTGGTGCGCACGATCATGGTCGACGGGGGCGTGCCCGCCGACGCCCAGTTCAGCCCGGACGGCTCCGAGATCGTAACCGCGAGCACCAACGGCACGGCCCAGATCTGGGATGCCCGTACTGGTCGCCCCCTGAGAGTCCTCAAGGACGACCGATCCACGGTCAATACCGCCGTTTTCAGCCCCAACGGCTTGGAAGTCCTCACGGCCAGCGAGGACGGCACCGCCCGCCTCTGGGACGCCCGCACCGGCCGGCCAGTAAAACTGTTGGAACGGGGCACGCTGTCCGTCCAGAGCGCGACGTTTAGCCGTGACGGCTCGAAGGTGCTCATCGTGGTCCATGGGCGCCCCGCCGAGATCCGGGCCACCCAGACCGGCCGGCTGTTGGCCACCTTGTCCAACCCCGACTTCGCCATCGAGTCCGCCGGGTTCAGCCCCGACGGGTCCCGCGTGGTGACCGGCATGATCAACGGCACCGTTTGGATCTGGGACGCCCACAGCGGCACCCCCCTGGTTTCTATGAGCGGGGACTCGTTGTTCGTGAACAGCGCCGTCTACAGCCCCGACGGTTCGGAGGTCCTTACCGCCAGCGAGGACAACACCGCCCGGGTGTGGCAGGCCACGCTGGCCCCCGAGGTTCGCGTCCTCAATGACCCTGACGGAGAACAGGTGACAAGTGCGGCGTTCAACGCGGACGGGTCGCGGATCGTCACCACCGACGCCGACAATTGGACAACCATATGGGACGCCCGCACCGGCGCACAGTTGGTGGACCTGAAAGGAAATACAGCGGTCAACTCGGATAGTGCCTCGTTCAGCCCGGACGGCGCCGAGATCGTCGACGCAAACTTCCAAGGCAATACACGTGTTTTCGACGCTCGCAGCGGCCGTCCTCTCCTGAACTTGAAGAACGGGGGCCCCTTCTTCACTATTATCAGCGCGCAGTTCAGCCCGGACGGGGCAGAGATCCTCACCGCGGACGACAACGGGATCTTCCAGCTCTGGAGCGCACGCACCGGCCGGCTGCTGCTCAGCCGGCGCGCCCGCCAAAAGTACTTTGACAGCGCCGCCTTCAGCCCCGACGGCACCGAGATCGTTACTGCCTGTGGCGACGGCACGACCTTTATCTGGGACGCTCGCACGGGCAAGAAGATCCTGACGATAAACGCTGGCACCGACAGCGTCAACAGTGCGGAGTTCAGCCCCAACGGGAAAGAGATCGTTACTGCCGGCCAGGACGGCACGGCACGGATCTGGGACGCCCGCACCGGTCATCAGCTGCTCGAGGTGATGAGCACCCAGCCGGTCGAGATCGCCGCCTTCAGCCCGGACGGGTCAAAAATAGTAACCGCAGGCAACGATGACACAGCTCGGGTCTGGGACGCCCACACGGGAGAGCAACTGATGGTGTTGAACAGCTCGGAATATATCGTGGGTGCCTCGTTCAGCCCGGACGGTTCGGAGGTCCTCACCGCCGGCTACGACAGTACGGCACGGGTCTGGTCGAGCGAGCTCACCGGGCCGCTCGCGTCACTGGAACGCATTGCCCGAAGCCTGGTGGGCCGCCCTCTTACGCCCGAAGAGCGGGCCACTTACCTAAGTGGCATCGCCCAGTGACCGGCGCTCAACGGGACTATCAATGTCGGCTTGGGCTCTACTCCCCGCTGGCCTTTGGTAGAGCTGGAGCCTCTGGCACCACACGTCAGTGCGCGGCCCCGTTCCCACCAGTCCAGCGTCTCCCCAGCGACCCCCTGGAAAGGGTAGACAGCCTGCAACCGGCGGGCCTCATGGGAACCGACCGGCGCCGCCGGGCGTCTATAGAAGTATGGGTAGGACTTCGCTCCCTCGAGCCAACAAGCTGGCCCCGGCCGGTGCCATGGGCGTGGAGGGCCTAGTACGGGCGGCGCCAGTTAGAAGGCTGCGGTGGCTAGCGGTAGCAACATGTTCAGCTCTGGCGGCAGTGGGCGCTCTGGCAACGAGCGGCCCGTCGGCGCTCGCCTCTACACTGCCGTCGGTAGGGACAAGTTTCGACCCGGAGTCGGTGACCTTCGTTTCGCTGAGCACGGGATGGGCGTTGGGGACGGCTCCGTGCGCGCCCGGTGGCATGTGCCTGGCGCTGCGCGAGACGACTGACGCCGGGCGCTCCTGGTCGTCAACGCCGCTACCTGCGTCGCTGGTAGGCGCGGCCGACCACAAGGTCGACGGTGCCCCGGCGGATCTCTGGGGGGGCTCCGAGTTCGGGCTGAACGTCCGCTTCGCCGACCCAGCCGACGGCTGGATCTACGGAGGGCTGGAGGTCCCAGGTTCGGTCGGACCGGCCTTGTGGTCCACCCACGACGGTGGCCTGAGTTGGCGGGAGCAGCCCACCGCCGGGCTCACTTGGTCCATCTTCGACCTGGAAGCCGCCGCCGGCAGGGTGCACTTGATGGCCGAAAAGGCGGGTTGGGGCGGCGTCACCGTGGAAAGCTCCCCGGCGGCTCGGGACGACTGGCATGCGGTACTGGCCTTGGGCAACAACGCTGGGGGGGCTGAACCCTCAGGCTTGATCGTCCTCCATGGGCGCGGCGGCTGGTTGGTCGAGGGCAATGACCGCGGCACTGCCGGCAGCGCCCGGCTCGACAGCGACGGCCAGTGGGTGGCCTGGACGCCTCCGTGCGCCTCGGTAGGCCACAGTTTCGCCGCCCCGGCGGCCTCCAGCGCCACCAACCTCGTTGCGGTCTGCGTGATGGGGGGTTTCGCCTACGGGCTGTCCAAGGCCGCCCCCCCGGGGGCTGCACTGCAGTCGAGCTGGCTTTACTTCTCCGACAACGGCGGGAGGACCTTTGCGGCTGGTCCCGAACTTGGGCTTCAGGGGTACTCCTTCGGCGATGTGCTGGCTTCGCCGAGCCCTGGGGTCGTCCTGCTCAGTCGCGCTTACTTCGGTAATGGTGACGTGAACGAACAGGACCTGACGGCCAGCTTCGACGGTGGCTACCACTGGACGGTGGTCTACCGGGGCCAGCTGCTTTATCTCGGTTTCACCAGCCCGGCGCAAGGGGTCGGCATCGTGCAGTCCTCTAAGAGCACCACTGCCATGATCATGACCTTCGACGGTGGCCACCACTGGGGCCCGGTCACCTTTTGACGACTGCCCGAGGAACGCAAAGCAGAGGATTTGGCGGCTGAGCAGCAGCGCCGCTGGCCCACAGAAGGGGCACATGGCAAACTGGCGCCATGGGCGGCTGGCAGCTGGCGCAGGTCAACATCGGGCGGCTCCGAGAGCCGCTGGACCATCCGCAGCTAGGGTGCGGCCCTCCCGCGGCGTCGGTCGGTGGAGCGACCGCTCTGTCTGAGAGGATGCTGCCATGTACCCGTCCATCGAGCCACACGGCTCCGGCCACCTCGAGGTGGGCGACGGTCACGCCATGTACTGGGAGGTCGTCGGCTCGCCTGACGGCCTTCCGGCAGTCTGGTTGCACGGCGGCCCGGGCGCGCCGGCCTCCGCCAACAGCCGGCGGAACTTCGATCCCGCCCGCTACCGGGCGGTCATCTTCGACCAGCGAGGCTGCGGCCGCAGTCGGCCCTTGGCCAACGACGCCGACGCTGACCTGACTGCGAACACCACGGCTCATCTCGTCACCGACATTGAGCGGCTGCGCTCGCACCTGGGCGTCGACCGATGGGTCGTGGTCGGGGGCTCGTGGGGCGTGACGCTCGCCCTCGTCTACGCCCAGCGCCACCCGGAACGGGTCCTCGGCATGGTGCTGGCGGCAGTGACGTCAGGGCGGTGGAGGGAGACGCAGTGGATCACCCGGGACATGGGGCGAGTGTTCCCCCGGCAGTGGGGCCGCTTCGTGGAGCTGCTGCCGGAGGCCGAGCGCGGCGGCGACCTTGCTGCTGCCTACGCTCGGCTCCTCGCCCGCCCGGACCAGGCGGTACGTGAGGAGGCGGCTCGGCGCTGGTGCGAGTGGGAGGACACCCACATGTCCCTTGCGCCTGGCTACGAGCCGCACCTCAGTGTGCGGGAGCTGTCCTGGCAGATGACCTTCGCCCGGCTGGTGACGCACTACTGGGGCCATGGCTGCTTCCTGGCCGACAACGAGGTGCTCGCCAACGTGGCCAGGATCGCGCACATCCCCGCCACGCTGGTCCACGGCCTCCACGACATTTCCGGCCCACTCGACACTGCGTGGGAGCTGCACAAGGCGTGGCCGGCGAGCCGCCTGGTCGTTGTGGACGATGCCGGTCATTTCGGCGGGAGCATGGGCGAGCAGTTCAGGGCCGCGATAGACGCCATGGCCGATCAACTGCAGTTCAGGTAGAAATGCGGCCGCGGTCCAGGTGTTGCTGATGCATACCGCCATAAAAGTGGGGGCAGCATGAAAATAACCGAAGTCCAGACAATCTTCGTGGACCGCTACCTCTTCGTCCACGTGCGCACCGACGCCGGCATCACGGGGCTAGGCGAGTCGGGGGCCTGGGGCTTCCTCGAGGCGTCCGAACAGGCAGTTAGGAAGTATGCTCGCTACCTCGTGGGCCAGGACCCGCTCCG
>CAYZVQ010000228.1:0-8242 GCA_964481925.1 uncultured Acidimicrobiaceae bacterium
CCGAAGTCACCAGCCAGCAGGTGGGCGTGGCCGTGTTGGACGCATTGCGAGGGCGCGACCACGTCGCCTATCTCCGCTTCGCTAGCGTGTACAAGGGCTTTACCGACGCAGGCGACTTTCAGCGCGAGGCAGGCTTGCTGACCAAGGTGACGACGCCTAAAACGGGACGCTCGGGACCGGCTTCGGGCTGATTGTACCGGGCCGTGGGCACAGAGCTAAGTTGTCGAGTGGATGCAAAGGGGATTTAGATGCGCATAGGCATGTTGACCGGTGGTGGCGATTGCCCAGGTTTGAACGCTGTCATAAGGGCTGTGGTGGGCAAAGGCGAGGGCCAGTACGGCGACAACTTCCTGGGTTTCCTGGACGGCTGGCGAGGTGTTATCGAGTCGGCCACGACCCCTCTTGACTGGGACCGTTGCCGGGATATCCTCACCATCGGTGGGACCATCCTCGGCACCAGCAGGACAAACCCCTACAAGGTCGAGGGTGGCGTGCCAAAAGTGCTGGCCGCTCTCAAGGCCAATGCGGTCGACGCCCTAATTGCCATCGGTGGCGACGACACTCTGGGCGTAGCCAACAAACTGGCGTCAGAAGGCGTTTCCGTGGTCGGTGTGCCCAAGACGATCGACAACGATCTGTCGGCCACCGAGGTGACCTTCGGCTTCCACACCGCGGTGCAGATAGCTACTGAGGCCATAGACAGACTGCGCACCACGGCGGAGTCTCACGATCGCGTGATGGTCTGCGAGGTCATGGGCCGCCATGCCGGATGGATCTCGATTTATTCCGGGATTGCCGGGGGAGCGGCCGACATCCTCATCCCGGAGCAACCGTTCGACGTGGCTGAGGTGTGCGAGCGGCTCAAGGCTCGCAGCGTAGGCCGCCGCCATGCCTGTGTCGTCGTAGTGGCCGAAGGGGCCACTCCCAAGGAGGGTTCGTTCAGCGTCGCTTCGGGCGAGCTTGACCAGTTCGGCCATGTCCGACTTGGTGGCATAGGCAACCTGCTGGCCGAGGAGATCGAGCACCGGACCGGTTTCGAGACCAGGGCCACTGTACTGGGCCACATCCAGCGGGGCGGCACCCCCACCGCTTTCGACCGCGTCCTGGCCACTCGTTTCGGGATCGCAGCCATAGACGCCGTACATAACGGCGGCCTGGGCACGATGGTCGCCCTTCAGGCGGATGAAATCGTGCGGGTCCCGCTCAACGACGCCGTCTCGGAGCCCAAGCTCGTACCTCACGAGTTCTACGAGGAAGTGGCGGCGCCCCTGTTCGGCTAGGGGCGCCGCAGGGCGGCGGGCACGGCACTTCTAGCTCAGGCCCGCGGCCTGCGCCTCGGCGTGGGCGTCCGCCAATAGGTCGGTCAGCGGCGCCAGCAGTTCGGGCGTGCTGGCCAGCACGATGTCCCCGGGCAACATGGAAATGAGGCCGCCCGCCTCCTGGCAGACGACGCTGCCGGCGGCCCAGTCCCAGTAATGCGTGCCGGACTCGAAATAGGCGTCGAAACGTCCGTTGGCGACCCAGCAGAGGTCGAGGGCGGCCGAACCGATGCGGCGTATGTCGCGTATGCGAGGCAGCAGGTGGGCCAGCATGGCGGCCTGTACGACCCGGTTCTCGCGCCGGTAGCTGAAGCCGGTGCCGACCAACGCGGTTTCCAGTTGGCTGCGGCCGCTCGCGACATGACAGGCCACGTCGTTGCACCAGGCACCCCGGCCCTGCGCCGCCGACCAAGTCTCATGGCGGGACGGGTCGACGATCACCCCCACCACCGGGTCACCTTCGTAGCAGGCGGCCAGCGAAACGCTGTAAGCGGGCACCTGATAGAAGAAATTGGTGGTCCCGTCGAGCGGGTCGGCTACCCAGGACACCTTGGTCGTCCCGTCGTGCGATGCGCCCTCCTCGCTCAAGAGCGCGTCGCCGGGACGCGAGCGGTGCAGCTCGGACACTATGTAGGCCTCGGAAGCCCGGTCCGCCTCGGACACGAGGTCAGTGGGCGAGCTCTTGGTGTTGACGTGCTCTAGGCGTTTGTCGGAGTAGGTCTGCAACAGCTCGGCCGCCCCCGTAGCCACCCGGAGGGCGACCTCTTGCAGTTCGTCGAGCAGAGGGGCAGGGACATCATGGGCGGGCATCCACCCCTTCTAGCGCGTCGGCGGGCGGTGTGCAGGCCGGCGGCCCGAAGGCCCTAACGTTGGCCCGTGAACGGTGACGCCGGCAAGGTGGTGCTGGCTTGAGGCAGGGGGCCGGGCCCGGGCCGGCGCCGAGGTGGGTGCTGCACGCGGACATGGACGCCTTTTATGCCGCGGTCGAGGCGAGGGACGAACCGCGGTTGGTGGGCCGCCCCGTGGTGGTGGGGGGGACCGGCAACCGAAGCGTGGTGTCTTCGGCCAACTACGAGGCCCGTGGGTACGGCGTGCGCTCGGCCATGCCCATGGCCCAGGCCCGCCGGCTGTGCCCCCAGGCCGCGTTCGTGCCGCCCCGCTTCGACGTTTACCACCGTTACAGCGAAAGTTTCCACGCCATCGCCCTCAGCTTCACCCCACTCGTCGAGGGCATCGGTCTGGACGAGGTCTTCCTCGACGTCAGCGGCTGCGTCGCCCTGTTCGGCTCGCCGGCAGAGATCGCCGTCACCATACGAGGGCGGGTGACGGAAGAACTGGGCCTGTCGTGCTCGATCGGGGCCGGCCCGAGCAAGCTCGTCGCCAAGCTGGCGTCCAAGGCGGCCAAGCCGCGTGCCTCCGCCCGGGGACCGGTGCCGGGACGGGGGACGCTGGTGGTCGCCCAGGCGGATGTCCATTCGTTCTTGTGGCCGCTGGCGGTGGAGGCACTTTGGGGGGTCGGCCAGGCGAGCGCCGAGCGTCTCCACAAACTGGGGGTGAACACTGTCGGCGAGCTGGCGGCACTGCCGGTCGCCTCCGTCGTGGCCTGTCTCGGCCAGGCCGCCGGGCAGATGTTGCACTCGCTGGCCTGGGGCCGAGACCCGCGGCAGGTCGAGCCTGGGCGGGCCGCCAAGTCCATCGGCCACGAGGAGACCTACTCGACCGACATCGTCGAACGCCAGGATCTCGACGCCCGTCTGGTGGTGATGGCGGACAAGGTGGCCGGGCACGTGCGCGAGCAGGGCCTGGTGGCCCGGACGGTGGTCATAAAGGTCCGCTACGGCGACTTCAAGACGTTGACCCGTAGCCACACCTTCGGCACCCCTCAGGCCACCGGCCCGAGCTTCTGGACGGCGGCCCGGGCGCTGCTGGACGGGCTCGAACTGAGGGACGGGGTGCGGCTCCTGGGCGTCAGCGCCTCCGGCCTGTTGGACAGCGGGGCCTCCTCCGGCCAACAGCTCCAGCTGCCGCTCGGCCCCGCGCCGGCAGGGACGGGGGCAGGACCGGGGCCCGGGGCGGGGCCGGCCTGGGCCAAAGCCAGCCAGGCCGTAGACGCGGTGCGAGCGCGTTTCGGGGCTGAGGCGCTACGACCGGGGACGTCGCTGGTGGAGCCGGAAAAAGCAAAGGAGCGGACGCCGCCGGAGCGGCCATGACGTCCTCTGTGGTCTACGGCGTTCGTGTGGGCGGCGCGACACTAGGCCAACGGCGTGCCATGGATATAACGTCTCCACACGGATGTCAAAGACGCGTACGCCTTACCGCCGGTCTGCGGTGCTTTGCGTACTCGTGGTGGTCTTGGCCCTGGGGACGCCTGTCGAGGCCGGCCGGTCGTCGGCGCCGGCCATGCCCCGGGACAAGACCCTCTACACCAGCGGGACGGCGACGTCGCCCCCTACCGACTTCAACCCGCTTGACCCCGACCGTGCTTACACCGGGACCCAGGGCCTGTTGTACGAGCCCCTGTTCCTTTTCGACCCGGTCCACGACAAGTTCATCCCGTGGTTGGCCACGGGGGGGTCGTGGGTTTCGGCCACCACCTACCGGCTCGGGGTGCGCCCCGGTGTCGACTGGGTCCAGGACCGGAGCGGCTTGGTGGCCGGCGTGCTCAGCTCGTCCGACGTCGCCTACTCGATCAACCTGGCGGCGACCGACGACGCCGACCCGTTCCATGCCGACGCCGCCAGCGTGCAGAAGGCGACCGCCAACGGTGGGACGGTCACTGTCGAGTTCAAGACACCGGTCGGCTACGCCCCCTGGCAGGAGTTCCTCTGGCACGCTCCGGTCTTGTCGCAGGCCGGGTGGTCCCACCTCGCCCCGGGGGCGGCCTTGGGCAGCACCAACATGTCCCCGGTCTCGACGGGCCCGATGTTGCTGGCGACGACGAAGCCCACCGGCGCCTGCTACCGCGACAACCCCCACTGGTGGGCCACGGCCCAGTTACGGCTGTCGTTCAAGTTCGAGTACCTGTGCGCGGTGGTCAGCGGCTCGAGCGGGACTGAGCTGTCGGACCTGCTCAACGGCCGCACCGACTGGAGCAACCAGCTCCTGCGGGGCATCCCCGCCCTGGCCACTGCCAGGACGGGCGGGTACGACATCAAGACCTATTACCCGGGCTCTCCCTACATGCTCCCCGCCGCCACGGAATGGCTGGAAATGGACACGGCCCGAGCACCAATGAACAATGTGGACTTCCGCCGGGCGGTCGCCTACGCCCTGGACCCCAAGACCATAGTCTCCGGCGTCTACACCGGCGCGGTCACTGTGGCCGGCCCGACCGGCCTCCTGCCTGACCTGGGGGCCTACGTGGACAGCAAAGCGGTGGACCGGTACGGGTTTTCCTACTCGGTCTCGATGGCCAAGAAGTCCCTGAAGGAGTCCGGGTACCGGGGCCAGCACCTTGCCCTCGAGGTGCCCGGCGGCTGGACGGACCAGGTCAACGCGGCCACCACGATCACCCAGGAGCTGGCCAATGTCGGAGTGCACGTCGCGGTGGTCGTAAAACCGCTCGGGCAGCGGGACTCTGATATCGCCGATGGCAACTACGACATGGTGATCGACAGCGGCCCGGCGCCCAGCTCGACGCCATGGACCTACTTCGACTCGGTGTACCAGTTGCCCCTCCAGAGCCACCAGCAGCCGGGCGTCAATGCCGAGCGTTACTCCGACCCCGCCGCCTGGGCTTTGGTCGAAAAAGCGGCGGTGACCCCGCTCTCGGACACCAAGGCGGCGCAGCAGATCTACGCCCAGCTCGAGACCGATTTCCTTCAGGCCCTCCCCGAGGTCCCACTGTGGTACGGCGGGGCCTGGTTCCAGGCGAACACCTCGTACTGGCAGGGCTACCCATCGAGCACCAGCCCCGACGACGAGTACACGCCCGTGATGTGGGCCGGGTGGCTGGGCTCGATGACGACCGTCTACGCGCTGGCGCAGCTGAAGCCGCGCTGAGCCCGCGCATTGGCCCGGAGCATTGGGCCGGAGCATCTGGAGGGCGCCGTGCCCGGCCGCCGGTAGGGCGAGGTCTAAAAATGGTCGCTCTGGTGTACCGTGGGGTCTTGGGCCAGGAGCCTTTGCGGCAAGTGGCGAGCGTACGACGACTGACGAGGGACAACGAATGAGGGTTGGCACGGAGGTCTAAAACTGGTGCCACTTTCAGAACACGAACAGCGCATCCTCCAGCAGATCGAGCGCCAGTTCCACCAGGAGCGCGGCCTCGCTCGGTCCTTGCGCGTGCCGGCCGACAGCCGGGAGGCGGCCCGCAACGCCAAGCGGGCGGTGGCCGGGTTCGTCGTCGGGCTGCTGGCGTTGTCGCTTTCCTTCGCCTTCTCGTGGGTCCTGGGCCTGGTGGGCTTCGTGATCATGCTCGCCACCGGGGTGGCACTGGTCCAGAGCCTGCGCCGCCTCATGCGCGACCGGTGGGGGCGGCAGGGGCCTGATGGCGCCGGCGTCGGCCCCGAGGTCGTCGGCCCCGATCCGTGGGGCCGCCTGCGTCGTCCCGACGGGGGGAAGTGGTGGAGCGTGGGAGGCCGGCCCCGGGGCAAGGACGACGAGGACCTGAGCTAACGGCGCCACTACGGTGGCTGTTGTGAAGATCTACGTCCTGCTGGCCGAAAAGGGTGCCCAGAACCCTCACAACGGTACGTTGAGCCTGCTCAACGTGGGCTGGGCGGTGACCCAGTTGCGCCGTCCCATGGGGCCTCCCATGGGCGAGGGCGCCCAGCCGCTGCTTAGCGGGCCCCAGGTGGTCGTGGTGTTGATCGAAGCCGAGCTGGCCATGTGCAACAGGTCCCTCACGCTCGAGATAGAGCTACTCACCGAGGACGGCGATGTCGTCGAGATCCCCGGGCCGACCGGGCCCCAGGCGGTGCGCCTGGAGCAGACGCTCATGGTCCCCAGTCCCTCGGGCGTCCCCACCGGCTTTCCCGGTCGGGCCTCGTCCATGATGGAGCTGCCCACCGGCCTGCCGCTGTCGCCGGGCATCTACCGCTGGCAGGTCAGGGTCAACGGCAAGGAGCAGGACGACTGGTCCGCTCACTTCTACGTGGCCTCCCCGCCCCAGGCGCCCACCTTCGGGTTCCCGCCCGCCTCCGAATAGCCGGCCGAATAGCCCGCCGGATGAGCGGCCGAGTAGCCGGCTTGGGCCCGGCGGGCGCCTTAGCATTGGGCAATGGTCCCGTTCGGGAAAGGGGCGCTGGCCGAGCTGGCCCGCAGGCCGTCGCTCTGGGTCACCGCCGTGCGCCAGTGGCGCGCCGTGGTGCCGCCGGCGTGGTGGGGCCGCTGGCCTCCCCTGCCCAAGCCGACGCGTCAGTACATGGACCTGCGCCTCGAGGCCATGTACGGTCCGGAGGGCGGGCGGTTGTCCCGGTCGGAGCTGATCGGCTACCTCGAATGGTGCCGCTGGATGCGGGCCCTGGCGCGCTAAGTTCGCGTTATGCCCGCCGAGACCATGGCCGCCAGGGCGGGTAGCCCTTTCCCCGTACCTCTCATACGAAGGTAGGCGGACATGTCGCGAGCGCTCGTCCTAAACGCCACTTACGAGCCGCTCTGCGTAGTGCCCACCAGGAGAGCTCTGCTGTTGGTCCTTCAGGCCAAGGCCGAGCCCTTGGCCGCCACCGGGCGGGTGTTCCATTCAGCCCGGGTGAGCGTGCCGGAGCCATCCGTGGTTCGCCTGAGCTACTTCGTGCGGGTGCCCCACCTGGCCCACGTGGCGCTGAGCCGGCGGGCAATATTCGCTCGGGACGGCCACCGTTGCCAGTACTGCGGCGCACAGGCGGAGAACATCGACCACATCGTGCCCCGTTCCAAGGGCGGCCCTCATGCCTGGGACAACGTTGTGGCCGCCTGCCGGCGCTGCAACGCCCGCAAACGAGACCACATGCTGGAAGAGACGGGGATGAAGCTACGCCATCAGCCGAGCGCCCCCCGAGGCCGGCAGTGGGCTCTGGCGGCCCTCGGCGCAGTGCTGCCGGACTGGGAACCGTACCTCGGGTTGCCGGCTCCGGTGGTCCAGCTTAACATGTCAGAGGAGGGCGCGGCCGCGCTGTCGGCCTGATGCCTTTTGAGTTGCGCCGGGTGGGGGGCACCGTAGCCCAACTGCACGCCCGCTCGGCCGCCCTGGTGGCCGGCCCTGTCCCTGCCCGGGTGGCTCACGCCTACCAACCGGCTGACCGGGCCGTGGTGCTCGGCAGCGGGCAGCCCGAGGGCACCGTCGACCCTGATGCCTGTGCCGCCGCCGGGGCTCAGGTGGTGCGCCGCCGCAGCGGTGGGGGCGCCGTGCTGGTCGAGCCGGGCGGCTCGGTCTGGGTCGACCTGGTCGTCCCGAGCACCGACCCCCTGTGGTGCGCCGATGTCGGGCAAGCGGCCTGGTGGGTGGGCGAAGCGTGGGCGGCCGCCTTGCGCCGGACCGGGCCCGGCGCCTTCGAGGTGTGGAAAGGGCCTATGTGGCGCCGCGAATGGTCGGCCCTGGTGTGTTTCGCCGGCCTGGCCGGCGGTGAGGTGACCGGGCCCGGAGGGCGCAAGGTGGTGGGCGTCTCGCAGCGCCGCACCCGCCACGGTTCGTTGTTCCAGTGTGCCTGCCTTTTGCGCTGGGAGCCGGCCGATCTCCTGGGCCTGCTCCGGTTGGCCCCGGCCGAGCGCGCCCGGGCCGGGGCGGAGCTGGCCGAAGTGGCCTTGGGGGCCGGGCCGGGCCACGAGGAAGAGATCCTGGCCCACCTGCTGGCGGCCCTGCCCTAGGGGCGCGTATGTCGTGTTAACGGCGAACGGCCGGGATGGCGTTTGCGCGCACCGTCCCGGCCGTTGCCGTATGGGGGAACTGTTACTGCGAGGACTTCACCGAGCCCGAAACTGCCTTGGGCAGCGCCGCCCGGCCG
>CAYZVQ010000229.1:0-6582 GCA_964481925.1 uncultured Acidimicrobiaceae bacterium
CCCTAGTGGCATCGGTGCGGCGCCGGCGTCGCGACCTGGCCCTGCTCAAGGCCTTAGGCTTTACCCGGGCCCAACTGGGCTGGACAGTGGCCTGGCAGTCCACCATTGCCGTAGCCATTGGTGTGGTGGTCGGCCTGCCCGTGGGCACGGCCTTAGGCGGGTGGCTGTGGGACCTGTTCGCCCGCAGTATCGACGCCGTGCCCGATGCCCCCGTACCTGCCCTATCTCTGGTTTTAGTGGCCGCGGCCGCTTTCGTCCTGGCGAATGCCGTGGCTGGGTTCCCCGGGGCCTATGCCGCCCGGACCCCGGCCGCCTTGGTCCTAAGGGCGGAGTAAGCCGGCCGGTCTGCCACGCGGAGCGGGCGCCCGTCACCCGCTCAGCAATCCACTGGGCCAAAGCTCGCTCACGACAGGTTCGCGTCGGGGCGGCTGGCCACGACCTTGGCGGCGGCGCCGGGACCTGGCTTTTCAGCCCGCGGAAAGGGCGATGGCGCTCGCACCAGGACGGAGGTAGGGACGTCTGGGACTTATGTGAATCGATTCACTTTGGCCCATTAGGCACCGGTGGGCGGCTCGAGCCCGTCGCCGTCACGCTGGACCGGCCGGTGGATCTTCATTACCAGTTCGCCGGACCAACCTCGATGGCGGTGGGAAGTCGAACAGCATTGTGCGGTAGGTGAAAGCCTTCACATCGATGCAGCCATCAGGATATTTACCTTTGCTCCACAGCAGTTAGGCGGACCGCCTTGACAAGCGCCGGACCTCACGCTATGTTGTCAAATCGATTTGACATCCGGCATAGCCAAACATGCACGCATGGATGGCGTCGGCAGCTGAACCGATTCAGCAAGGAAGGACAGATGGAGCAACTGGTTGGGCGTTGCACGCTCAAGGACGTCGCCCATTTGGCGGGGGTCTCGGTGACATCGGCATCGATGGCACTTGCGGGCAACCCCCGTGTGTCCGCGGCCACCAAGGACGCCGTCCGCGTTGCGGCGATGAAGCTAGGGTACGTCCCTCATTCTGCAGGTCGTGCGCTACGCAGTCGCCGTGTCAGCGCCATAGCCGTTGTCCTGCCGCACTCCAGCCAGCACGTATTTTCACATCCCACTCTCACCGCCCTTCTCGACGGCATTGTGTCCGTTGCCGCGGACAACGACCTCTCGACGATCTTGTCGACCTCTCGCACAGAAGAGGACGAAGCGTCGGCCTACCGCCGGTTCATGAACGGGCGAGAAGCCGACGGGGTGATAGTGGCCTCAGCTGCCGTCGCCGATGCCAATGTCATTGGCCTCGCCCGGTCCGGTTACCCCATCGTGATTGTTGGACGCGCCCCGCACGTGGCCCGGGCAACGGCCGTAAGCCTCGACGACTGCCATGGGGGCCAGGTCGCCACTCGTCACCTGCTCGAGGCCCACGGCGTCCGCAGGATCGCCCACATTTCTGGCCCTCTGGGCCACCAATCGGCGCAGGACAAACTGACGGGCTACCGGAACGCTCTTATGGCATCGGCTATCGCTCCCGAACCAGCCTTGGAGATCGAAGGCGACTACTCCGATGAGAGCGGTTCTCGTGCCGTCGAGGACCTGGTGCGACGGGGCACGTCTTTCGAGGCCATATTCGCGGCCAACGACCAGATGGCCCTTGGCGCTCGGGGGGCACTTCAGGCCATCGGCCTCAGCGTCCCTGGCGACGTGCTCCTGGTCGGCTACGACGACATACCCCTGGCCCGATATGTCGAGCCGGCCCTGACATCGGTCCAAGGCGACATGGCCGAGGTCGGTTCGGTGGCGGCACTACGCCTACTCGAATTGATAGGTGGCCGGCTGCCGGACCAGCCCGTCACCTTGTTGCCGACAGAGCTTGTCGTCCGGAACTCGTGCGGGTGCGCTCGACCTTTGGGCTAGCACCAGGCACTTCGCTCCGGCAAGGTCCTACGGGAGAAACACAAACAGCAACCGAGCGACAAACGAATGAAAGGGGAGCCTCAGAATGAGGAAAAAAGTGGCACTATTGGGGGCGGCGGCATGTATTTCCGCTAGCCTCGCCGGCGTCGGAGTACCGGCAGCCTTCGCCGCCAGTAGCGGCAAGGTGACGCTGACCTACTGGGCCGGCTTCACCGGAGGGGACGAGCCGACCTATGTTGCGCTAGTCAAGGAGTTCAACCAGACACACCCCGACATCCAAGTTGACATGACGATCGAACCATGGGACACGATCGCCCAAAAACTGCCAACGGCAATGGCGACCGGCGCCGGCCCTGATATAGCCACACCTGACTACAACGTGGGCACGATAAGGGAGTACATCAAAGAAGGACTGATCGCACCGATCGATTCGTTGCTGGGCAGCGGCCCGGACCAGGTACCGGCCAGCGTCATCCCGCCCGCCATCAAGGCCGCCTTCACTGTTAACGGTCACCTTTATGCCGCACCGGCGAACTGGGCAACCTTGGAGCTCTACTACAACAAGACCCTGTTCGCCAAGGCCGGGATCGCCGGTCCGCCCAAGACCATGGCCCAGCTCCAGCAGGACGCGGTCAAGCTGACAGTCAAGTCCGGCTCACGGGTCACCCAGTACGGAATGGCTATCGCCGACCACTCTACGATCGCCATGTGGCCCATCTTCATCTGGGCCAACGGCGGCAATATTCTCAACGCCACCGGTTGCTCGGACCTAGACAGCCCGAAGACCGTCCAGGCCGTTAGTACTTGGGCGAACCTCATCGTTAAGGACCAGATCACTCAGGTTGGCCTCGCCGGCCAGGATGCCGACAACCTGTTCTCAGCCCAAAAGGCAGCGATGGAGATCAATGGCCCCTGGGCGATCGGGGAGTACGTCCCCGCGAAGGTGAACTTCGGGTTGGCGCCCGTCCCCGTCGGGGCTATCGGCAAGCTGGTCACAACGGCGAGCACCGTCCCCATGGTCGTAAATGCCAAATCGAAGAACCTGTCCGCTGCGCTCACGTTCTTTGCCTGGTGGATGAGCAAGCCGGCGCAGGCTGGTCTGGCCGAGGGCGTTGGCTACCCGCCGTCGCGGACCGACATGGCCAATTACCCGGGCCTGACCAAGAACCCTTACGTGGCCGGCTTCGCCGCTGAAAGCCCCGATGCCCAGTTCTACCTGCCCACCCTGGCAAACTTCAACTACGTCGACTCCAGCATCTTCTCTCCGGCCATCGAACAGGCCGAGCGGGGGGGCAACGTCGCCACCGTGCTGAAGGCTGCCAGCGAACAGCTCAACCAAGCCGTGGGTTGCAAGTAAGGGCAAAGGCCCCAACCTCATAACTGCGGCTAAGCGGCGCCGGCCGCCCGTACGGACAGGCACTCTGCCTCTCCGGCGGGCGGCTCGCGCGGTGCTCGACCATTGTGGTTAGCATTGAGGCACGGAATGGCAAAGCGAGCGTCCTTGCCGGCCACGTGGCCAAACGATGACCAGGAGCCTTCGATTCTGCAAAGACCCAGCAGCGTGATCCTGTGAAACAGGGCGCGGCCCTCTCGCTCGGGGCGGCCCCGGTCGCGGCCCGCCACCGTCCCCGGGCCGTCCGGCTGCGCCGCCATGCGCGTGCGTACGTGTTCTTGGTGCCGAGCGTGACGATCTTGGTCGTTTTTGTTGGCTACCCGATCGTCAGTTCCTTTTGGATGAGCTTGCACAACTGGTCGTTCTTCGCCACCGTTCAGCCCTACGTGGGGCTGCAGAACTACAGGGAACTGTGGCACGACTCTCGCTTTTGGGGCGACCTGCGCAATACCGCCATCTATACAGGCGCGGTGGTGCCGCTCCAGGTGGGCCTAGGGCTGGCCCTGGCCGTCGCCTTACAGCGCAATACGTTTATCAACAAGTTCTTCCGGTCGGTCTACTTCTTCCCGGTGATCTCGTCACTGGCGACGATGGGGATCGTGTGGAAGTTCCTTCTCGACCCAACGATAGGCATCATCACCCATGCCATGGTCGCTGTCGGCCTCCCGGATATCGACTTCCTGCAGAGCACGACGTGGGCCCTTCCGTCGGTGATCCTGGTCGGGGTGTGGAAAAGCGTCGGTTTCTCCATGGTCATTTTCCTCGCTGCTCTTCAGGACGTCCCCGAGCCATTGCTGGAGGCAGCTACCCTCGACGGGGCCGGGCCCTGGGCGCGGTTCCGCCGGGTGGTACTGCCGATGCTCCGTCCGAGCATGCTTTTCGCGTCGGTCATAGCATCGATCACCTCGATGCAGCTGTTCGACTCGGTCTACGTCATGACGGGAGGCGGCCCGATCTTCCACACCGAGACCCTGGTTACCTACATCTACTTGGAGGCATTCGATTATGCGAACCCCGGGTATGCCGCCGCCCTGTCCTGGGTGCTGTTCCTGCTGATCCTGGCGATCTCGATGCTCCAGCTCCGGCTGTTCCGCTATAGAGAGGTGAACTGATGGCCTCAGCCCAAGTGCACAGGGACGCCGAAGCAAAGAAGGCGGCTGCCTCCGACGTACCCGTGTGGGCGCGCCGGGGCGGGTGGTGGTGGGGGCTGTCGCGCTGGACCAAATGGGCGCTGTTGCTCGGAGGAGCGGTAATAATCGCCCTGCCCTTCCTGTGGATGCTGGGCGCGTCCTTCAAGCCCGAGAGCGATATCTTCGGCTACCCCCTGAGGCTGCAGCCTACCCATCCGACGTTTGCCAACTACGTGGGGATCTGGCACGAGCTCCCCTTCTTCCGGCTGCTGGTCAATTCTGTCGTCTTTGCCGGAGGCGTGACTGTTTGCTCGGTGTTCTTCGACTCGTTGGCTGCCTACGCCCTGGCGCGGCTGCGCTTCCCGGGTAGGACGCTGGCGTTCTACCTGGTACTAGCCACGTTGATGGTCCCGTTCCAGGTGACGTTGGTGCCAGTGTTCGAGCTTCTTTTCAAAATGCACTGGTTGAACACGTACCAGGGCCTGATCGTCCCCCGGGCCACCAGCGCCTTTGGGATCTTCCTGCTGCGTCAGTTCTTTATTACCGTCCCCCGGGAGCTCGACGAGGCGGCGCAGGCTGAAGGGGCCTCGGAGTGGTACATATACTCGAGGATCATGTTGCCCCTAGCCAAGCCGGCGCTGGCCACACTGGCTGTCTTTTACTTCATGAACAACTGGAACGACTTTCTCTGGCCGCTCGTCGTCACCTCGACCACAAATATGCGCACCCTCCCGGCCGGGCTCACATTGTTTGCCGGGCAGTACGTCGTCGAGCACGGCGTGCTCATGGCCGGAGCGCTGATCAGCTTGCTCCCGCTGGCGGTGGCGTTCGCCCTCGCCCAGCGCTACTTCACCCAGGGCATCGCGACGACAGGGTTGAAGGGGTGAGCGCCCGGCTGAAGGCCGGCGACGAGCTCGTGTTCGCGGTGGGGATCGAAGACACCGCGATCGGGTCGCCTTTGCGAAAAGGGGGCCTCGTCCTAAATGAGCACGAGCTCACTGGCCACACCCAGCAATGGCGCGAGGACTTGCTCCGTGCCGGCGCCACCGGGGCTACGGCGCTTCGTTACGGTTTCCCGTGGCACCGCGTCAACCCGGCACTGGGCGTCTTCGATTGGTCATGGACGGACGAAGTCGTCGAGTTCCTAGTCGAGCGGGTGAAGATAAATGTCATCGTCGACCTGGTTCATTACGGGGCACCCACCTGGTTGGCGGGGTCGTTCATAGATCCCGGCTTCCCCGTCGCCCTGGCTGAGTACGCGCATGCCTTCGCCGCTCGGTACCGGGGTGCGATAGGTGCCTACACACCCCTGAACGAGCCACTGGTGACGGCCTCGTTTTGTGGGTTGCGTGGCATCTGGCCGCCATACCTCCACGGGGACAATGGTTGGGCCGCAGTGGTCGTGGCGCTGATGACCGGCGTACAAGACGCAATACGAGCCATACGCGAGGCGGACAGCGCAGCAGAGATCGTGCACGTGGAGGCCGTCCAGGCTTACCAGACCGAAGACCCGTCACTGGCCGAGGAGGTCCGTCTCTGGGAACGGCGTGCTCGGTTGCCTACGCGACTTCTGCTCGGCCAGGTCGGCCCCGACGACGAGGACTGGGCCTGGCTCGTCCGCCACGGCGTGGACGCCCTTTCTCTTGAGCGCTTGAGAGACGGCGGGCAACGTCCGGACGTGCTCGGGCTCAACTATTACCCAGAACTGTCCGGCCGAGAAATCGTGAGGTTGGACGGCACGACCGTTCATGTGGCCGTGGACGGCGGCCTGGAGCCCCTGGTGAAAGAGCTGCGCCGGGCACACATGGCCTACGGGCTGGCGCTGATGGTGACCGAAACGGCTGTCGAAGGCGGTCCCGACGAGCAGTGTGCTTGGGTCGACGAGCTGGTCGGAGGGCTTAGGGGCCTGCGCAGTGAGGGTGTCCCAATAGTCGGGGTCACCTGGTGGCCGTTCATTGACTTCGTCGACTGGAGCTGGGCGTCGGGCGGTTCAGTGGTCGAAGAATTCTACCGACGGGACGGCGAGGGGCAGCCGCCGCACCCTGTCGCCCCGCTCGGCGTGCCGGGTGGGCCGGTGGCGCCGTTCCTGCGCCGTATGGGGTTGTACCGCTTGGAGCCCGACGCCGAGGGCGACCTCGAGCGACGACCGACCA
>CAYZVQ010000229.1:6682-8102 GCA_964481925.1 uncultured Acidimicrobiaceae bacterium
GCGGACATGGGGTTCACTCACGATGGTGGCTACGGCCCTTACGAGGTGGTGCACGAGAGCAACTTCTTCGCTGTGGACGCAGGGACTGACCTGGTCGAGGCGACGATGTTGCTCGACGTGATGGGGACTAGCAGTCACGCCATTGCTCGCGCCAGCTTGGTGCGCCCCGACATCGAGTGTGCCTACATCGCCGGTGCTGGGCCCATAGGGCTCGGCCTGCTCGTTATGTGCAAGTTGACCTTCGGCAGCGACTTCCCGGTCTGCATAAGCGATATCTCGCCTTGGCGGCTTAACTATGCGGAGTCGTTCGGCGCCCGCACCGTCGACGCCTCCCAACCCGAAGCCCTGGCCGGTCTCGAGCCCAGCGACGTGGCCTTCGATGCGACGGGGAAGTTAGCGGCCCGGAAGGGAGCCTTGGCGGCGCTGGCCAAGCGCGGTGTCCTTGTGTGCGTGGGCCACGGTGAGACACTTGAGATGGCCGTTTCGGACGAGCTCATCGCCCCCGAGCGCGCCGTCCTCGGCAGTGAGTACTTCCGCTACGAGGAGATGGCGCGCAACCTCGAGCTATTGCGGGACAACCGAGCCCTTATAGCGCGAGTGATCACTCATCGCTTCGATGTCGCCCAGATCACCGAGGCGTTCAAGATCTTCTTGTCGGGAGAGTCTGGAAAGGTAGTCGTGACCCAGGAACTGGGCGCATGACGGCGACCGGAGGGGCGCAGGCGCCGACCAGGGTGGCCGTCATCGGCGCGGGACAATGGGGCCAACAGCACGCGCGGGTCTTTTCCGCTCACCCAGCCTCTTTGTTGTGCGCCGTCGTCGCCCGGCGCCGGGAGCGGGCTGAGGAAAGGGCCGCCCAATGGGGTGCCCGTCCCTACACCTCTATCGGCGAAATGCTGGCCAGCGAGCGTCCGGACCTGGTGACCATGTCCCTGCCAAACGAGGGGCACTTCGAAGCGACGTTGGAAGTCATCGAGGCCGGCGTGCCGTTGCTCGTCGAAAAGCCGTTGGTCTTCGACCTGGCCCAGGCCGACGAGCTGATCGAGGCGGCCGCCCGCCGAGATCTCTTCTTCGCCATCAATTTCAACCATCGCTTCGCCGAGCCCGTGCGCAGGGCCAAGGGGGCTATTGACGCCGGCGAGCTGGGTGAGCTTGTGTTTGCCACTTGGCGGTTCGGCGGAGAGCCTGGGACCAGCCTGCACCCCCACGCCAACCTGATCGAGACGCAGTGCCACGGCCTGGACATGCTCGAGCTGCTGTGCGGCCCGGTCCGTTCGGTAATGGCCCAGATGACCAACAAGACCCAAGGCGTCTACTCGACCCTCGCCGTGGCGCTTGAGTTCGCCAGCGGTGCCGTCGGGTCCCTGGTCGGCTCGTACGACTCGTCCTACGCCTACCCGTGGGCGCAGTTGTTGGAGGT